>NZ_JBQKLQ010000002.1:0-372545 GCF_052116145.1 Fundicoccus sp. Sow4_F4 | reverse complement strand
GACACATTAAAGCTGGATTTACCAGTAAGATTAAAAACTCGAGTGAAAACAAGTCACCCTAACTAATTTTCACCATTCAATTCTCATACAAGTCAAAATTCTGATTTTTATATGCCGACTGACGCGTTGAGTCGACAGTCTCCCCCCTCTATTGTGCCGACTGGCGCGTCGAGTCGACACATTAAAGCTGGATTTACCAGTAAGATTAAAAACTCGCGTGAAAACAAGTCACCCTAACTATTTTTCACCATTCAATTCTCATACAAGTCAAAATTCTGATTTTTATATGCCGACTGACGCGTTGAGTCGACAGTCTCCCCCATCTATTGTGCCGACTGACGCGTCGAGTCGACAGTCTCCTCCATCTATTGTGCCGACTGACGCGTTGAGTCGACACATTAAACCTAAATCGACTACTCCACTCATCTGCCCCTCCAACAATAATCTTTAAATAAATTTACAGGCTCAGTTTAAGCACTACCAAAGCCCGTCCTATCAGTCGTAAGACCAATTGACCACAAGGTAGTCAACTTGTCATCCGCTGCTCAAAATGGTATGTTAGAGGTACTGTTTACAAGAAAATTCATATTAGAAAGTGGATATTATGCAAGTCAAAACGATAGATAACATACAATTAAACACACCAGAATTAATTCGTACAGATCAACTGAGCTTTTCTATTTTAGCAAGTGGAAGTAGCGGTAACTGTACCTATATTGAGACCAGCGGCCAGAAAATTATAGTTGATGCAGGCCTCAGCGGTAAAAAAGTTCAAGGTCTGTTAGCGCAAATTGATCGTAAGATGGATGACATTGATGCGATTTTTGTCACGCATGAACATTCCGACCACGTGCAAGGTGTTGGCATCTTGTCGCGCAAATTTAACCTACCGGTTTATGCCAACAAAGAAACGTGGCTAGCAATGGACAAAAACATCGGAATCGTTAAAGAGGAGAATCGACGTTATGTTCAACCAGATGAGATGTTGAGTTTAGGTGATTTAGACATCATGACTTATAGCGTTAGTCACGACGCCATTTCGCCTCAGTTTTATGCCTTTCAGAAAGGTAAAAAGCAATTCGTCATGTTGACGGACACAGGTTATGTTAGCCAAAAGCTCCGTAGTTTACTCGTGAATGCGAATGCTTACTTGATCGAAAGTAACCATGAAATCGAAATGCTTCGCTACGGCAAATACCCGTGGTCGCTTAAGCAAAGAATACTCAGCGACAAAGGTCACTTGAGCAACGAGGACGGCGCCTTGGCGATGATTGATTTAATCGGTGAGAACACGAGCGATGTCTATTTGGGGCATTTAAGCCGCGATAATAACACCAAGCAGCTTGCCATGCATGCCATGGAGGATATCTTGAACCAGCACGATATCGATATTCAAAAGCAAATTAAATTACACATGACCGATCCAGAAATCGCAAGCCCGTTGAAACATCTCTAATTTAACAAAATATGACTAATCGCCGTCTGCTTGAAATAAACAAGCAGATGGCGATTCTTGCTATTTTGTCCAAAAAGAATAAAAACGGTTGCATTTTAAAAAAAGTGTCGCTATAAGGATTGTTACTGGTCAAGCAGGCAAAACCTAAATATACGTAAGTGAGCTAGGGAAATTGCGCCCGTTTATTTATGTATGTTTAGGTTTTTTATTATTTTTAAGGAGGCGGACCATGCTTATTCAAAAAGTTCTCAATAATAATGTCGTTCAAGCTACAAATGAGAACGGTGAAGAAATGGTAGTTATGGGACGAGGCATTGGTTTTCAAAAAGGAACCGGCGATGCGATTGACTCGAGTAAAATTAATAAAACATTTGTACTCAAAGCAGATGACGCGATGTTTGATGACATTTACCAACAGTTGACGACAGAGGAAATTGATACTGTCTTTGCGATTGTCAAACTGGCCGAGGATCGTTTAGAACAAGAGTTTCAAAGTCATGTTTATATCACTTTGGGCGATCACTTGCGTTTCGCCTTAGAACGCCACCGCAATAATTTGCCGCTAACGAATCCTTTAGCTTGGGAAGTCCGCCGTGTTTACAAGGCTGAATATAAAGTTGGCCTCGAAGCGCTCGATCTAGTCGAAGAAAAAACCGGCACCCGTCTGGAAGAAAGCGAAGCCTCATCAATTGCTTTGCATTTGATTAATGCTCAAAAAGAAGGACAGATGATTGAACAAACCATGCGGATGTTGAAAATTGTCCAAGACATTCTACATATTCTGCGATTGCATTATGGAGTGAACTTTGATGAAGACTCGATTTCTTATCAACGGTTTGTGACCCATTTACAGTATTTCTCCCAGAGAGTGACTAATAAATTACAACAAGGATCGAATGATTCCTTCCTATATGAACAAGTGAAAGAGACGTATCCGAAGGCTTTTGCCTGTTCAGATAAAATTAAACAATATATCGAAACAACCTACGATTTTCCAGTAGGACGTGAAGAACAAGTGTATCTAACCATTCACATTCAAAGGTTAGCAACAACTAAATAACCCATCCATTATAGGATTGTTACTGGTCAAGCAGGCAAAACCTAAATAGATTGTATGAAACGATAACTTTTTAGAAAAAGGTATATTTGCGTTCGTCTAATCTATTTAGGTTTTTTCTTTTGATCAAATAAAAAAAGAAGGAGGGAGTTGCCAAGGGATTAAGCAGATAGTTGATGGCCAAGAAATAAATAAAAGCTTAAGAGAAGGGAAGAAATAAAATGGCGAAAAATTATGATGAATTAGCAAGAGATATTGTAGCACACGTAGGTGGCGAAGATAATGTGAGTGATTTAAGACACTGTGTCACACGTTTGAGATTTAAATTAAAAGACGAAAGTAAGGCAGATACGGATTACTTGAAGAAACGTGATGGCATTGTCACGGTTGTTCAAAGTGGTGGTCAATATCAAGTGGTTATCGGAAACCATGTACCAGACGTTTACAACACAATTGTTGAGCAAACCTCAATCAGTGGAGAAACAAGTGGATCGCAAGATGACGGACCAAAGGGGAATATCTTTGAACAATTCATCGATTTAATGTCAGGTTTGTTCCAACCTTTCCTAGGTGTTTTATCAGCAGCCGGTATTCTTAAAGGGGTTGTTGCTTTACTAGGTGCGGTAGGTATGACGTCAACCAATGGATTTTATGCCATCTTAAACGCAGCCGGCGATGGTCTGTTCCAATTTTTACCATTCATGATTGGTTTGGCAGCAGCGAAACGCTTTAAGATGAATCAGTATACAGCAATGGGTGTAATTGCCGCGATGTTGTATCCAGCATTAAATACTTTAGGTGAATTACCAGTACTTTATACTTTATTCGAAGGGACAATTTTTGAATCAGCGATTACATCAACCTTCCTAGGCATTCCAATTATTATGCCACCGGGCGGCTATTATTCATCCGTTATTCCGGCAATTTTTGCAGTTTACATAGCCTCTTTACTCGAAAAATGGTTCTCAAAACGATTGCCAGATTCAGTTAAAGTTTTCTTCACCCCATTCTTTACTTTATTACTGGGTGTGCCATTAGCGATGTTAGTGTTTGGTCCAGTTGCGACTTGGTTATCGAGTTTAATCGGTGCAGCTTTCATTGCCTTGAATGGTTTCAGCCCAATTCTATTTGGTTTAGTGCTGGGTGGGTCTTGGCAACTATTGGTATTATTAGGACTTCACTGGGGTCTCGTACCAATTATGATTTTACAAGTAACGACCAATGGCATGTCAAACATCTTAGCGGTGATTAGTGCGGTAAGTTTTGCTCAAATGGGTGCAATGATTGCGATTTACTTGAAAACAAAAGAACCTAAGGTAAAAACATTAGCAATTCCAGCGATTATTTCGTCATTGTTCGGAGTGACTGAACCAGCCATTTATGGTTTCTCTTTACCGATGCGTACACCATTTATCATGTCATGTATTGCTGGAGCGATTCAAGGTGCTTTTGTTGGAATCACAGGAACAATCGGTTACAACATGGCAGGATTAGGAATTTTCTCAATCCCAGCCTTTATTGATCCAAGTGGACAAGATACAAGAAGTGTTTGGATGTTCTTATTGACGATTGTGATTGCGACAGCAGCAGGCTTCTTCTTAACAATGCTTGTTAAAATTCCAAATTTATACGGTGAGGCAGTCTCAGTAACGACAGATAATGGTACAGCTTACACTGAGCCAACGACTAGCCAAGTAGTCGTCGAAACTGACGGGATAGCCATGCAAGAAATCGTGGCAAGTCCATTAACAGGTCGTGCAATGCCATTATCGCAAGCACCAGATGAAGTATTTGCTAGTGGAGCAATGGGTAAAGGGATTGCGATTGAGCCAACTGAAGGCGTGGTGAAAGCCCCAGTCAACGCAACAGTAGCTACACTTTTCCCGACAGGTCATGCGATTGGTTTAATTACAGAAAACGGAGCAGAAATTTTAATTCATATTGGTTTAGATACAGTAAACTTAGAAGGCCGTGGCTTTGAGAAATTAGTCGAAACAGGCGATGTCGTCGAAGCAGGTCAAGAACTTGTTCGTTTTGATATTGCTTTGATTAAAGAAGCGGGTTACCAAACAGTGACACCAATTATCGTTACGAATTCCGCGGACTACGCAGATATTCTAGTGAGCAGTGAAAGTGATATCCAACAAGGTGATTACTTATTTACAATTGTTAAATAAAGCTTAGATAAAATAGCAAGCATCTAGCGACTGAAAGCTATTTAAAAGCCGAAGCGCTAGAAGCTTACGGTTTAATGGAATCGTTTCGGTTGGAGAATTAGAGTAAGAGACGGTACACTGAAGTAAAGTACTTGTCAAAAATTTGAGGAGGCAGAAGAAGTATGGGATTTAGAGAAGATTTCTTATGGGGTGGCGCAACAGCAGCCAATCAATGTGAAGGTGGCTATGATGAAGGCGGACGTGGTTTAGCAAACGTAGATGTGGTGCCAATTGGCGAGGACCGTGAACAAATTATTATCGGTCAAATGACACACTTAGCCTTCGATGAGGACCATTTTTATCCTGCTAAGAAAGCCATCGATATGTATCACCGCTTTAAAGAGGATATCGCTTTATTTGCTGAGATGGGCATGAAAACTTATCGCTTCAGTATTGCTTGGACGCGTATTTTTCCTAAAGGGGATGAAACCGAGCCAAATGAAGAAGGCTTGAAGTTTTACGATGCCTTAATTGATGAATTATTACGCTACGACATCGAGCCTTTGGTGACGATTACTCACTTTGACATGCCGATGCATTTAATTACTGAATACGGTGGTTGGAGAAACCGTCAAGTAGTTGGTTTTTATGAACGTCTATGTACGGTTTTATTCAACCGTTACAAAGGGAGAGTCAAATACTGGTTGACCTTTAACGAGATTAACATGATTTTACACGCACCATTTATGGGCGCAGGTATCGTCTTTGAAGAAGGGGAAAACCAAGAACAAGCGATGTATGTGGCAGCTCATCATGAGTTAGTAGCAAGTGCTTTAGCAACTAAAATCGCGCATGAAGTGGATCCAGAGAATATGGTTGGATGCATGGTGGCGGCAGGACAATATTATCCAAATACGCCAAACCCAGTCGATGTGCGTCAAGCGCAAATCGATAACCAACAAAACTACTTCTTTATCGATGTGCAATCTCGTGGAGAGTATCCAACTTATGCCTTGAAACAATTAGAGCGTAAAGGGATTGAGATTCCATTTGAAGACGGCGACAAAGAATTATTGAAAGCACACACAGTTGATTTTATTTCCTTCTCATATTATTCCTCGCGCGTTTCATCTGGCGATCCGGCTGTAAACGAGAAGACAGAAGGCAATATCTTTGCCTCAGTTAAGAACCCTTATTTAGAAGCAAGCGAGTGGGGCTGGCAAATTGACCCACTTGGTTTCCGTATTACGATGAATGAATTGTACGACCGTTACCAAAAACCGTTATTCGTTGTTGAAAATGGTCTAGGAGCAATCGATACACCAGACGAAAACGGAGCGATTATTGATGATTACCGTATTGATTATCTGAAACAACACGTGGAAACAATGAAAGATGCAGTGGAATTAGATGGTGTGGACTTACTTGGTTATACCACTTGGGGTGTGATTGATTTAGTGTCAGCAGGAACAGGCGAGATGAAGAAACGCTATGGCTTCATTTACGTTGACCGAGACAACGAAGGTAACGGAACGCTTGAACGTTCGAAGAAAAAATCCTTTAACTGGTACAAGCAAGTCATTGACTCAAACGGAGAGAACTTAGATTATACCAAAGGTTAATTTAATAAAATAGAAGAGCTACGCCGAAGGGTGTGGCTTTTTCTATATTCATCACACGAAAATAGATTATTGCATGCGTTTGATTTTCTCCAGCATCCAGCCGAGTGTCTAGTAGAGTCGGCACACTCACAGGTCTCTCCAGCCGAGTGTCTAGTAGAGTCGGCACGCTCTCGGGTCTCTCCAGCCGAGTGTCTAGTAGAGTCGGCACACTCACAGGTCTCTCCAGCCGAGTGTCTAGTAGAGTCGGCACGCTCTCGGGTCTCACCAGTCGAATGTCTAGTAGAGTCGGCACGCTCTCGGGTCTCTCCAGCCGAGTGTCTAGTAGAGTCGGCACACTCACAGGTCTCTCCAGTCGAGTGTCTAGTAGAGTCGGCACACTCACAGGTCTCTCCAGCCGAGTGTCTAGTAGAGTCGGCACACTCACAGGTCTCTCCAGCCGAGTGTCTAGGAGAGTCGGCACGCTCACAGGTCTCTCCAGCCGAGTGTCTAGTAGAGTCGGCACACTCACAGGTCTCTCCAGCCGAGTGTCTAGTAGAGTCGGCACACTCACAGGTCTCTCCAGCCGAGTGTCTAGTAGAGTCGGCACGCTCTCGGGTCTCACCAGTCGAGTGTCTAGTAGAGTCGGCACACTCTCGGGTTTCTCTAGTCGATTGTCACAATCGCTATCCAATCCAGCCGAGTCTAAACTAGTTGTGATAGTCGAGTGTGAAGATTTCTGTGGTGATTTTTTGCATTTCTAAGCAATCGATTAAATGTCAGAACAAATTTAACACTTCGCTAACCCCTAGTTATTAAGAGGTTAGCGAAGTGCTTATCTCTTCATCATTCAATTAAAGCGCTATTTTACTCTAAAAATTGTCCACAAGTCATAGGCCTCTACGCACAGGTGGCGCCCATCCCCTAAGTCTCACATAAAATCTTCACAAATACCAAGCCAATAAGCATTTCGTTAAAAAAATCAACAAGCAAAATTCATAATTCGTTCAAATTTTGATGATACAATAAAGACATTGCAAGAGATAAAACTCAAACTAAGGAAAGGATGATTTTGATTGACAAACGAAATGAAACACACTAAACAAACAGACACACACGCACCAGTATCCACGCGCGACTACTCAAGCACTCGCCCTCAAACACCTAGCTTCTGGAAAGGTGTATTCGGCGGAATCGTCGGCAGTGTAGTCGTCATCGTCTTGACCGTCTTTACAGTCTTTGGCGGTGCGAGCCACCTGACGACGGCCTTTACACAAGAAGATACAACAAGTCAAACAGCACCACTTACTGACTTTGAAAATACTATAATTAGCGCAGTCGACCAAACAAAAGACGGCGTCGTTTCAGTAGGCAATATGCAAAGCGTTGCCATGCAAGGCACAAATCCCTTTGAAGCAATGTATGGCGCCCAACACGGCATCGAATTGCCAGGCGCAGAAGAAGACAACCTACAAATGGTCTCACAAGGATCAGGCGTTATTTATAAAATCGACGGCGACACTGCCTATATAGTGACTAACCATCACGTAGTCGACGGCGCACAAGCCCTAGAAATCCGCCTAACAGACGGAACAACCGTCGAGGGGACACTTGTTGGCTCAGACGAACTAAGTGACCTAGCAGTCATTAAAATGGACGCAGCCAACGTAACAACAACCGTTGAATTTGCAGACTCAGATAAATTACAAGTCGGTAGCCAAGCGATTGCGATTGGCTCGCCATTAAGTAGCGACTTTGCGACATCTGTAACCCAAGGGATTGTCTCAGGCTTGAACCGTTCAGTGGCAGTGGACTTAGACGGCGACCAAGTCGAAGACTGGAACATGACCCTCCTGCAAACAGATGCGGCCATCAACCCAGGTAACTCTGGTGGGGCCTTGATTAACTCAGCCGGCCAACTAATCGGCATTAACTCAAGTAAATTTGCAGCAACCGGTGTCGAAGGTATGGGCTTTGCGATTCCAGCCAATGACGTCCAAGACATCGCCAACCAACTGGAAACAAACGGCGAAGTCACACGACCCGTCCTAGGCGTTAGCACATATGACGTGAGCGTACTCACAGAAAACTCACGCGTCAATATCTTGAAACTAGACCCAGAAATGATGGACGGAGTAGCGGTTGTGGAAATCGCACCAAACTCAGCTGCAGCAAAAGCTGACATCCAAGAATACGACGTCATCACAGCAATAAACGGCGAAGCAATCGCCAACAACACAGAACTACGCCAACAACTCTACCGCTATAAAATTGGAGACCAAATCGAGGTCACTGTGCTAAGAAACGGCGAAGAAACAACTATTACCGCCGAACTGACCGAAGTAGCCGAAACAACAGAACTAGAAATCATCGGTGAATAAAGAACAATAAGTATCCATATCGTTTCCATAAGACCAAAGGCATTTTCCTAGCCTTTGGTTTTTTTGTGTATAACCGCGCCTCTGGAAGAAACAATTTGACAACTCTATCCTCTGAAAGCATGAGTTATTAACATTTCCAACAGTTGTACACAGAAAACCTGTTCATAACTGTGGATAACCAGCTTAAAACAGTGCACAAGTCTCGAAAACTTATCCTTTTAGCAAAAAAATAATAACTCTCAAAAAACGTAAACGCTTTCTGTTGAATTGCTCGCTAATAACTGTCAAAAACCATCAACTTATCCACAGAATTTGTGGATATCCACAGAATTTGTGGATATCCACAGACTTATGCACAATCATTTCCACGATTATGACTGAAAACGAAAAAGACACATCAAAAAACAGCCACTTTCGTAGCTGTAGCGAATCGTTCATCTATTCAAAATGCCCTAAATAATCATGTCTTTCAAAAACATGGGAAGCGGCCATCGCGACCAAAATCGTATCGGCTTCAAAAGGCTTGTCAATAACTAGTGGAGTTAAGGGCTCGCCTCGTTCTTCTCTCATGCCGAGCAAGTTTAAGTCATATTTTCGACGGATATCTAATTCAATTAAACTCTTGCCCACCCATTTTATTGGCGTTTCAAATTCAATAATGGACGTATCATCATCCAACCTCAGGACTTCATCAATGTTGTTGCGAAGGATTTTAGAAGCAAGCCGCATGCCCGAATCCCTTTCCGGCGCGACAACGGCACTGACACCCACCTCGTACAGGACTTCCCTATAGGTCATACTGCGGGCCTTGGCAATAATTTGTGGCACGCCTAATTTCTTGCTGTGCATCACAGCTAAAACCGAACTTTCGAGATTCGTCCCTGTCGCAACCACCACAATATCACAGTTACCTAAGCCGACACTTTTCAACAAGTCAAGATCCGTGAAATCTCCAATCGCCGAGTAGGTCACTACATCCGCAACAGCATCCACATTCGCCTCGAGACCATCAATCGCAATCACATCACAGCCATACTTACTTAATTCTCGGGCAACCGTTCGCCCAAAAACTCCCAAGCCAAGCACTGCCACAGTTTTATTCTGCATATTTTTTTCCTTTCTATCTCAAGCACTAACCAATCAACACATTGGTTTTTGCATAATGAATGTCTGGACTTTTACGCTGTAAAATCGCCAGCAAGAGAGTAATAGGGCCTACACGTCCAGCAATCGTCAAAATCATAATGACAATTCGCCCAAATAAATTCAATTGTGAAGTCACATTCAGCGACACCCCTAAAGTTCCCAAGCTACTCATCGTCTCAAACAATAAATCAATCGAGCGAAGGTGAGGATGCGTCAACAATAAACTCCCATAACCGAGGGATGCAATCACCACAAAGAATAAGGCAATCATCACTGCTTGACGGACTAGACTCGACGGAAAGACACGACGATTATAGACGACTTCTGAATAACTCTTTAATTCCGAGCGAAACAAGAAATACAGAATCGCAACGGTCGTCACCTTAATCCCACCAGCCGTTCCACCAGGAGCACCACCAATAATCGTTAAAATCATATAAATAAATTTTGTAAAAGGCTGCGTATCCTGATAACTAAAGGTCGCATAGCCAGCTGTTCGGGTACTTGCCGATTTGAAAAAACTCGCGAGTAACTGCTCACCCAACGGAGCATTCCCAATAGTTGCTGGATTACTCTGTTCTGAAATCCAAATCAACACCGTTCCCGCTACTAAGAAAAAGCAGGTCGCCTGTAAGACTAATTGCGTATGAGTGCTCAAATTTCTAAAGGCTAATTTAAAGTTTTTCGGCCGCTGTTTATAATAACGAAGCGTGCGTTCCCACAACTCAAACCAAACCGAAAAACCCAAACCACCCGCAATAATCAATACTGCCAAAGTCAGCAGAATCAAAGGGTTTCTAGCAAAAGCCTGCATATCATTGACCCCAACATTATCAAAACCAGAATTCGTAAAAGCAGACACCGACAGGAAAATCGCATTAAACGCTCCATTCAAGAAGCCATAACGCGGCCAAAAATCAATCATAATAACCGCGGCCGCCGCCAACTCGAAATAAATTGTAAAACGATAAATCGAAAAAAGAAAACCAAGAAAATTAGTATTCGTATCACGATTCAACGCCGCCTGCAGAATATACTGATCCTTCAACGGAATCCGACGATGCAAATAATACAGCCCCGTGTTGATAATCGTAATCACCCCAAGCCCACCGACCTGAATCATCAAAAGCGCCACCATCTGCCCCCAAATATTATACGTTTCCCCAATCGGCAAGGACGCCATCCCCGACACACAAACCAAAGAAACCGCCGTCAACAAATGGTCAAAATAGGACGCTTCTATTTCTGGTTGATGCATGATAGGTAGCGCCAATACAAAGCTCCCAATAAAAGCGAACAAAATAAAACTCGAAACCAGACGAAAAGATGTCGACCAATTTTCTGGCTTCAACCGCTCAAACATAAAAGTCTCCTTCCTATCTCATATCGTGGCATGTTCCGCATGTTAACTGGTCTAACGTCTCGACTCAGATCATCAGTCAGTACATTAGATTTTTTGCCGCGAGTCAATTTCTAACAATAACCTTAGTGAACGAGTTTGTGCCAATACTATTATTCAAGGTGTCAAAAAAATAGTCTTTGAGCCAGCTCGCTTCTTTCATAAAATCGTCATGCAATCGTGCCAACTCCACATCCACACTAGGTACGATGGACACGCTATCGAGACGACTTTACTCTAAATCATATGATTTCTTTGAAACATTGTCAGCCGTCACCCGCCACAAGCAAATAAACCTAAACCAGCTCATCATTAGCCGCCAACAACTTGCAATGATAGCTCAATGCCATGCCATAAGCAATCAGATTGCGTTTCGTTAAAGCACTGGCATACTTGAACCCTACAATTATAATACAAAACAATCCCATAAAGTGCTATGATTAAACAGAAAAATCAGGGAGGGCGCAAGATGAATATAGAAATAATCTGTGTAGGAAAATTAAAGGAAAAGTACTTAAAGCAGGGCATAGCGGAATATTTGAAGCGGCTAGGTGCTTACGCGACAGTCAAAGTCATCGAAGTGGCTGACGAAGCCACCGGCGATAACATGTCAGAGACAGAAATCGACCAAGTCCTAGCCAAAGAAGCTGAGCGAATCAATGCCCGACTGGCCCCAGGGCGAAAAGTAATTGTCCTAGCCATTGAAGGCAAGATCATCAGCTCAGAGGAACTGGCGGCACAATTAGATCAATTCGCGACATACGGAGACAGCAAAGTCAGCTTCATTATCGGCGGCTCACTCGGCCTAGCCGATGAATTAAAAAAACGCTCAGACCTGTCGATCAGCTTTGGCCGTATCACGCTGCCACACCAATTAATGCGACTTGTACTCGTCGAACAAATTTACCGAGCATTTCGAATCAAATCTGGACATGCGTACCATAAATGATGATAAAAATAGCCTCTGATTCTATTAACAATATGGTCTGTCCAATGTTTACATCTCTCTAAAATTGTCGGGGAATCGGGGAATCACTAGATTTTCTTGAGCTAAAACAATACTCGAATGTATAGGTAAAATTTCAAATTACCATCAATCACATCAAAAAAATAAAGCAGAGTTTACAGGAAAACCTGTAAGCTCTGCTTTAGTATGACGGAATCTAATCATTCATAGTTATTTAGTAAGTATGATTACTCTGGGCTTGTTCAATTTTCCAGTGAAAGGATATTTCTTGCCGTCAAGTTCGGTGTAGTACTCCCATCAGAATAAGTATTTGATAATCAAATTAAAAAGTAATAATAAAAGTACTTTTTTCACTTAGAGGGCTATTAGTAAGGTTGACATTTAAAAATATCTTTCATTCTACCTCGTAAACACTCCACCACCGCCAGACTTGCTTTTGGCATGCACCACTTCCCCATCTGGTGTCGTTGCTGTTACAAAGACCCATTCGTGAACTTGGAGGCCGTCAACTTGGGTGGTCCAGTTTCCTTGTGCGTCGCTTTCCACAATGACATTTGAATTGTTGTTGGTAACTTCTACAGTAGAAAATGGTGTGGCCGTACCGGATATTTGTTGTTCGCCAAAGTTTCCGACTAAAACTGTGACATAGGCACCGGATTGCTCATCAGGTGTTGAAGGTTGAGCGACGACTGAATCATCCACCATGCGGCGGTAGCTAACATCATTCCAAGTCATGCCGTCCCAGTTTGTTCCAGTGGATAAGGTAGCGATTTCTTTTAGTTGGTCACCGTTGAGAAGTTTAGATGCCACTACTGTCCTGTCCTCGTTCAATTCGTAGTGAACGGGCATCTCGTATATATACCAATTGGTGGAGCCTGTTTTCTCAACTAATAAGTTGTAATGACCTAGGGCTTCTGGTGAAAAAGTTTCGATGGTTCCTAAATCGAAATGACGCATATTTAATTCCATCGGGCTAATCGCATAAACCTTGTTAAAATCAAAAATCATCGCATTCAAATTATCATCTGCTAAATAACCTGCACTTTGTCGTGGATATTTTCTTAAGGTTTTCACGTCGATGGTGTAAGTTTGTTCACCACCATCGATGATCATATCCTTGTCGAGTGTTTTCAAAGTGTAGTAAATGACTCCTTCAACTGGTTGACTTGAAATAACGCTGGGTTGTAAAACATCTTGGTCGCCAAATTGATAGGCAGCTTGTTCCAAAGGATTGTCCCGTTGCAAGACCTTCACCTTGTTCAACCAAGTGACTTGGTCATTCTCTACAGAGGCAGAACCTGTGTGCGAATATTGATACTCAATTCCCAACATATAATCATTGTTACCTTGGTTACCGGCTTCGTTTGGTTGTAAGAGGAAAATTTTTTGAATATCATATTTTCCTTCCGAAAAAGTAAAACTAGGATATTCATTTACTAATGTAGATATCGTCTCTTCGAGCTCCTCGGGGGATGTTGTTGGCACTGAAGTCGTAGGTGGTTCCGAAATAGTGGCTAATTCAGGATAAACTTCGTACAAGAACATCATAGTTGTCCCTGGATCCCCACCCGTAGATAAATTCATCTTATGATGAACCAATACTTGATAAGCTGCATCTTCCGGTAACCAATCGTATTGTGCTTGCGTTAAGGCATAAGGTTGTGGATCAGAACTCCCAATAAATTGTTGGAAAATCCCCCAATAATTTGAAACAATTTCAGGGTGAGTATCCGCATAAGCAACCGCCTCATCGTAGGATAAGGTTCGAAGAATATTATCTCCTAATGTTTCAGCGGTTGGAGTTGTTATATTGATAAAGCACATATAAAAATAATTTTCTGCTAGTGAGAGGGCATAATCACTTAGAATATAATTATCTCCAAAATAATATTGAACATTTACAGCTTGCCCAGTGCCGGTGTGCTTTATACCATTCTCAATAACAAAAATTATTGAATCCGCATCATAGTAATCAATATACCTTCCGTGTTCATCAGGTTGACTTACAATTTCATTTAATAAAGAACTTCTAAGAGCTGACATTTCTTCTTCAGAATATACCTGAGCTTGAACACTCAGAGGAAACAGAAATAACACCATGCAAGTCAGAAATAACCTTTTTATGAACCCTTTCATTTCAAACACTCCTATCCAGTTTCAAATTGAAATACTAGATACACTATATCACCATTTCTAAAAAAGGGGAGGCGTGAGTTCTCTAGTTAGTAAGCTTTGAATTTCTTCGACAGACAATGCTTCGAACGAGGTAGCTATAGCAGTGATTTCTCAAGTATCAATGGGTGAGGAGGGGGCATAGCTGTTAAAGTTAGAAGGTAGATGGCTTTATGAACCAGGGTTCAATGGCTGTACCTCATCAGGCTCAGAGCTAATGCGATACCATCGGTTCGAGCGCTCAAAGTCAATCATCCCCTCACCCAAGACGTCAAGTTCATCTGAGCGATAATCATAACGATAGTTACTGGTCCACCAGACGAAGTCTTGGAAAGTAGTCTCGATGAGATAATGAGCGGCTGATGGGCTAGTTGCTTCAATGAGAGTATAGCTATAAGCTTCAGGCGCCAGACCTGTTCGTTTTGCCAGTTTGAAAATAATATCCTGCTCGTATTGACTTCCATTAACATTGTAAAAACGTTCAATGTTAGATAGCCATTGGTTTTTAATATGCGGTCCTAATCGGGATGATGTCATATGATAGTCTATGGTACGTATAATGTTCAAAGCCACTTGTTCCTCAGAAGAAACGCTATCAATTTGACGACTAAGAATAAAGCTATCGTTATATGCCTTAGTGCGGCTGCCCGATGGCACTGCAATCAAAAGACCATCAAGAATGATTTGAAATTCAGCAGCTAAGTGTGAAAAATCTAATTGCCGAGCTTCTTGAAGCATGATTTCGGTATTGTAGTTTGGTTGGGCGTCAAAGTTTGAAAGTAAATCTTTCCAAGGTTGCTGCATATTATAACCCATAAAACTGTTAAGATCTTGAGCATAAATTGAGTTTGAGAAAGAGGAAACAAATAGTATCAGGTCTTGACCGGGCCCAGCTAAAGCTAAAACAGTCAGTAGTAATTTCCAAAAAGGCTTGGCTATCATCGTAACACTCCCTTATTTTATTACTTAGATTATAGCATTATATTTTCATTAATCATCTTTTTAATGACACATTCATAAGCATTTTATAAGCTAGTTTAAGAAAGCATGGATGTACCCATTGAAAAATTTATATATAATAGTTTTGAAAGTGATGGTTGTTTATTAATTTTGATGTGTATTAGATATGTTAATAGAATAAACTTAAGCCTTTTTAAGTTTATATCATTAATAGGAGGCAGTTATTATGAGGAAAACTTACTTTATAGACTTTTATAAGCAAAAAAAATGGCTAGTGGCTTTGCTGCTTAGCTTAATCGTTAATCCGCTTACCTTAACTTTAGTTAAGCGAGGATGGATGGTCGAATCCCATGTACAAGCTCAGGAAATGATTGACCCTTTGATTGACGTACATGAAAAGAATACTGACAAGAATCCGTTTAATCAAATTGATGCGGAAATAAATTTAACGATTGAAGTTATCCGCAATTTACCGGCACTCGATTTTTCACAAAATGAATTACCCATTATCGAAGTCATGTATAACTCTTTCTTAGAATATGTCCATGCATACGATCCCGACCAACATTATATGGGACTCATGAGAGAAGTCATGACAATGTTTGGACACACCTTCATTATCGAAGAGATGCAACCTGACAGGTCGGATTGGGATCGAGCCTTGCTGGATGAACTTCAGATTCGTATAGCTTACTATATCCTCTTGGCGGAGGATGTTCGTTATCAGGAGATGGCGGACCTAGGTATGACAGATAACTATCGATCCCAGTTAGAAATCATTTCTGAAAGAATCGATCAATTAGAAAATTTAAAAGCTGACAATTATAAGCATTGGAAGTTGGGGCAAGCAGTTGCCATTGCGACAGGTCATGCCCTTCAAATATTTGAAGACCATCAGGAAACAAACCCCTATGAATATAATTTGCGCCCTTATTATGCTATTCAGTGGGGCTCAGCCGACTTTTGGTATCGAGTGGATGACCTTTATCAAGTGATATCACTTGGAATGAGCGGCGATGGTCAACCCATTCCACAAACTTTTGATTGGATAAGTTCTTATGGGGTCAATGTGGAAAATCATTTTCCCTATGAGGATAATCATAGAGAGCTCGATGGATCGGACCATTCGTCAATGTCTGAGGAGAACCCCTTTGTTGGCAACTTTGATATTCAAGCTTTTGTCGATAAATTGAATAGTATCGAATTGGGTTACAATACGGAATACTATTTTGACTACGAAGAGGCCTATACCTTTATTTCAGAAGCACTGTATTTTATCGATTCAATCTATTTGAAACAATATTCTGAGATGGTATTTAACAATCTAATCAGTCCGTTCTATCCTGACCTCGGTACCTTTGTGCAAGAGGATTGGTTTACTGTGTACATGTATGATTACTATCTCCATTTAAACCGGCTGTACGCAGATGACGAATCCTATATCTTTGAAGGGGAACGCTATCCGATTCCACAAGATTTGTACCCTGGATTAGAAACTTATGTTGATATCAATGAACTGGCCTATGGGACCATGTATTTCTCACATCCCCACCATTATTTTAGGCAAGTGCAAATTGAGACAGAGGAAAACAGAGTCACTGGTTTATTTATCAATAATCAGTCCAGTCCTTCCCACTACTTAATTCCTACCCAGCTTGAGCAGCCTAAACACATCTTAACATTAACTGAAGAAGGACAAATGAGATTGGTGGAAGCGTCCATTGAATATGCATTTACCGGGTTGCATGACTTACCCTATCGTGCCTACCTTATTCGCAATGAAGAAAATACTTTATCTTTATTAGTGCCAAGTACAGGTGATGCTCAAACTTCCGTACCTTATTGGAATGAAATGCGGCAAGAAAACCTTGCAAAAACTCTTCCTAACTCGATTTATGTCTATGATGACTTCTTGCCATTTAATCAAGTCATGGGCTACCAGGTGACCTCTCCATATACGGGTGCGGTGGATTGGTTAGAAGATAACTGGCATCATCTCTCTCCCTCAAGGGAAGCCAGTATTCCACCCATCGCTTGGCAACTGCTGTCCCTTCAATCAACACAAGGACAACTGTTAGTCGAACCGATTTTTTTTCAAGATAGCAGAGTTTCCGGCTATGCACTGCCAAATTCATCAATTACCATTATTCGAGGTAACTACAGTTTTTATACAGATGCATTTGATGAACTTTTAAGAGTAACAGTGCCAACGGATCAAAATGGATACTTTCAAGCTAACTTTCAGCCTCATTTGAGAAACTCTGTATTTAAAATAATTTCAGATGTGGATGGCAGTGAAGTCAATCTTCAGCGGCTGAATCTATTTAAACCGACGGCTCTGGAATCCGAAAATGCTAATTTTACATTGGAGCGTTATTTTGATCAGCAAGGATATATTGAAGGACATACTTATCCCAATGCTCCCATAGTGTTAAATCTTCATAATCACGGCTTTTCTGGACCGACTTACTTTGAAGGGATGGCGGATAGCAAGGGTTATTTCTACATCGAATTTTATCCTTATGGTCCAGAAGAAGTATATATCAGTCCAAAGTTGCAAATAGAGGTGACTGATCCAACAAGTGGAACGCAATATTGCCTGTATCCTCTACCCTGGACTCAGGAAGCCTTGGACCATGTTCGTTGGTGACAAGCTAGAAAGAGTGGGGCACCGGTTAAACTTCTTAAAATGTTTGACTTGATGAATTCAATCTTAAAATGCTAAGAGTTGCTCTGAAGTTTAAAGTCGACCCATAATTTTTAAAGTTTTCAGAAAGTGATACGCCTATGCTAGTTGAAAAAATCTAACATTACTTTCCTAACGTGACTGTTGTATAGACTTGAGCCAAATTATAGAGGTGGGATGGAAGATGAGTCTCTACTGGAGTGGAAGCTATGAAAGCAATCAAAGGCTTCACCTGCAAATTCTTGTTACCGCCGGGTATCAGGGTTGGACAACTAGATAAAATCTAGCTGACTGTCACGCAAGCGGAGTGCTATAACAATGGCAAACATTCCCTATGCGTGCTTTGTAAAAAGCGACGGTGGAAATATCCATCGGCTTTCCTTGGTCGGCGTAGAAATTTAAAATCTCTGAGAACTGCGAGTGTCCCTTTTGGGTAAACATTTGAAGTATGAGGTCATAGGGAGTGGTTTTGCGTTTTCGCGTAAAAGCGGTGGGGTTGCCTTATCGAATATCTTCCAGATAAATAGGTTGGGCTTCTTCAATCAATTCCTGAAATGAAATCATCTGTTCCAACATTTAAGGTCCCTTCCTTACTAAAAGTGAGGCAGTGTCTCTTATCTGTATTATACGCTGAATCAAAAAAGTGAGAACTCATTAAATAATGAATTCTCACTTTTTTTGTCAAGCCTCTTAAGTTAATAACATTGCTGATAGTCCCAATGAACTTTTTTTGAAATAAATTTCAGTTTCCTTCCAACAGAATTCTAAAATCACCTGCAACTGATTGAGATTTCAAATGCTTTCTCCGCCTTTTCCTTCAGCAATCATCCCATTAATTCCCGATACTGTTAAGACACTCATTTCTTTAGCCATCTTTTTTAAGGTTATGTCTTGAGGGTCTGAAAGCCATAATTTGTAAACTTCCATGATTCCGCTAATGGTGTAGCTTATAACAAGGTCGACCGTAAAGTTGTCAGCGAAAAGTTCCTGTGGAATTATCAGCTTAACGCGCTGTTTAAGCGCCTCTGTGATCTTAGAGATTAAATTGATATCTCCTACTTTTTGGGCTTGAATCAAATTGCTATAAAACTCAAACTCCTCTTGGATAATACTGGTTAACTCTTCGAAAATATGGATGGGATTCTTCAATATTTCATTGATATTTAGGTCACACAGTACGTTATCAAAAGAACTAACGATATCATTTTCGATCTCTTCAATGACTTGATAGGGAGTATCGTAGTAATTGTAGAAGGTTTTACGGTTAACGTCGGCTTCTTCCGCAATCTCCTTAATAGTAATCTTTTCAAGCAGTTTGTTAGATAATATTTTGACGAGTGCTTGGCGAATGGCTCTTTTAGATTTTAAGACTCTGCGATCCCTTTTGCTTGGCTCCATGGTTTCCTCCTTTTTTTGCATCAATCAACATTCAGTTTGCCTTAAGAAAGCTCCTACACAGCCTAAACCTGTATGGCTGGCAATGGTGGGTCCAATTTCACAAAAGATAATTTCTTGAGGCTGGGCTTGTTCTAAAATGAGCGCCTCCAATTGTTTAGCTGTTTCAAAATCCCCACTATGGGCAATCACTACCGTTTGGGTTTCGCCCTGTGGGCTAGCTTGCATTGTGTTAATCACCTTATTTGCTATAAATCGTAAGGCCTTCTTTTGCGTACGTACTTTAGTAGACATTCTTAATTGTCCTTCTTCATTTATGGACAGAATGGGCTTAACTTTCAATACCTCCCCAATAATCGCGGAACTGCGATTGAGGCGTCCACCACGATACAAATGATTGAGGTCATTGAAAACAACCCAAAGGTCATATGTTGCTTGGTATGTCCACACTAAACTGAACAATTATGTTAAGAATAATAACTGTATTGAGCACTCAAAAAGAGATCCCACTCTACAGAGTCATTACTGGATGCTCATCTTTGAGAGTGTGAATCGATGCTTGTAGGCGTAGGGCGATAAATAATCGAGGGAACCATGGATACGGATAGTATTAAACCAGTTCACGTAATCAAATAAGTGTAAGTCTAATTCCTGTTGGCTGGCAAATACTTTGCCTTTAATGATCTTACCCGTCATAGGATCAATCCACTGTGGTTGTTTACCCGTCCAGTCCACTTGGACTTGTTCACCCGCTTTATGGTGAAGGACATGACTAAAACTATTTTTATATAATTAGTCACTAGTGGTGCATAAAAATTAATAAAAGTATATGTGATTCGAATTCGAGATTGTTTTCCAGTTGTTAAGGAAAAATTTCAACGCTCACGCAAGTGGATGACTCAACCAGAAATTTTTCTTATTCAGTTAACTTAGCCGCAACCGAAACCCTTCATTTTTTACCCTCAAGTGGGTCTTAATAAGGCCAGTAGCCGCTCGTAGGGTTCAAACAGTAAGGCTCGTAAGCGCCGTAACACTTGAAAGTGGCCCCAGCGGGTCTGGGTTCTCTGCCGCAGTAAAAAGGTGAGTAAATAAGCAATCATCGCTAAAATCAGCTGATTGGTGACCCCTTGTTCCGACCGGGAAAAGTAGGTCTTAATGGTTAGGTGCTGCTTGATATGTTTAAAAAACAACTCAATCTCCCAGCGTGAACGGTAAATCGCACTGATGGCATCAGCGGATAAATCGTGCCGGTTGGTAACCAGCCTTAAAGGGTCTTTTCCCTTACGCTTGACGGTAATCACCCGAAAACGTTCGGTCACGCCTAAACACGCTAGGATGTCAGACTCAATCGGTTCTTGACAGTGAGCCACTTCCGCTGAAGGAAGCAGATCGACCAGTTTGGCATCCTTCTTCAAGCGGGTCACGAAATAGTAGCCCTCTCGGTTCATCCGGTCCAATCGAAGATAATCATCGTATCCCCGGTCAAAGACATAAGTGGCTTGCCGGTCGTTCACCAAGCAGTCCAAGTGACTGTTATCGTGTTCCGCTGCCGACGTGACCTTGAATTCAGTCGGGTACACCTGATCCTTTTCCATGAAGCAGACTTTCAGATGTAACTTGACACCGGACTTCGTCTTGCGGAACTTAGCCCAGGGATAGCGCTGTTTATTCAAGGAGAAGGTGGTCGAATCCACTATAAACACTTTGTGTGGGTGGGTTCGGCTGTCCAAGGCCTCCGCTTGGCCAACCAGCTGAAGAAAAATCTCCCAGAGTACTGCAGGAGTCAATTTCGTTAAGGTACGTGACAGCTGGGTATGACTGATGGAGTCCAAACCAAGTTCTCGCTGTAAATCGGGCGAAACCATCGAGGTATCAAGATGCCGTAGACTTTCTTTTTCAGTATTAATCCCATGCAGGAAGAGCTTCAACGCCGTCTCAAAATGAAACTTTTTGACGTAGCGATTAAAGCCAGCGATGTGCTGTTTAGCTTCTTTTGATAACACTTTTAACTTAATGGAAGAAAACCATTTATTAAATGAGGTTTTTGTGTTATACTTATCCATGTGTAGGTCCTTTGTATTGGATAAGTCATCCATCTCTAGTATAAAGGATTTTTTTATGGTTATAAGTAGTTTGTGTCAATTTAAGCCGAAATTGTTTTTATTAATTTTTATGCACCACTAGTGACTAAAAATATAAAAGAAAATTAAAAAATTTCGCTAGATGGAACAAACTTTGGCAGTTTACACTTAAATAGCATATAATAATACTCGTATCTTTGGTCATTGAATGTTAGAAAGGGGAGAGTCAAATATAATTATAACTTAATAGTTTCTCTAGTTAAATTTTTGAAAAGTTGATTTAAACCAAATATCATAAGAGCTTTAAAACAATTATCTAGTATCTATTATATTATAGCACTATTAGAATGTTATTAGTTGAAGAATAGCCTAATAATAGTAAAATGGGAAAAAACTAAATATATAGAATAAATTAGATTATAAGATGATTAGAAGTGTTTTAATCTTTTAATGCAAACGTTTCTGTAAGAATCTTGATTTGGTAATATCTAATATGAAAAAGTTTGAATGTTAGAATTTTAAATATCATGAAAAGTGTTGCTTTTATAATTAAGCCAAAAAATTCTCATTGTAATTTTAGTTGAATTATTCACATGAAATGTTAAAATAGTGTAAAGATGTTGTAAGAACAGAGTTTAAATATAAGTTGTGAAAAAAGTACATAGCGACTAGCTTTATGTAAGCGCTTTATAACCTATAGCATATTATTATATAAATTCGTTTAAGAGATTAAAATAAAAAATGAGTAAGAAAAAGAAGGAGGAATAAAAGTGAAAAAAATTAGTAAATATATCTTAGCGTCTATGGTAGTTTTAGGAGCAGCAATTGCACCGATGGTAAGTGGCGTTGGGGTTGGGGCGACAGAAAATCCGAATGAAGCAAGTACTGAAATTAATGTAACCATTAACAATGGTGGTGTGTTGAAGTTTGATGATAATGTGACAGATCCATTAGAATTTGCAACTGAATATACATTTAAGGAGTATTTAAATTTTGCAGAAAGTGGTACTAGTACTTTGAAACCGGATAGCAAAAATAACAGTTTTGAATTAAAATTTACTGACGATAGATTTAGTGCAAAAGGATATGAAATTTCAGCAAAAATTACGAAATCTAATCTTACTAGCCCTGTACTGAACTTAAAACATGTAACAATAAATCAGACTAAGGATGCAGATAAGATTAAATATGAATACGCCCCTAAAAGAGCCACTGTAGCCACTGAAGAAATTAAAATTAATAGTACTGCTGCAGCACCTGTTATCAATGCCACAAGAAATAATGATGATGAGAAATACTTTGGTGCTGGTTCATGGATAGCATCAATTACTGCTGAAGAATTTTCATTTATAAGTAACTCATTAACGCCGAAGGAGAATGATTATTCAGCTACTATTACTTGGACAATTGGAGATGTAACAATTGAGGGTGACACTCCGTAATAATAAATAAAGTAAACAAACATCTCTAGTTCCCTTAGAGATGTTTTCTTTATCGACATGAATACGAAAGGAAGTAATTATGAAAAGAATTTTATTAATCGTATTATCAACGTTATTTTTAACTTTATATACTACAGACATGGCAGAAATTAGCGCTTCAAGCTACAGCATTCAAACCATCTTACCTGAAAATCAAGTCAGCGAGGCTTCTTACTTCGATATTGAAATTGAAACCGGACAAGAACAGATACTAGAAGTCCGTGTTTTCAATGAAGGTGATGAAGATATTGTGGTTCTAGTCGAAGCCAACCCAGGCGTAACCAATCCAAATGGTCTAGTGGTTTATGACGGCAGTGTAGAGGCTATTAGTTCGAATGACCCAATCAAATTTGACTCAGTTGTGGAAGTGTTAGATCAAGAAGTGACTGTTCCAGCCAATGGCGAAGCTATTGCTCGTATTAAGGTCACAGCGCCAGAAACTCCTTTTGATGGCCGCATTCTTGGCGGTCTTCATTTTAGCTTAGCTCCAGACGAAACTGAAGAAGAAGGCGGTGTCCACCATGTTTTTGCTTATGTGACGGGTTTGAATATTGTTAATAAGGGCAATGACACTAAGGTCACACCCGAAATTAGCCTTGAGAAAGCTGAAAGTATGATATACTATTCACGTCCAAGTCTTATGCTGACTTTTGAAAATCATACCCCAACTTTTATAACCCAAGTTGAGTTAACAGCCAATATTTATGGCAAAGACGATCTTGAAAATCCGGTCTTAACGCATGACTTATCCAATATTGGAATTGCACCCAATTACCAATTCCAACTTCCGGTAAGCTTTGAAGAAGAGACCCTAAAAGTGGGAGATTATGTTGTTAAAGTAACATTAGAAAATGAATACTATAACTGGGAATTTGAAGAAGACTTTACTATAACGGACTTAGAGTAGTTTAGGCAGACTATTGAAATGAGTGATTAGGATGAAGAAATTAATTAAAAACTTAGTATTAGTAACGACTTTATTTACTATAGCTTCTTTTATCATGCCTATTTTTGCGACTGAAAGTGAAGAAATAATAATTGAAAGTGTTATTGAAGAAACCGTTAACCAAAATGAAGAAGTAGTTGTTGGAACTGAAGAACTAATTCAAGATATACCAATTGAAAGTGGGGCCTTTAATCTCTCATCTTATGAAGAAGAGAGTGTGGAAGTGAGTTCGGTAGAGAAAGTTGAAACTCCTGAACAGAAAACTATCTCCCTGCAAGTTAGCGACTGGTTAGAGATTGATAATCCCATTAAAGTGGATGAAGATAACAAAGCTATAACTGGGAAAATTAATATAAATCAGATCATTCAACATTTGGATGATTCGAGTGAATTATCTCAAGAAGATATTATTGTAGCTTTAGACAATCACATTAGTAAACAGCCCTTAATAGTTACTGCTTATAGCTCAGATGGTCAGTATTTGACAGAGACAAGTGTGGATAGTAGTTATCATTTTAATTTCAGTGATTTAGATCTTAGTGATATGCAGGAAGTCAGATTGAAATTGAATGGATCAAAAATTCATCTTAGTGATAATTTAATAGCAAATATCGGCTATAAAGAAATTTATATTGATATCATCAGTACTAAGGCAGAGGAGACTACAAATCTTACAAGCCAAAATAATGTAAACCCTGATTATGATGTACTATCCGCAGCTTCTATAATAGCTACAATTGATAATTGGTATACTTTAGATCAAGATGTAATAAACGAATCAACCACTACGATAAGTGGAAGTATTAATTTTGAAAATATATTAGTTCAAGTAGAACAACAAAATAATAATTGGGAGTACGGGGTTACTTCGACTACTAAAGGTATAATTTATGACTTATTTCCTGGAAAAATAATTTATATTAGTATTAAGGATCAAATGAATTATTTTGATTTTAATAGTGAAGATATTAAGCAGTTCAGCAAATTAGTTTTTAAATTTGAAAATTTAAATTTAGAAAATATTAATGAAGTAAAAATTTGGATGGATGACTTAGAATTTGAGGGACAATATGAAGGTGCTAAATTAATTTTAAATGATAAAATTGAAAATGTTCAGAATACAGAGTCATTAAAATTTTTGGAAACACCTTCAGAAATTAATTTCACTCCCCTCGAACTCACCTTCGGGATGGGAGAAACTACTCTCAAACAGGAATCTACATTTAATGTAGTGATAGAGGATAGTCGTCAAGATAAAAACTGGGATTTATTAGTTAGCTATACGGGTGATTTTGTAGATGGAACTATGGAGTTAACACATAATTTGTATTTTAATAAGTTACAATTATCACCAACGCTTCTATCACCAACGCCTCAAAAAATTATGGATTCAGCCAAAATCCAGAGCGATGGAAATCAATATACACTCACCTTCGGCAAAGGTAATAACTTCTATCTCAATATACCCAATCCACAAAACATAACTCTAAACGGAACCGGATCCAACTACAGCTCAACCCTGACTTGGACTCTTTCCGACACACCATAAGAATAACACCTCCAAGTAGACTGACATTCAGTCTACTCGGAGGCTTTTTATTTTGTTAGAATGGTTATACGACAAATAACTAAGAAACTAGAGGTCTAGCACATGACAGAAAATATCAATTATCAAGATTTTAACTCAGATACCTTTGACCGTTGGGTCGAGGAAGGTTGGCAGTGGGGGATTCCTCTTAGCCAGGAGGCCTATCAAGAAGCCTTAAAGGGGCACTGGGGCGTTTTACTCACGCCTAACAAAATGGTTCCCCATGAATGGTTTGGTGAAATGAAGGGCAAAAAAGTTTTAGGTTTGGCTTCAGGCGGTGGGCAACAAATGCCAGTATTTGCGGCTTTGGGGGCTGAATGTACTGTCTTTGACTATTCATTGAAGCAATTGGAATCGGAGAAGATGGTAGCGGACCGAGAAGGCTATGGTATTAATATTGTGCGAGGCGATATGACCCAGCCTTTGCCATTCGAGGATGAGTCCTTTGACCTTATCTTTCATCCGGTTAGTAATTCTTATATCGAGAAGGTCGAGCCTGTTTTCCAAGAATGTTATCGACTACTTGGCAAGGGAGGTATCCTTTTATCAGGCTTGGATATTGGGACAAATTATATTGTCGACGAATCCGAGCAAAAAATTATCCATTCACTGCCTTTTAACCCTTTAACAAACCCAGACCAGAAGCAATTTCTAATGGACTTGGATGCTGGTTATCAATTTTCACATACTTTAGCCGAACAAATTGGTGAGCAACTAAAGGCAGGTTTCCACTTGACTCATTTGGAAGAAGATACTAACAGTGAAGGGCACTTACATGACTTGAATATCCCTTCCTTTATCATGACACGGGCTGTGAAATTATAATCCCATATAAAATACGACTGGTAACTCTCAAGCTGAGGAGAGTTACCAACTAATAATTATGTAAAAAACAAAAAAGAAAGAATGAAATTATGACCTAACGAATGTTCGTGGCCTAATTTCAATCTTCCTTCTTTTTCCTTAAATCCTAAACATTAAACAAATCATTAAAGGACTCAGCCATGGTCGGATGGGTGTAAATGTTGTCCCTTACCATAGCACATGGAATGGGAAGCAATGCATTCAAGGGTTTGAGGATGAATTAAATGTAATTCCTCTTCAGAAATATCAATCAATACACGGTTATTCGGCAAGGACTGGTAGCTCCCTAAAGGAAGGGAATAACGATTACTTTGATAGACCACCGTATTGTCCTTGCGGATATTTCTTGATATACTAGCAGTGTGAGTGCTTTCGAAAGAAGGCAAGGGAAAGACCGGAATTAAGTATTGTTTTTCAAGGGCAAATACTTCTTCGGGTCTTTTTTTAGTGCTTTCATGAACCCGATGGTTCCCAGTTCGTTTTAACCAAGCTAGAGCACGCTCATTCCAATTCTCAAGGTTGACATAAACGCGACTGTCTGCGAAATTCTGTTTGATGTATTTCACCACATTTTCAATTTTTCCTTTGGTTTCGGGATCGGCTTTGCGGCATAAAACAACCCGAAATTGGCGCTCGTTCACATAATCTTGAAAGGCTTGCGTTAAAATTAAATCTCCCGCATTGTCATCCACAGCGATTAAGCGGTCTTGGTCATACACGATTTCTTCCGTTCTCCCCCCAAAATAATGGAACGCACGTTCATGACCTTCCATCACATCCGGAATTTGAAAGGGACGATCTAACCAATACATATATTTTTGACGCGAACGGGCTAAGACAAAACACATCACATAGAGTTTAACCCACCGCCCATCCGGAGTCTTCTGTTTCGTTTCTCCCCAATCAACCTGAAGTTGTTGCCCCATGGGTAGCTCTGGAACGGCTTCATATTGACGCGTAAATTTCTGCTTTGGAATCTGATACTTCTCCCGTAATTGCGCCACATAGAGCCTCACTCACCGTACTATCACCCACTTTGACTTCTGGAAAACGTTCGAGAAGCCAATCCTTAATCTGAGCGGCACTGAGATGGGGGTATTCTTTCAACCAAGCCACTAGCCATTCTTCATAAGCGTCCAATTTTTTAACACGCTGATTTAATCCCATGACCCAAGCTTGAGCCTCTTCGTAAGACATCGACAAATACTCATAAACCGTCGGCCGTGAAATTTTTAACTGCCGGGCGATTTGGGAAGGGTTCAAACCCCTTTCTTTGAGTTGTTTTATTTCAATATATAACACTAACTTTTCCTCCAAACTGCTTCACCTCATACAATATTGATAATAATATTGTATAAAATAGCTCAGCTAATTGATAGCAGAAGTGTAAAATGTTAGTTAGCAGAAAGTGTTAAGTATAGTTTAGCAGTTACACTCTACTTAATTACTATAGTCGTTACTTCCAAGATGTACCGAAACGTATGTCAGAGTACAATGCTGATATGTATCTTACTAAAGGTGCTGGGTGGATTCAAAGTGTGCTAATTGTAGAAGATCAAATGATTGAGAATCAGTCATTAACAGGAGACTTTGAAGTGGTAGCAGGAGCGTCGAATTCATTTAACCAATCGTTCCTACCGCTTGCAGAGCAATTAGAAGAAGAATTGGATCAACCATCTACTGCTAAGTACTACAGCATTGCCGAGGAAATCGTAGAAGGTGTGACTGCCTACCTAAAAGTAGTAATGGAAGATGGGGAAATCACTAAAGTAAGTTATGATGAAATCTTCGCCAGCTCACCTGATGAGATTGAAAGTGAAGCTTTAAAATCATTATTCAGACAATTAAAATATCATAGTATAGAATATGATGAGCCATCACGCATCGGCTTCAACATTCAAATGGATGCATTAAATGAAAAAGTTGTAGAAACACAAGATTTACTGGATATCGAAGGACTACCAGCGACAGGTGAGACAGGAGACTATGCAAGCAGTGGATTCACTACTCGCAACCCATCCTGGGATACTTACTTAGACCTAGCAGAAATACTGTTAGAAGAAATTTACGCTGACCTGGATGCAGAATAAGTTACTACAGAATATATAACTAAAACAACTAAAGACTCTCTAAATCTGTCATAACAAACGGATTTAAAGAGTCTTTTTTTATGAATGAAAAATGTTTTGAGTGCGTGGGAAATATAAAAAAATAGGATAGTGTAAAAGGAGTTCTTGTTAAAGCTCTAAGAAGAGTAATAATGAGGTTCTTTTTTGTACCGTATCAAACAGCTAATAGAATTTATTACCTATCGATGATACGGACATGCGTACCATAAATGATGATAAAAATTACATCTGTTTGGTAGATGAGAGTGCTTACTCAATGCCTCTCTACCCTCTAAAATCATCGGGGTTTCGGGGGATTACTAGATAGTCCTTAGTTGAAGTGAGTTCGAGCAAGTAGATAGGAAAATCCAAATCGATCATTAATTTAATCCTTAAGGATTGGCTCTGATACGGCTAATAAAACACTAGCATTTATGCTATAATTCAATAAGAAATATTTATTCTGCGGTGAGTTCGCCTAATCGTAGTATAAATACTATTAGAATAAGAAGGGATTGATTTAATTGGCAAAAACAAAAGAAGAGTTATTGAAACAATTAGAACAAGAACAATTATTACCTTTATATACAGCGACAGACTTAGATATCTTACCCGTGGTTGAGGAAGTTTTAACAAGCAATGGTTTAAACTTCATCGAGGTAACTTATCGTAGTGATTTAGCCTCAGCAGCTATTAAGCAATTATCGCAATCCGGCAAATTAATTGTAGGTGCAGGAACAGTTAGAGACCTAGCAACTGCTAAAGATGCGATTGAAAATGGAGCAACTTTCATTGTTACTCCAGGCTTCTCTCCAGAAGTAGTGGACTATTGTAATGAAAATGATGTATTAGTAGTACCTGGTACTGTAACACCTTCAGAAATTATCCAAGCTATGGACAAAGGAATTTCAACAGTTAAATTCTTCCCAGCAGATGTTTATGGTGGCTTAAAAGCTATTAAAGCATTGAGTGGTCCTTTCTTCGATATTAAATTTGTTCCAACCGGTGGCGTGAATTTAGATAACTGTAAAGAATTCTTATCGAATGATGCTATAGCCGCAGTAGGGGGTTCTTTCATTATTTCTGAGAAATTAGTTCAAGAAGATAATGGTGTATCTGCAGACAAAAATATTAAAGAAATTTTGGAGAAAATTAAATAATAACGAGGTGAAAGGAATGAAGTGGACTTTTAGATGGTATGGTAGCGATGATCCAGTAACCCTAGATAATATTCGTCAAATACCTAATATGTACGGGGTAGTAGGGACCTTAACCCATAAATTACCTGGTGATGTATGGGAAATCCATGAAATCGAAGCGTTAAAGAAAGAAGTCGAAGCCAAAGGTTTAACCTTAGCAGGGATTGAAAGTGTATCTGTTCATGATTCTATCAAAGCGGGAACAGCTGACCGAGATAAATATATTGAAAACTACAAGCAAACCATCCGAAATTTAGGGGCTTGTGATGTGAAGGTAATTTGTTATAGTTTCAAGCCAATTTTCGGTTGGGCTAAGACAAACCTTAACTATGAACTAGCCGACGGATCTCATACTTTAGAGTATGATGATGCGGTGGTTCAACAAATTGAACCTAAACAAATGTATGGTTTAATCAAGGGACAAACTTCAGGCTTTGAATTATCTGGTTGGGAACCTGAACGTCTAGAGAAATTTCATGAATTAGAAGCTATGTACGAGGGCTTAACTGAAGAAGGGCTCTTCCAAAACTTTAAATATTTCTTGGAAGCTATTATTCCAGTTTGTGAGGAAGCTGATGTTAAGATGGCGGTTCATCCTGATGATCCTCCTTTCAATATGTTTGAATACCCACGTATTACGAAAAATAAGGAAGATATCTTACGCATTGTGAATGCTGTAGATTCTCCATATAATGGGGTTACATTCTGTACAGGTTCTTATGGTGCTAATCCTGAAAACGACCTGGTTGACATGATTCATGCCTTAAAAGGTAAAATCAATTTTGTTCACTTCCGTAATGTGAAAATTTTAGGCCACAGACATTTCTTAGAATCTGCCCACTTAAGTAGTGAGGGTTCCTTAGATATGTATGCGATTATGGAAGCCTTAGTTGAAACAGGTTTTGATGGATTGGTTCGTCCAGACCATGGCCGAGCTATCTGGGACGAAGTTGCTCGCCCAGGTTACGGACTGTATGACCGCGCTCTTGGCCTATCTTACTTGCAAGGTTTAGAAGAAGCTGCGGTTAAGAATAGCAAGAAGTAAAATTTACTTTTTTGGAACATTTGGTAAATAACTCGCTTTTATAAGCAATCCTATTAATGAACGAGCAAATTTAATTATGGCGAACCGCTTTTCAAAGCACCAAGCCGTAATTAAATTTGCTCTTTTTTAAGAGACTTCTGTCCAGTAATAGAAATGAAAATCCCTAGTAAGGAGAGTTTTATGTTAAATAATGAGTCGGCCCGTCAATTAATTGAAGAAATTATTAAACTTTATCCAGATGCCAAACCGACCATGCGGTACGAGAATCCATTTCAATTAATGTTAGTGGTGATTTTAAGTGCTCAAGCAACGGATGCCAGTGTTGAAAAGGTGACAGACAAGCTTTTCGAACGTTATCCTAATCCAGAAGCGGTCGTTCAGTCATCGCCAGAAGAAATTGAAGGCTATATTAATAGCATTGGCCTCTACCGTAATAAAGCCAAGTATATTTATAAGAGTAGCCAGCAATTACTGGATAATTTTCAAGGTCAAGTCCCCCAAAATCGTAGAGTAAAATGGACCCTATAGAATGGACAGTGATTTTTACGGCCTCATAAAAATATAGACAGCGTGGAATAAGATAGATATATTATCTGTACACTAATAAAAAGGCTAGCTTGTTTGAATAGACACAAACGAATAAGGTGCTTGTTTTTTACAGACACTACTAACTCGTCCAGTTTTTCTAACAGACACGTTCGACAAGGCCACATATTTAGCTAGACAGCTAAATAAAGGCTTAGCGTGTACTTTATTCAGTATTTCATTATGAAGCATTTTAAACAAAGGAGTCCATACTATGGCCAAACACATTTTAACTCAAGAACACATCGATCAATTAAGAGTATCGCCTTATATTTTATCAGTCACACAGTCACAGATTCGTTACACTGACGAGTTAAAAGCACTCTATTATCAACAAAAAGACCAATTTGAATCGGGAATGGACTGGTTACGCTCTATTGGTTTAGGTCCAGAATTAATTGGGAGAAAACGTGCTGCCAGCCTGATTACTCTCTTAAATCATTACCCTAATTACCAAGCCTATTTAGAGGCTAAAAAAGCCAAAAATGATCCAATGAAAATAAGTGATAAGGAACGAATAAAACGATTAGAACATCAACTCAAGTATGTTGAACAAGAGAATCGATTCTTAAAAAAAAACATTTGGATCGATCAGATGCAGGACACGCCTTAAGCAACACGCAGGTTAAGTATAGTTTAATTGAAGCAACGCTAAATGAAGCAGGTAACCTGTTATCTTTATATTGGCTCTGCAAGGTTGCGGGCGTGTCTCGCTCTGGCTATTATAATTGTCTGAACGTGACAAGACCTAATCAGCAACAACGAGATCAAGCGGATCAAGAAGATTTCAAAACCATCTTAAAAGCGTTTTTTAAGCACCGTTATCAAAAAGGAAGTCGCAGTATTCACATGACTTTATTGCATGAACAAACGGTCATGAATCGTAAAAAGATTTTACGCTTAATGCGCAAGTATGGGCTCTACTGCAAGCATCGTAGACCCCGTACCCGTAAACGAATTATTCGAGAAACTCAAGAATATTCCATCAAACCGAATCTCGTTCAACGACAGTTCAAAGCCTTTGGTCCACGAACTGTTTTATTAACAGACATTACTTATTGCTTATATGGTCAGGATAAGCGAGCTTATTTATCCACCATCAAGGATGCTTATACAAATGAAATCTTAGCGTACCAACTCAGCGCTTCTTTAGAAGTTGAATTCGTCCTCGCCACGATTAATCAGTTAATTGAAGAAGAAGGCATGACGTTGAATCATGAGACGATTATCCATTCAGATCAAGGTTCACACTACACGAGTATGAGATTCCAAGAACTACTTGAGGATCATGACCTGATTCAATCGATGTCTCGACGTGGTAACTGTTGGGATAATGCCCCTCAAGAATCATTCTATGGTCATATGAAAGACGAAGTAGATATCGCAGGATGCCAGACATTTGAAGCATTACAAGCAGCTATCGATCACTATATGAACTATTACAACCATGATCGCTACCAATGGGGCTTAGCTAAATTAGCTCCTCGTCAATACTATGAATTTGTGACAACAGGCTATTATCCATTAGCTGATTTAATTGAAACACCAGAAATTCCAGCAGTCAGAACTTGTGATGTGAATGAAAGTGCAATGTAAATTGAAGGTTAAACCTTATAAAAGGGAGGTTTTTAAAAAAGAGAGGCCGTTTTGAAAAATGTCCTTGACTAAGGGTCCAATTTACACAGAATAAAAGCCATTTAATCTCTTTTGGAGGAGGAAACTATGTCAAATTACAATGTTAATAATTATACGATCAGTACTTTACTGGGTTGGATAAGAGATGGTCAAGTAGCCATCCCTGAAATCCAAAGACCATTTGTGTGGAAAAAATCTAAGGTTAGGGACTTAATAGATTCTTTATTTAAAAACTACCCTGTAGGATATATTATTACTTGGAAAAATCCTGATGTAAGATTAAAGGACGGCTCCTTATCACAGGGAAAAAACATTTTAATTGATGGTCAACAAAGAGTAACAGCTTTAATGGCTGCAATTTCAGGCGAACCAGTTATTGATCATAACTATAGTAAAGGACGCATTACTATCGCTTTTAATCCAAAAACCAGAGTATTTGAAGTTTCTAATGCTGCAATTATTAAAGATGAAGCGTGGATACCTGATATTTCAGCACTATTCAAACCAGACTTTAGTCAATACCAATTCATTATGGACTACTGTGAAAAACATCCAGACGTAAATCCTGATAAATTAAATCAAAGAATTCAAAAATTGATAAATATTAAGAATAATCAAATTGGGATTATTGAATTAAACTCTGAGCTAGGGATTGATACCGTTAACCAAATATTTGTTAGGATAAATTCACAAGGAACCTCTTTAAGTCAATCTGATTTTGTGATGTCTAAAATTGCAGTAAACAATGTATATAACGGTCCTCTAATTAGAAAAACAATTGATTACTTTGCAAATGTTATTCAGACACCTTCTAACCTGCAAACGATTCTGAACAACGATAGTGAATTTACTCAATCTGATTATTTTCACTTAATCAAGTGGGTAACAAATTATGAATCTAGCGTATTTTTACCAAAATATAACGATATCATTCGAGTTATCTTTGCTGTTAAATTTAAACGGGGAAGAATGTCTGATTTAGTTAGCTTACTTTCAGGACGTAATTTTGAAACAAGAGGCTATGAAGATCGAATTATTCAAGAAACTTTTACTCTCCTTGATGAAGGGTTAAAGCAATTTTTAAATGAGATAAACTTTAAACGTTTTTGTATGATTATTAAATCTATTGGTGTAGTAGATAAAAAAATGATTACATCACAAAATAATATTAACTTTGCTTATGCATTATTTTTATTATTACGGGAAAAAGGATATGCAGACCATATTGTACAGAAAGTTGTCAGAAAGTGGTATGTGTTAGCGACACTAACTGGAAAATATTCCTCATCACCTGAATCTCAAATTGATTTCGATATAAAACGTTTTAATGAACAAGATCCTGAAGTTTATTTACATAGAACGGAACAAGGTGAATTAGGAGACTCTTACTGGGAAACGATACTGCCGGATAACTATAATACAAACAGTATAAGAAGTCCTTATTTCAATGTGTTCTTAATGGCACAAGTATTCAATAAAACAAAAGCCTTTCTATCAGATAAGATTACAGTTCAGCAGTTATTAGAGGAAAGAGGGGATCTTCACCATATTTTCCCTAAAAATTACTTAGTTAAGAATGGTTTTAAGCAGAACCAATACAATCAACTTTCAAACTATGTATATGCGGAACAGCCAATTAATATTCGAATTAGTAATCACGCACCTAAGGAATATCTCGGTCGGATTATGGAACAAATTAAAAGCGGACAACTAGAATTAGGTGAAATACAATCGATACAAAAATTGGAACAGAATTTTAAAGAGAATGCGATCCCTTTAAATCTTATAGGGATGGATATTGCTTCATATAACGACTTTCTAAATGATAGAAGACAATTAATGTCAGAAGTAGTACGTTTATACTATAATGAGTTATAATTTTTGGTAATAATTATAGAAATGATATCAAGTAAAACATGAGTTCAAAGTATTAATCACAAAACACCAAAAGGCTTGTATAAAAAAAGCAATAAAACTAACAAAAGTAAATAAAAAAATGATAATTAACATAGTATCCATTTTATAAGAATCTCAAGCCCATTCAAGTAAATCTACGGTGGCTACTTGAGGTTTTTTTGAATCGTACCAAATAGCTAATAGATTTTATTACCTATCGATGATACGGACATTCGTACCATAAATGATGATAAAATTGAAAACAATTTACAGACAAATGTTAGCGAGACCTTTACGAATCTAGCTTTTTTGTCTTCCGGTTAGGAGCAGACAAGATAGTTGCCTGGAACACAAAATTAACGTCATGTTTAGTAACAAAACTAAACAGAAAAAGTGAAATGGATCGACATGAGGGGGGGTAACATGGCCTTTGATTATGAACTGGATTTCGCTCAGATAAACTTCCGGGACCAGCCTGAATTGTATCGAGTGGGCCGAGGAGAACAAGGGGTGCTTCTGGTAGAACCTTATAAAAGCGAGATACTACCACATTGGCGTTTTAAGACTCCAGAAATTGCTAAAGTATCTTCTGACAAAATCTACCAGCTGTTTTTGGATTACCAGGCAGCCGGTGATTTTGTGGGTATGGATATGAGTCGGAAGTTTCTTCAAATGGGCTACACTAGATCTAGACGTTACGCCAATTACAAAGGTGGTCGCAAATATGATGAAAATGGCGACATAAAAGAAAGAATAATAGACGAAGAAAAAGCAAAGTCAGCTACCATTTTTGAAGAGAAGTGGAAAATTGTGAGGGAAAATGAAGCGTATTTAAAGTTGAAGAAAGAACATCAGAAAAAGTACGGCTGAAAAGAAGTCATTCCTAATGAGCGAGTGGTATAATAGAGAAAATAATTCTATCAAAGGAGGGGTTATAGAACATGGTCAAGGCATTTGGCTTATTTTTTGAAGATAAACGTATTTGGCTTATTCTAGGAGGGAGCGTGCTCTTTTCTTTCATTTTAGCGATTGGTGTTATCTTGCTCGACACCAGAATGATAAATGTGGTGGACTATTTCCCGACTGTTTTTCTAACGAGCGTCAATCTGGCCAAATCAATCTTGAGCCTGCTAGCGGGTTCCCTTTTTTCAGTGGCAACCTTCACGTTTGGGACGATGTTATCGGTCATTTCGTTCTATTCTTCTAATTTCAGCCCCCGGACGGTCGAGAATTTTCTCTTGCAGAAAACATCTATGCAAACTTTGGGGATTTTTCTTGGTGGTTTTATTTACTGTCTTTCCTCTTTGTTTTTTATGCGCAATTCAGAGGATGAATATTTAGTTATTTCGGCCTCCATTGCCTTATTGTATGCCCTTGCCTGCGTTTTTTACTTTATAAAGTTTGTTTATAATGTGGCGATATCCGTACAATTGGACCATCTTGTGACGAAATTGTACAAGGAGGCCGAGTCAGTTGCGGATGAAACGATTGATTACTTTCAAGAAATGCCTTTGTTTGATCATCTTCCTCAAATAGACACGCTACACATCTTCACAGTAAAGGCTAACGAGAGTGGTTATGTTGAATATATTAATTTTAATCGACTAGTTGAACTGAGCAAGGAATTCAAAGGCACCATGGTACTACATTTAAGAATAGGAGAGTTTATTTCCACAAATCAGCCGGTCGTCGATTTATACACTAACCGAAAAGTTGAAGATGAATCACAGCTCCAAGCGGCAATAAACCGCACCCTAACTTATGAAGAAAAACCTTCTTCTATGTACGATCCAAATTTTGCTCGAGCTAAATTGATTGAAGTAGCTCTGAGGGCGGTTTCGCCAGGCATTAATGATCCTAATACAGCCATTCATATCTTAAACTACAAGGCTTTGTTGGATTCAAAATTTGCCAGTATACCAGGAAGGTTTGTGTTGATGGGCGAAGACACTGATGAGACATTGTCTTCGGGAGGTAGCGTGATTTATGATTTCAATAATTTTCCAAAAGACTTATATGAAAGTTATTGGCAATTAATTCACTATATGAAGCAAGATATTTCTGGAGTGGTGGCACTGTTTGACTCTTTGTTGACAGTTGCTTATGCTGCACATCCTAAGAAGCTAAACTATATTAAGGATTACAGTAATTATCTGTTTAATCTAACGAGTCCCAATTTCACTGAAAGACTCGATATTCAAAATATCGAGGAACGCCAACATCGGATTCTAGGGATTAACCATCCTGAGCAGGAGCAATGAGCTTGAAACCGAAAACTAGCTGTGTTATTTTTCACTAAGACCTTTACATTTTGGCTGAAAGGTTTATTATATTCTTTGTAGTTCAAAACACAAAGAATGCCGGTTTAGCTCAGTTGGTAGAGCATCGCACTCGTAACGCGGAGGCCGTAGGTTCGATCCCTATAGCCGGCATCACATTAATTTAGAAGGTACATCGAGGTTTAAAACCTGAGATGTACCTTTTTCTGTCTAGTATTTCCCAAAACCAAATCGTCACACATCCATCAGTAAACTTGCAGGAGAAGAAGATGTCGCATTATAATGGAACAACCGTAAAGTAAATCCTAGTCAAAAAAAGAAAGTGAAAAATTGGAAGCAATAGTACAGAAAATCTTAGAGAAACTGAATCATCAAACATATGCTGCCAAAATGACAGCTTGTCACCCGCAAGCCCACCATTTGCCAGCTTTAAAACGAGACATTCAAATGATTCGAAATGGACTAGATTTTTATACCATCGAAACGGAGTATATGGCTAGCTCTTTAATTTCATCAAGCTATCCAATTAGTTTCATCGAGGGCATGAGCATTACATTTTTAGAGTTAGGCTTATTTGATCTATCGATTTATCTATACTGTGATAGCGAAACAGAGCTCAGAAGAAGGGAAAATCGTGATGTCATAGAGCGGGGCGTCAAACTGACTGATTTAAAAGAGTTCCACCCACAGCGGCGAATTCAGTATGAACGGTTTATGCACCCTTACAGCGAACACTTTGATGTCGTGATAAACACGTCTAACAACAATTTTGTGTTAGAAAAATTTGAGGTCTAGTGGTCAAGGTCATATGGTTGTGAAAAGGCAATTCCAACGCGCGATAAAACGTTACGGTGTCTGACACTATACTTTGAGTTAAAGGAATAGAATCAGAATGAATTTTTGCAGTCAAATAAAGTTGGGAGGATAAGCATGATGAGCAATAAAAGTGAGAAAATCAATCCAAAAAGCATCAAGCAAAAGAAAATAGAAGTAGTGGATGGCTACACAATCAAGTACCATGCAAGTGGCGAGACCATCTGGTCAAAAGGCAAAATAGTTGACGACCAACCAGAAGGCTATTGGGAATGGTACCGCATTGATGGCACCATTAAGCGTTCAGGCTACTTTGAAAAAGGAGACCCGGTGGGCGAATGGATTACCTATGATAGCAAAGGTGAACCATATAAAATCACCCAACGTGAAAAAAAGCGAGGCTGAAAGTTTATTCCAGCTCTCTTTCTATGTAAGACAATCTGTCTAATTGTGCTATTAACCTTACTTTATAGAAATCTAAATAACCTATGATTAGCTTAATGAATATGTTGCAATACTACATGTAGTGTTAATGGGCTTAAAATATAGTGTTACAATACAATATATAGTGCCTAATTATTTGGCGGCATCGCAATGCCTTAAAAGGGAATCCAGTTGAAAGCTGGAGCTGCCCCCGCAACTGTTAGTGTGGACGAATCAGTAAACCACTGTATCACCTAGCTGTAGGTTAGGAATACGGGAAGGGCTGTAGTAGGACGAAGCATGAGCCAGGAGACCTGCCAAATAATTTAGTTTCTATTTTTCGGGGATGGAAAAGAAGAAACGATGGAATTCTAATACAGACTCTCTATCGTTTTTTTGCCGTTCATCCATAGATGAGCGGTTTTTATTTGTAAGTAAATGCAGTATTTAGAGGAGGTACATATGTGATTGAATTACGTGATATAGATGTGATTTTTCATGACGATGATCGTGTCGTCACAGCGGTGAAAGATGTTTCGATGGCAGTCGAACAAGGCGAGATCTTTGGAATTGTTGGTTATAGTGGTGCGGGGAAAAGTACGTTAGTGCGGACGATTAACTTGTTACAAAGACCAACTAAAGGAACAGTCAATGTCAATGGACAGAATTTAATGGAGTTAGCACCTAAAGATTTAAGGGAAGCTCGTAAGAAAATTGGGATGATTTTTCAACATTTTAACTTAATGGAATCACGCACGATTTTTGAAAATGTCGCTTTCCCATTAAAAGGCAGCGGATTGAATAAGAAAGAAGTGGCTGCGAAAGTAGCTGAATTGCTCAGCTTAGTTGGTTTGAAAGAAAAAACCGATAATTTCCCTAGCCAATTATCAGGAGGTCAAAAGCAACGGGTTGCGATAGCGCGTGCCCTCGCCAATGATCCAGATGTCCTGTTGTGTGATGAAGCAACAAGCGCCTTGGACCCTGTAATAAAATAAAATTTAAGCTGCAACCTGATTCCGAAACTCCAATGGTGTCAGGTTGTTTAATTTAGATTGGAATCGTGTTTCGTTATAAAACCTGATGTAACTATCGATAGCTTCTACTAATTTTTCATAAGTCAGAAACTTTTTTAAATGGTAACATTCACATTTAAAATGGCTAAAGAAGCTTTCAATAGGCGCATTATCTAACACTTCACCTGTACGCGACATACTCCTAATATATCCTTGTTGTGTCGTAAATTGACGATATTCACCAGAAGTATATTGACTACCGCGATCGCTATGAATTAAAATGCCTGTTTCAGGTGCAACCTGAATTGCTTGATTTAAGGTATCCATCACTAAAACGGTATCATTTTTTAAGCTCACTTGATAGGCAATAATTGAGCCATCATAAAGGTCCTTTATTACACTTAGATACGCTTTCTGACTCATACCAAAGAAGAGATGAGTAATATCTGTGACCCATTTTTCATTGGGTCTATCTGCGCTAAATTCACGATTCAGTCGGTTGGGTTCTATATTACGATAACTCGCTTGAGCACTATACCCCTTTGCGCGGCGAATATGGGACTTCAAGCCCATTAATTGCATTAAGCGGCGAATCCTTTTCAAACTATAATTTCTTGAGTGATAACGATTAATATGTATCTGTACACGACGATAGCCAAAAATCCCCTCATATAATTGGAAGACCCATTCGATTTCAGCCATTAGCCAGGCATTTTCTTGATCTAGTACGGTTTCTTCACGATTTAGCCACTTATAGTAGCCGGACCGTGACACCTCTAATAAATTGCATAATAGGGTAATGGTACAGCCTGTTTCTTCGTGATGCATCTGAATCGCTTTAAACTTAGAATCGTTTCTTACTGCTGTGGCGGTTACCGCCTCCTTTCGATTTCTTTCAACTTTTTTATTAGACCATTCTCTGCTTCTAAATAGGTATTACGACGCTCCAACTCTTTGATTCTCAGTTGAAGAATCTCTTGTTCACTCAGCTTGGATTTCGACTCTAACGTACGGCCACGTCGATCAATTAATGCATCGGGGCCATGCGCTTGATATTTGCGAACCCATTGATAAACTTGTGAATAAGAAACGTTGTACAAATCAGCCATCTTCTGATAATTTTTATCTTCTGCCAGACAGTGTTGTGCAATTTCCAATCGTTCCTGGTGTGTTGTTTTACGCGCTTTAGTCATCGTCGATCTCCCTTTACTAATAGATTTTAAATCCTCACCATTAGTATACTGTTTAATCCACGTTCTTAACACTGAACCATCAGAGATGCCATATTTTTCACAGCATGCCTGTGAACTAAGGTGACCGAATAAATAAGCTTGAACAGCAGCATATTTAAGTTCGTTCGAATAATTCTTATGTGATTTAGATACTTTCAACCCTTCTAAGCCATCCAGTTGATATTTTCTAACCCAAGCTTCTATCGTTAAGGGATCGACTAAGTAGTCTCGTGCGACTTGACTGTAACTATGATATTCTTCAGTAACACGTCGAACTGCACTAACACGCTCCTCCAATGTATGTTTAGTTGTTCTTCCTGACATAGAAATAGCCCCCTATAAAAGTAGTAGAGTTTTTTTATTTCTCTGTCTACTTTATAGAGAGCATAGCAAAAACAATCAGTTCGATTCTCGATTTATTGAGAGAATTAAACGAAAAACTAGGTCTAACGATTGTCATTATTACGCATGAAATGTCAGTAGTAAAAGACTTATGCCATAAAGTGGCGGTCATGGAAGATGGTCGTATTCTGGAGCAAGGTACCATTATTGATATTTTCACCCAGCCAAAAGAACAACTAACAAAAGAGTTTATTGATACTGCAACCCATTTTGACCAAGAATTGGCTACCGTTTTACAACATCCAGAAACGCAGCAATTAAATCGCGATGGGATTCTCGCTCGCTTGAGTTATGTTGGGGTTAGCACAACCCAACCCTTAATCGCTACCTTGGTGAAAGACTTCGATGTGACGGTCAACATTATTTATGGTCATGTTGAAATTTTACAAAATACACCGGTTGGAAATTTACTAGTAGCTTTCTCCGGTGACAGCAATAATATCAAGCGGAGTGTCGCTTACTTACGTGAAAATAGCGTAACGGTCGATTCAGTCAGCGAACTGCTTGAAGAATACGTGACAAAGGAGGGATAACATGACACAACTCATTTTAAGTTTTAATAGTTTCATGGAAGAATGGCTGCCACACGCTTGGCCGCTACGTGATGGTTTTATCGAAGCGACCTGGGAAACATTGTATATGCTCGGTTTGACTATTGTGGCTGGGGGTACACTCGGCTTGATCTTAGGGGTGATTATTACAGTTACGGGACCTAATGGTATTTTACCCAATCAGGCGGTTTTTAAAATATTGGATGCTTTAATCAACGTCTTTCGTTCGATTCCATTCATCATTCTCTTAGCCTTATTAGTTAACGTGACTCGGCTCATAGTCGGCACGACCATTGGAGCAACAGCTGCTACGGTCCCGATTGTCATCGGAACGATTCCTTTCTTCGCCCGCCAAGTGGAGATTGCCCTCTTGGAAGTGGATCCCGGTGTGGTCGAAGCAGCTCAAGCAATGGGTTCAAGCCCATTTGATATCATTTACCGCGTTTATTTACGCGAAGGTTTGCCAGCACTTTTACGGGTGAGCGCCTCAACGGTAATCAACGTAATTGGTTTAACGGCCATGGCTGGTGCAGTTGGCGGGGGCGGCTTGGGAACGATGGCAATTGCCAGAGGATACCAACGTAGTCGAATGGACGTCATACTTGTTTCCACGGTTTTAATTTTAATTATTGTTTTCGTTAGTCAACTGATTTTTAACTGGTTGATTCGTAAAGTTGAACACTGACCATCAGCAATGCTATTGATTAATAACACTAAAACAACTAAAAAGGGGAAATTATAATGAAAAACTGGATTAAAAAATTAGGCGTAACGACATTAGCAGCAGGATTATTAGCAGGCTTCGGTGCAACGAGCGCTTTAGCACAAGAAACCGTAACCGTCGGAATCGTATCTGGACCAGCTGAAGAAATTTGGCAAATTGTGGTCGATGCAGCCGCTAAAGAAGATATCACGGTTGAATTAGAACTGTTCACCGACTATAACCAACCCAACGTTGCCTTACAAAATGGCTCATTAGACTTGAACGCGTTCCAACACGTAGCCTTTTTAGAAGACTGGAATGCTTCTAATGATGGTACATTGGCACCTTTAGGGTTCACCTTTGTATCGCCGATGGGTACTTACTCTGAAAAAATCAGCTCATTGGACGAGTTGCAAGATGGCGATGTAGTCGCGATTCCCAATGACCCAACTAATGGCGGTCGTGCGATTCTAGCGTTAGAAATCGCCGGTGTGATTGAAGTGGATGATGCAGTGGGCGCTCTAGCGACTACTGAAGACATTACTGATAACCCATTAAACTTACAATTTGAAGAATTAGATGCGGCTCAATTAGCAGTTGTCTTACCAGACGTGGCTGCTGCTATCATCAACACCAACTTCGCAACTGATGCTGGTCTTTCATTGAAAGAAGCTATTTTCGTTGATGCAGATTATCCAGACCAATTAAATGAATTGTACAAAAATGTCATTGCTGCAACTGAAGAAACAAAAGACAACGAAACCTTGATCCGGATTGTAGAACTTTACCAAACAGAGGAAGTCGCTCAAGCTATTTATGACTTATCAAACGGTGGAGACAAGCCAATCTGGGAAGGCGCACCTGTTTTTGGTGATGACGCAGAAGAGTCTGATGCTAACGCTGAGGATGCAGAATCAGAAGAAGATGCTGAATAATTAACTGTAACTCAAAAGCAAAGCGGTCGGTCAACTTATGTGTTGACCGACTTTGCTTTTCTTATTGAATGGACGACGTGATAAGAGAAAGAAGGGTATCGAATGAAGCACCTTTTACCTGACATTTTAGCTTTGACTCCCCAACTAAGCGAGTGGCGACGCCATTTCCATCAAAATCCTGAACCGAGTCTTAAAGAATATGAAACAGCTGCCACGATTCAATCGATTCTTAACAAACTGGATATTTCGTTTGAAACAATAGGTGAGACAGGGACTTTAGCCAAAATCATTGGCACTCAAGTTGATGCTAATGAAACGCAACGCCAACGCAGTCTACTCTTACGGGCAGATATCGATGCGCTCGAAGTGCCGGATTTAAAAGAAACAGACTATTCTTCAAAGAAAGCCGGCCTTAATCATGCTTGTGGCCACGATGCTCACACGGCAGCACTATTAGGCGCCGCCAAGTATTTAAAGGATAACCGTCATACCTTTGGAGGTACGGTGCTACTAGCCTTTCAACAAGCAGAAGAAATTGGTGCCGGGGCACGCCAATTCGTTGACAGTGGCTTAATCGATGGAGTCGACGAAGTAGTCGGACTTCACGTCGATCCCAATGTTCCTCTGGGGAAAATTGAAGCCATCGCGGGCCCGCAAAATGCTTCCTGTGATATTTTTACGATTGAAGTTGCAGGGGTAAATGCTCATGCGGCTCAACCCCACCGCGGTGTCGATGCTTTAGTAGTGGGAGCAAATATTGTCACTGAAATCCAACATATTGTTTCCCGCCAAGTGGATCCTTTAGATCCTGTTGTAATTGGTATCGGCCGTTTTGAAGCGGGGACACGCTACAATGTTGTGGCTGATCGTGCCTATATTCAAGGCACAATCCGAGCGATGACTCACGACACACGAAACCGCATGATTGCGAAAGTAGAAGCAGTTGCCTGTTTGACTGCCCAAATTCACGGTGCGACGGTGACGTTCGAGAATTATTCGGCAGCCTTGCCCGTCATTAACAACGAAGTCCAAGCAAAACGCGGTGCAAGAGTTGCAGCAGAATTTCTTGGCGGTAGTCAACACGTGATTACCTCTAAATTGCCAAGCATGGTAGCCGATGATTTCGCTGATTTATTGACCCTAGCTCCAGGACTATATGGTCGCGTAGGGGTGAACAGTTCCCAGGAAACCTCTTACGGCTTGCATCACAATCAATTTGACCTCGATGAGCGTGCCTTACCGATCATGGTCAACTTCCATGTAGCTTATGCACTGGATTACTTGAATTCTTAAGATATGAAATATGAGAAAGAGGCCGGACAAATTGTCCTGGCCTCTTTTAGTTCAATCTTAGGTGAAGCAGAAAATCACTCTTTCACAATGAGACATGCTTCAAGCAAGAAGTAGAATCCCCAAAATTCGTGATAAAACCTTCCAAGTAGGCCAAGTAAAAGCCAAGTGAAAGTAAATCAGCCGTTCCACCAGGACTTAAATGACGGTCCCTCATCACTTGATCGTAATTGACTAACTCAGCATGTAAAGTTTCCGTGTCAAAGTTGGCCTGATGAAGCTCTTTTGTCTCGCCTTTTACTTGCAGCCAAGCATCGTAACCGCCTCGGTGAAGGATATTACCATCTTCTACTTCACTCATCAGTAAAAGCATCCCACGTAAAAACTGCGTCTCAACCGCTTCATCAGTTGTTTTTTGCTCGCGCAAAAAGGGCATTAAAACTTCACGTAGCGCTGGATAACCAGCGGAAGCTTCCCCGCGTATACCGGTGAGTCCTTTTTCCAAGAATAACTTTTCGCCGTAGGAGAGTTTTGTTTTCAGATGTAAGTTTGAGAAATCCTTGTCCACTAAATTGCGCGTCATCTGCTGGACAATTTGAAAAATGCCATCAATGTCTTGTAGAGAAAAAACTAAGCCCGGTTCTTGATTTAAATAGTAACCCGTAGCTCCCAAAATAACTGCGAAAGAAAAATTAGCCCCCTTATGTGTGTTAATCCCTTTAGTTGCTAACAGCATCGCTTTTTCGGCACATACTCCAACATCGCGGACTTGTATGAACAGTTCTTCTAAGTCTCCCTGATGTTCAAAACCTAATGTTACATAGTCTGAAAAGAAGGGAGTTAAAGCAACGATACTATCGCAGAATGTTTGATAGTTCATGTCATGGTGCGAGCCACTGTTATAGCGGTCGACTAGACCAGGTTTAGGGGATAAGTTTAATTCACAATAAAGTGCTTGGATAGCAGCATCTGCAACGTATTTGATTAATGTTTGAGAATTTCTAGTCAATATGACGTTGCTCCATTTCTTGGATAATAAATTGGAGCGAACGATCGAGGTGATCATGAACCATCAAGGTAATAGATTCGATGTCGTTATTTCTCATACCTTTCAATATGAGCCAATGTTCTTCTAAGGCGATGTGGCGTCTAGCTGAGGAGCGAATTGCGACATCACGAAAATAAACGAGATAGGTTTGCAGCTCCGTTACAATTTGTCTTAAGCGTAGCATTTCTGATTTATCGTAAATAAAAGAATTAAAATCAGAGAAATTTTGCAACACTTCATCGACGCGGTCCTCTTTATTTAGTTTTTCGCCGTAAGTCAATAAAGTTTCGAGTGCTTGATAGTCATCTGCCGTCATATTTTGCATCGCTTTTACTGTGGCTAATGTATCGAGCGATTTGCGGATGTCATAAATTTCATAGGCATCTTTCATCTTGATTCCTTTAACGACCGTTCCAATTCCTAGTTGATGTTCAACCAAATTTTCTTGCGTCAGTTCTTTTAAAGCATAACGAATGGGGGTACGGCTAATATTTAAGACATCAGCTAATTCCATTTCATTTATACGCATACCTGCCGGAATATCACCTAAAATGATTGTTTTTCTTAGGGCTTGGTAGACGGATTCTTTCAACGATTTGTTCTGACTCAAGTCTAAATTATTTTTGATACTTTCAAATATATTAGTCATTATCATAAACGCTCCTTTATTGCTGGCCTAACTAATTGACGACTAAATCAGTTTCTTTAATAACTACGTGAACAGTTTCAACTAAGTGACGAAGTAGGAATATAGGGAGAAAGGGGGATTTAAAGGACGGTAATGTCCAGTCGCCTTTGTATTTTTCCGAGCTCGGGATGGGTAGATACGGTGATTAAATAAAACAAGCGAAATATACTTGCATTTATTATAACGTAATTATTGTGGCTTAGATATAGCAATGAACCACTCTTCAGTCATTGGAAAGAAGGTCTCACTAGCAAAAAAATCAGTCTAATCAGTTATAAAAGAAATAAAAAAATCGATAAGAATAGGTTGATGAAAAGCATTTGCTTTTCATCAACCTATTCTGTCGAATGCTATCTATGGATTGTTATTTTACATGAACTGAGATCAATTAGAACTGGACAACACCTAATAAAGTAGCTAAGACAAGCGTTACAATACTTGAAGCCCACATAATAGGTAGGTTAGCTTTAATATGCTCACCAATCGTTGTACCCGCTAAGGAAACCCCAACATAGTTAGCTGCCACAGTTGGGCTGATGTAAGTACCGTAAGTACCTGTAATCAAGAAGGTTGCTGCTACTACTTCTGGTGAAATGCCAAATGGTTCTACAATTCCGATTACAATCGGTAATAAGGCGAAGTAGAAAGCATCAGTTCCAAGAACCATCATTAATGGTACTGAGAATAGAGCTAGGAACCAGTGGGTATGTGGTGCGATAGCTTCAGGTAAAGCGTTGATGACCATCGTTGCCATTGCTTCAACCATGCCTGAGTTTTCGATTACCCCGATAAAGATTCCGACAGCGAATAAGGTCATTGTCATAACAATTGCGTTGGTACCGTATTCTTTGATTTTACCGTTTTGTTCTTTAACAGATTTAAAGTTACCTAAAATCGCGAAAGCATAAGCAACCATGAAGATAAAGTGCATTGGTAAACCAATGTCGATGAATAAGAGTGCTAACATTACAAGAGTAACTGCTAAGTTATACATGAAAAGGCCTTTACTTGTTTTAGGCTCTTGTGTTACATCGCCCGCAATATCTGCAAGGTTAAGTTCACTACCTAAAGTAGTACCACCAATTCTTTTGCGTTTAGAACTAATCACAGCAATTACAATCGCTATGATGAACATCACGGCAACAGCTGGAAAGATGAAAGCGTATAAATCAAACACTTCTACTTGAGCAACTGATGCTGCACGAATGGTAGGTCCACCCCAAGGAATGATATTCATCGCAGCCATTAAACCAACAATAGTTCCTAAAAAGACTTCCGGTCTTACGCCTAAACGATCCATAATTGGTTTGAAAGCTGGAATTGCAATAAGGTAAGTAGAAGCTCCACTACCATCTAAGTGGGCCACAGCTGCAACGGCAATGACTGCAAGGAAAATTGCTGTAATTTTATTTCCGACTTTACTGATAACAAAATCGACTAAAGGGTCAAATAATCCTTGTTCAGACATTAAAGTAAAGAATGAAATTGAGAAAAGGAACAGAACCGCTGTATTTAAAATGGAACCTAATCCTTCACTGACATACAGACTAATATCCGCAATGTTTGCACCAGTGAGAATGGCGGCAATCAATGGTAAAACAATAAAAGCCATCGGTGGAGACATCTTCTCGGCGATCAACACATACATTAAAATAATAATTAACACAAAACCTATAATAGCTATATTCATAATATCCTCCTAATTTTACATACATTCTAGTTATCTTATATAATAAATACATTTTGTCAGACTAAATAGCTGAAACGGTTTACTTTCAAATACAACCCTACCCTCACTTTCTAAAAACTGATTTATTTTCAATTTCATCTGTTCAAAAAATCACACAATAAACAACGTAAGCATACTCAATAATGTCACAACTTGCCATATGTAAATTGAAAAAAACAGTAAAAAAACCACGCGAGCATTGCTCATAAAATAGTAATATTGAACAATTCCAAGATTACGCAATAAAGTAACCGATTACAATAGAAATTTATAAAAGTACAGCAAAAGAACACCGACCAATACCTTACCAAACTAATATCCTCATCTTTTAGAGCTTAGACCCGTCTTATTTCTATTAAGGTACATCTCCATGAAGTTTGAGTTGATGTGTTTTTAAGGTGTTTTTCCATCGAGTTTCATTGACTATCTTTGAATCATTCAAGTATGATGACTAAAGAGATTATATTTATCAATACGAGAATTTGGAGGTAAATAAAAACATATGAATTCACAAAAGAAAATCCAGATGACAGAAACTGTTTTAAGAGATGGGCATCAAAGTTTAATGGCTACGAGAATGTCGACAAGTGATATGTTGCCAATCATTGAACAAATGGATCTGGTAGGTTATGAAGCTCTAGAGTGTTGGGGTGGCGCAACTTATGATGCAGCCATTCGTTTTTTGAAAGAAGATCCATGGGAACGACTCCGTGAAATCAAAAAACGGGCCAAACATACTAAGTTACAAATGTTATTGCGTGGTCAAAATTTAATTGGTTACCGCCATTATGCTGATGATGTAGTAGAGTCCTTTGTAGCAAAAGCGGCTGAAGCAGGTATTGATGTATTTAGAATTTTCGATGCGTTAAACGATGTGCGTAACCTCGAAACATCAGTGAAAGCTGTTAAAAAAGCTGGCAAACATGCTCAATTAGCGATTTGTTACACAATCAGCCCAGTTCATACGATGGAATATTTTCAAGAACTTGCTTTAACGCTAATCGATATGGGGGCCGACTCTATTTGTATTAAAGACATGGCCGGTATTATGACACCTAAAGTAGCAAAGGATTTAGTGACGAACTTAAAGAAAGTTATCACGGTGCCCTTGAATATCCATACACATGCGACAAGTGGAACGGCAGAAATGACTTATTTAGCCGCTGCAGAAGCAGGAGCAGACATTATCGATTGTGCGATTTCACCTTTCTCGGGTGGAACGAGTCAACCAGCTTCCGAAACGATGGCCTTTGTATTGAATGAATACGGTTATGAGTTGTCCGTCGACCTTAAAAAAATGGAAGATATTGCCGACTACTTTAAACCAATTCGTGATAAATATGTGGCATCAGACGTCTTTGACCGCAAAATGCTCGAGACAGAACCAAAAACACTACTTTATCAAGTGCCAGGTGGCATGTTGTCTAACTTATATTCACAGTTAAAACAAGCAAATGCAGTTGACAAGTATGAAAGTGTTTTAAGAGAAGTACCAAAAGTACGCCAAGATTTAGGCTACCCACCACTGGTGACACCTTTAAGTCAAATGGTCGGAACACAAGCTTCCTTTAATATTTTGGTCAATGAACGTTACAAAATCGTTCCAAATGAAATCAAAGATTACGTACATGGCAAATATGGAACGCCTCCAGGAACGATTGATCCTGAGGTTCAACAAAAAATCATTGGTGATGATGAAGTACTAACAGTTCGTCCGGCTGATTTACTAGAAGCAGAGATGCCAAGCTTGAAAGCAGAGTTAGGCGATTTAGCGAAGACCGAAGAAGATATTTTAACATATGCTTTATTCCCTCAAGTTGGTTTAACTTATCTGAAAGAAAAGTATGCGCCAAAAGAAACTAAACCCACAAATGGAATTACTAGAATCTCAGTAAGAACGTTATGAGAAAGGAGAGCCCAATTTGACAGATTTCACAATTATCGACGGTGTCTATCTGATGATTGTCGCGATGACGACCGTCTTTCTGATACTAGCCAGCTTAGGAGTATTACTTACCCTCATAGGCAAGCTAGTCGACAAGTATATACCCGTACCTGCCAAAACACCCTTGCCAGCAGCACCCGTAGCTAGTGCACCCGTAACACAAACAGAAGCGCAAGGTTTACCACCAGAAAAAGTGGCTTTGCTCATGAGTATTATTTTTGAAAAAAAAGCACAAGAAATTAAAACAAAGAAAATATAATTGGAGGCTTTAACAAATGAAGAATCAATACGAAGTAGAAATCGATGGAACATTATACCGTGTCACAGTAGAAGAAATTAGTCAGTCCGAAAAAAGTCAAGTTGCACCTGCCCCTGCAGCCGTACCTGCTCCAGCAGCTCCAGCTTCAACAAGTGGCTTACAGGTCAACTCGCCAATGGCAGGTAACATCTTTAAAGTGCTTGCAAGACCAGGTCAACAAGTTAAAAAAGGTGAGGCGGTTATTATTTTAGAAGCCATGAAGATGGAAAATGAAATCATTGCACCAGAAGACGGTACCATTAGCGAGATTCTTGTTACCGAAGGACAAGCTGTCGAATCTGATGATGTCCTTTTCAGCTTATAATTATGAGGGGGCATTAAAATATGCTACAAGTTTTTAATGAATTAATCCAATCGTCTGGGATTGCCAATATAACATTTGGTGAAATCACTATGATTGGAATTGCACTTGTTTTCTTATATTTGTCAATCAAAAAAGGCTATGAGCCTTATCTGCTAATCCCAATTGCCTTTGGAATGTTATTAGTTAACTTACCTTTAGGTGGGTTAATGAGCGAACCTACGAGTGCTTCAGATGGTGGCTTACTCTACTACTTATACCAAGGAGTAGACTTAGGGATTTATCCGCCCTTAATTTTCCTCTGTTTAGGTGCATCGACTGATTTTGGTCCTTTACTAGCCAATCCTAAAACTCTTTTATTAGGTGGAGCGGCGCAATTTGGTATCTTCTTTGCATTTTTTGGTGCGATTGCTTTAGGGATGACACCAGAAGAAGCCTCATCCATTGGTATTATTGGGGGAGCGGATGGTCCGACGGCGATTTATACGACCACTCAACTAGCTCCGCATCTATTACCGGCGATTGCTCTAGCAGCCTATTCTTATATGGCGCTAGTGCCGATTATCCAACCGCCCATTATGCGTTTCTTAACGACAGATGAAGAACGTCGTGTAGTAATGAAACAAGTACGTGTCGTGTCTAAAGTCGAAAAGATTTTATTCCCAATTGTAACGACACTGTTTGTTAGTTTGCTCATTCCATCAGCCACCACTTTGATCGGGATGTTGATGTTAGGTAACTTAATCAAAGAAAGTGGTCAAGTCCCTAAAATTACAGAAACCTTGCAAAATTCCTTTATGTATACGATAACGATTATTTTAGGCATTACGGTAGGAGCTAAAGCAACGGCAGAGATCCTTTTATCTACGACTACGTTGACCATTATTGTTTTAGGATTGGTTGCTTTTGCAGTTGGAACGGCTTCAGGTGTCTTACTGGGTAAAGTTATGTACAAATTAACGAACGGAAAAATCAACCCATTAATTGGTGCAGCCGGCGTTTCAGCGGTCCCAATGGCGGCTCGTGTCGTACAAAAAGAAGGCTCGAAATATAATCCAAACAATTATCTTTTAATGCATGCTATGGGACCAAACGTTGCTGGAGTAATCGGTTCAGCAGTAGCGGCAGGTGTCTTGCTTTCTTTCTTCGGTTAACCTATTTTTGATCATTTTAATACCTCTTTCTTGTAGGCCAAGCTACGAGCAAAGAGGTATTTTTTTTATCAAATCATTCTGCCGATTAAGTTTAATCATTAAGCCCAACACACTAAAGGAACAATCACTTCATAGATAATCATGAAAGCGTATGCTAGGATATTAACAACTAGAGAAATTTGAATTAACGTTATAGCTAAACTGTTCAAAAGGAGTGGATTTATGAGTGTTTTTAACTTAGGCAAAGATAGAAAGAAAAAACCAGAAATAAGCCAAACTAGTATTTACCGACTCTTTATTTTAATGGCGTGTTACTTAGGATTAGTAGCTTTGTTGTTTAATTCTCCCAGTGAAATCTTAAATGGTCAATTGAAAATTTTAACGTCACCTTCTAACTTAATTACGGATTATTTTGCGCTAGTTGGAGTTGGACCAACTTTATTCAACTCAGCTTTAATGTTGATCCATGCCTTAATCGTTGTGAAACTAACTCGCGCAGAAATCAACGGCCCAATTTTGGCCGCCATTCTTACGGTAGCTGGTTTTTCGCTGTTTGGAAAGAATTTATATAATTCAATGCCGATTGTCATAGGAGCGTTTGCTTATGCCAAACTGACTCTAATACCGTCTAAACGCTCCTTATTGGCAGCTTTATTTGGAACGGCGCTCGGACCATTGGTCAGTGAGATTACATTTAACATGAATTTGCCGATTTTCTTTGGTATTTTCTTTGGGTGTTTGGCTGGTTTTTTGGCTGGCTTTATGTTGCCACCCATAGCCCAACATGCGATTAGCTTTACGAAAGGCTTCAGCTTGTACAATGTTGGCTTCACATGTGGCTTAATCGGGACACTTTTCACTTCAGTTTTACGCGCAATGGGAAATGAAATCGAACCAGTCACCCTTTATTCATCGGGATATAACTTACATTTCGGGTTCATCTTATGTTTTCTGTTTTCTCTGATGCTGTTGTACGGATTATCGCTTAATTCATGGAGCTTTCAAGGTTACGGTAAGTTATTACAACATTCAGGGCAGTTAACGGACGATTTTATGGAAGAGGAGGGCTTTAGTTTGGCGCTCATCAATATGTCGCTGCTCGGTTTCATAAGCGTTGCCTATCCGATTGCTTTAGGCGGTCAATTGAATGGTCCAGTAATTGGTGGCATTTTGACTGTTGTCGGCTTTGGTGCTTTCGGCAAACACCCTCGAAATGTTATACCAGTTTTAATGGGAGTGACTTTAATGGGCTACGTAAATAGCTTTGATATGTCGTTGACTAGTGTTATTATTGCCGGTTTGTTTGGGACAACGGTTGCCCCGATCGCTGGTCGATATGGTGTGTGGGTAGGTGTTTTGGCGGGGGCAATACATTTTACCATTGTCGGTAATACTTCTTATTTACATGGTGGTATTAACTTATACAATAATGGCTTTGCCGGTGGTATCGTGGCTGCAATTATGATACCTCTATTAGAAGCGGTGGATTACCATCATAAACTCAAGAAAGTGCGAGAAGGAGTCAATCCAGCTGATGTAATCCAAACGGAAGATTAAGAGCGGTTTGTAAGTAAGTACCATTGGCAAAACAGTAAAAGAACATAGAGATTGTCCAAATAGGCTACAATTTTTGCTATTTGTCTTTATAATAATAGTCAGAAGCGATTGAAGAGTAATTCTTGCGTCTTAGTACAGGGAGGTGAAAGTTATCTATACATTAAAAAGAATGTGGCTTGATCGCGACAAACAGGCTTATGAAAAATGGCTTAGTTTGATGCATCGATCGGATTTAGTTGAAGGAGAAGAAGTGGATTACACTGTCGGAATTTTTGATGGTGACACTTTGGCCGCCACCGGTTCTTACCACCGCAACATCATTAAATACCTTGTCGTGTGCGAACCTTATCAAGCCGAAAACTTGCTAGCAAAGATTTTGAACCATTTATTGGAGCAGATGCGATCAGATGGGTATTCACAATTTTTCGTTTATACAAAACCGACTAATGCGATTATCTTTAAGTCCTTAGGCTTCAAAAGCGTAATCGAAATCGACGAGCTTCTTTTTATGGAACTAGGTACCCCTAATTTCAGTCATTATTTGGAACTTCTTCAAGACCATAAGCAATCAGGTCGAGGGAGTGCCATCGTGATGAATGCGAATCCCTTTACTAAAGGACACCAATATTTAGTCGAAATTGCGGCACAAAGTAGTGACCAAGTTTACGTCTTCGTTTTATCTGAAGATCGATCTGAATTTTCAACTGCTGATCGGATGGCAATGGTTAAACTGGGGATAAACCATTTAGAAAATGTCACTGTTTTACCGACTAGAGACTATATGGTATCTTCAGCAACTTTTCCTTCCTATTTTCTAAAAGAAAAAGCCCAGATGACACTTGCTAAAACTCAAGCTACCTTAGATGCGACCTTATTCAAAATGAGAATTGCGCCGGTCTTAGATATTAAGACGCGTTTTGTAGGAGAAGAACCATTTTCTCCGGTGACCGATGTGTACAATCAAGCGATGCAAACTGTGTTCGCTGATGAACTTGCATTGAAAATCATACCGAGACTGGCTGTCAATGACCAAACGATTAGTGCAACTAGAGTAAGAGAAGCTATCGAGGAGCAAAATAAATCGCTACTGTTAGAATTTTTGCCAGAAACAACGTATCAATATTTAAAAAAACTACAGAGAATATCATAAATAATATGGGGTGAAATGAGTGGAACTTATCAAACATGCAGTAGCAGGTACGGTTGAATCAAGCGATATTATGGTTACCGTAGAACCAACGAATCAGCAAGCAATTACCATTGATTTAGATAGTAGCGTTGAAAAACAATTCGGTAAGCAAATTCGTGCTGTGATTCAAGAAACACTTAATAAATTAGGTGTTCAAGCCGCCAAAATTACAGCCATCGACAAAGGTGCCTTAGATTGTACCATCCAAGCGCGTGTCATTACAGCGGTCTATCGCTCAGCAGGTAAAGAAAATTACGATTGGAAGGAGATCAGTTCATGGAACGCTTAAGAAGAACAATGATGTTTGTGCCGGGTGCTAATCCAGCTATGCTTCGCGACGCCCCTTTATACGGAGCTGACTCCATTATGTTTGACTTGGAAGATGCTGTATCCTTAAAAGAAAAGGATTCCGCACGTCTTTTAGTTCATAACGCGTTAAAAACGGTCGACTTCAGTGCCACCGAAACGGTTGTCCGTATTAATGCCTTAGAAGATGGTGGTGACCAAGATATCGAAGCGGTTGTAACGGCCGGTGTGAACGTGGTCCGCTTACCAAAAACGGAACGTGCGGAAGACATCGTCGAAGTAGCAAAAGTCATCACCGACGTGGAAGAAAGATACGGTATCGAAGTGGGTCGGACGAAAATGATGGCTGCTATTGAGTCGGCTGAAGGGGTGATGAATGCCCGCGAAATCGCTCTAGCATCTGACCGTTTAATCGGGATTGCATTAGGAGCCGAAGACTATGTGACTAACATGAAAACCAGACGTTACCCCAATGGCCAAGAGCTGTTTTTTGCTCGGAACATGATCTTGCATGCAGCTCGCATTGCAGGCATTGCGGCAATCGACACAGTTTACTCAGACGTTGAGAATACTGAAGGTTTCCAAGCGGAAGTAACTTTAATTAAACAACTAGGTTTCGATGGCAAGTCTGTCATTAACCCGCGTCAAATTCCATTAGTTAATGCAATCTATGCACCAACTGAAAAAGAAATTCAAAATGCGAAAGAAGTTATTTGGGGCATTCGTGAAGCAGAAGCAAAAGGTTCAGGCGTTATTTCAGTCAACGGTAAAATGGTTGATAAGCCAATTGTTGAACGAGCCGAACGCGTGATTGCTTTAGCTAAGGCAGCTAAGTTAATAACAGAGGAGGATATTTAAGTATGGTTAAAAATAATGTAGGACGCGATATCCCTCAAGAACATGCTGATCAATACGGGGTTTATGACGATTTATTTACGAATGTTAAACCTTACACAGAATCAAGCCGTCAATTGAAACCAATTAAACCAGGCGAAACAAAATTATTAGGCAGTCTACGTGAAGCGATTGAAAAAACAGGCTTAAAAGACGGCATGACCATTTCCTTCCACCATCACTTTCGTGAAGGAGACTATGTAATTAACATGGTAATGGAAGAAATAGCAAATATGGGTATCAAAAACTTAAAAATTGCACCGAGTTCGATTGCCAATGTGCATGAACCATTGATTGAACACATCAAAAATGGTGTTGTAACTGACATCACGTCAAGTGGCTTACGTGATAAATTAGGTGCAGCTATTTCGGAAGGAATCATGGAGAATCCGGTAGTCATTCGCTCACACGGTGGACGTGCCCGCGCAATAGCAGCCGACGATATTCACATTGACGTAGCATTTTTGGGAGCACCAAGCTCAGATGAATACGGCAATGCTAATGGAACCCGCGGTAAAGCAGTTTGTGGTTCTCTAGGTTACGCTATGATTGATGCAAAATATGCTGACCAAGTGGTGATTATTACTGATACATTAGTGTCATATCCAAACTCACCCATTAGTATTCCCCAAACTGATGTCGACTATGTAGTCGAAGTAGATGCCATCGGCGATCCCGCCGGTATTGCTAAAGGAGCCACTCGTTTCACGACGAATCCGAAAGAATTGTTAATCGCTGAATATGCCAATGAAGTGATTACTAAGTCTCCTTATTACAAAGAAGGTTTCTCTGTTCAAACGGGTACAGGTGGGGCAGCTCTAGCCGTTGCACGTTACTTACGTGAGTCCATGTTGAAAGACGACATCAAAGCAAGTTTTGCTTTAGGTGGGATTACAAATCAAATGGTAGAACTACTCGAAGCTGGTCTCGTTGAGAAATTACTCGATGTTCAAGACTTTGATGCCTTATCAGGTCAATCATTAGGTCGAAATGAAAATCACATCGAAATCGATGCTAATTTCTATGCATCGCCATTAAGCAAAGGGTCAGCAATCAACCAATTAGACATGGTAATCTTATCTGCCTTGGAAATCGACACAAATTATAACGTCAATGTCATGACCGGTTCTGACGGAGTCATCCGTGGTGCTTCCGGCGGACATAGTGATACCAGTGCCGCCAGCAAAATGAGTTTAGTCATCTCACCGCTGATTCGTGGACGTATCCCGACAATCGTCGACGAAGTAAATACGATTATCACACCTGGAGCCAGTGTGGACGTCGTTGTAACAGAAATTGGCATCGCGATTAACCCGAACCGTCAGGATTTACTAGAGCATTTTAAATCAATCGATATTCCGCAATTCACCATTCAAGAATTGAAAGAAAGAGCTTACGCCGTGGTGGGAACGCCAGAACCAATTGAGTATGGTGATAAGGTTGTTGCCTTAATCGAATACCGTGATGGTACGATTATCGATGTGGTACGTAATGTCTAATTCTGTTTTTGATGGACCAGCCGTCGAATTAATGAGTCTGTTAGATGCCCGCGAAGCTCGCGTTGCCATGCAGCGAACACTGCTACACGAACATCCAACCGATGTGATGTTGTCAGCTACGATGAACATTCCTGGAGCAGTCAAAACATCCGAAGTGATTCTGGAAGTGTTTGCGACTGTGATTGAAGCAGTTGAAAGAGCACTGTCGGATATAACCGTCACCGCTCAGGTATATCGTGATTTACCGACGGGTCCTGAATATTACTTAACTTTGCCCTTGACGTCAGTTGAATTGAAACAGCGCATGATTCAACTCGAACAAAACCATCCATGGGGACGACTGCTTGATTTAGACGTCCTCTGGTTAAAGGATGGGGAGTTGACTAGTGTCAGCCGTAAAACTTTAGCTTTACCGCCGCGAACTTGCTTTATATGCGACGAAAATGCCAAAGAATGTGGACGCTCGAGACGTCACAGCATCCCCGCCATGCGCCAAGCTATCGGCGACTTAATCGACCGGGGACGGGCAGTATAATGAATATCAACCTTATTTTCACCCAAACAGAACCCCCTCACTTTTTACTAGAGTGAGGGGGTTCTGTTTTTGGGGTTGATTTAGGATGACCAGGATTTAGTTCATTAGAAATAAGGGTGAGAGGATAGGTTGGCCAAACAATGCAAGACCAGTTGTAATGGTTTGAAAGGCTTCAATAATTTCATTAGGAAGAAGTTCAGTTGGATGTGTTTTATTGTAATTCACAATAAATTCAAGCCGGCCAGCCATTCTTTCGCGTAAAAATGTGAGGTAATCTGGATCCTCGAAAGGAAAATACTTGTCATTGAACCAAAGGAAGCTAAAGTAGTTAAACTTATATTTCAGAAGTACTTGGGCGGGGACGGGTATCGTGCTATAGCTAACAGTTTAAACAAAATGGGCTACAGAACGATTAAAGGTAATCCGTTTAGCATTACGGCAGTTAAAGACATTCTTTACAATCCTACTTATTCAGGAAAGATACGTTATAATCGACACGTAGATTGGGAATGAAAACGACGAAAGGGTTATAATCCTAACTACATTCTTGTTGATGGACCACATGAGCCTATCATAGATAAAGAGTTTTTTCAAAAGGTACAAGATCGACTTAAACTAGAAAGTAAACAACCTAAGTGGAACCACAGAGGGGAAAATTTACTAACTGGCTTACTGAAATGCCCAGAATGCGAGGCGGCTATGAGTGCATCTAACACAACAAACACATTAAAAGATGGAACGAAGAAAGGATACGTTACTATTCTTGTGGAAAATTCCGTCAGCAAGGATCAAGTGTATGTCATGCAAACTCCATACGTGCTGACAAGGCTGAACCTTTTGTTTTGGAGAGACTCAGTGAGGTGATACAGGTACCAGAGATACTAAGTAACGTTGTAAGTGAGTTAAATAAACAAATACAGACACAGAGAAAACCATGGGAAAGAGAACTACAGCAACTTGGTGCTGATCTAGTGGAGACGCAGAAAAAACTCGAAAAGTGGGAAGATTTAATTAAAGTTTCACCAGAGTTGAGGGTTGACTTAAACGATAGAATCCATCAGCTTGAGATGGAGTGTGTGAATAATAGAAAACGTACACAAGAGCTAGTGCAAATTTTACATACAGAGGGCTATAGCATTAAACTAAGTGATGCTAAAAAAGTTATGGGATTAGTCACTCAGCTGCTTGAAGATTCAGACTCTAAAGCAGCTAAAAAAGCTATTTTAAGGACTTTTGTTGATAAGATAACCGCTGATAAAGATTCTAAGTCCAATTATAAAATTTATATGAAGTTCGATGATGCTGTAATAGCTAAGTTAAATGAACAGATGAAAAAGAGCCAACAGCTGGAAATGCTGTTGGCTCTTTTTCTGTAGCCACGCCACTTGAAATTGTAATCTGAATACATTAAATAACGACTCTAATGTTGAGTTAGACCGAAAAGAAGTAACAGAACTCGTCCCAACATATAAGTCACTTAGCTAGAATTAAGAACAAGATTCGATGGATGGATCTTGTTCTTTTTCTTATGTTACTGTAGCTAGTGCTGATTTTACAATTTCTGTTATGATATAGGTATCACGAATGTAGCGATTAATAAACCGCAGTGACCAGTGATACGCACATGCGTACCATAAATGATGATAAAAATTTCATATGTTTAGTAAATAAGAGTGTCTATTCAATCTCCTATATCCTCTAAACTCATCGGGGGTTCGGGGGTCATTAGATAGTCGTATTCAAAGTTTATGAGCCAGTAGATGGGAATTCGAGACAAGTTCATCAATCTAAAAATAAATTAGAGTGTTATAGGGAAATCTATGAGCTCTGCTTTAGTTGCTTTAATGCCAATATTTGGGGGTTATTGTTTGTAAATGATTATCGTAATTACAGTCATTTTAGAGATCGTATCTTACTCGCAAGTTGCTTATAAGAATCTGAACCCAAGAAAAAAAGATCAAGCAACCAGTATAGTCGCTTGATCTTGATAATATTCTTCTTCAACCTTATTTGACAATGAGGTATTTATTTAAAATCCTATTTTGGCATGGGGATGTTTCTTACTTTAACTCATCACTGCTGTAAAGATTTTCTTGGCGAGGGTTGCAATAGAACTATCTGACCAGTAATCTGATAGGACCGTCAATATGTATGGGCGCGAGCTTTCAACAATGGCTGTTGAGTGGTTATAATACGGCCACCAAGCCCCAATTTTCTGGAAGACATTGGCTGCTACTGTGTCTAACTTCGTTTTATCATAATCTGTACTATCTAAAGACAGCATCGCCTGTTGTTGTGGATGTTCATAAATATAGGCCATCACTTTATTGATTTCGCGTGGTGTCATATTACGTGTATAGCTTGGCGCACCATATACTTCTTTCGTAAAGCGGTTGAAATCAGCTTTATCACGGTAACCTACATAATGCAGTAACATGTTACTACCTAAGTTATCTGAATTGACAATCGTACGATTCAAGACATCCCGCAAGGTATACGTTTTATTCTGATAGTTCTCATATTGAATCGTTCCACTACCGCCCCAAGCGTATGACTCCGTATAATTATAAATACTTGATGTATACTTCAAGGGCATATCCCAAGATAGATTGCCCTTTTCAACTTGCTCCAGAGTATAAGCAACTAGAACAATTTTCGGTATGGAGGCCCCGTACATGGCTGTATCACCGTTTAAAGACGCCGTTCTCAAGTCATCTTCGACTAAACTTTCATAGAAGAAATGAATTGGCGAATTTTTATATTGGTTTAATACTGCTTGAACTGCCATATGAGTTCCCGTTAACGTCCCTTCTGGTAAATTAGGATCGGTTGGATTTGTTGGCGACGTTGGGACCGTTTTAGTTGGATCCGTGACAATTAAACGATCACCAGAATAAATATAATTTGAAGTCAAATTATTCCATGATTTTAATTGATTGACTGTGATATTGTTCTGATTAGCAATTAACCATAAGTATTCACCTGATTTAACCGTGTGATATTTGGCTGCTGGCTTTGTGGGTTCAACAGGTTTTTCTGGCTCTTCGGGCTTAGTTGGTTCAGTTCGCTCTTTGGGCTCTTCAGGCTTAACAGTTTTTTCAGGTTCTGGCTTTACTGGTTGTTCAGGTTCAGGCTTAACTGGTTGTTCAGGTTGCTCTGGTTTTTCAGGTTCTGGCTTTACTGGAGTGGTTACTTGAGCTGGATCTGTTACGGCTAATTTATCACCTGCGTAAATATAATTGCTAGTTAACTGGTTCCAAGATTTTAATTGATTCACTGTAATCCCGTGTTGAGTTGCAATTTTCCATAAATAGTCTCCAGACTTCACGGTGTAATAAGTTGTTTTCGGTGCTGGAGTGGATGGATTAGGCGACGGTGTCTCGGGTTTTGTTTCGACTGGTTGCTCAGGCTGTGTCGATGACGGTGTCGTACTCGTTTTCGATACAATAAAGCGATCGCCTGAGTAAATGTAGTTCGACGTTAGGATATTCCAAGTTTTTAATTGCGCTACTGTAATGCCGTATTGATTTACAATTTTCCAGAGATAATCTCCCGGACGTACCGTGTAATAGGAATTGGTTGTTGTCTCCGTGTTCTCGTTTTCTGTTGGTTGACTTGTATTTGGGTCACTAGGTTTTGTAGCCACTGGACCGGCTGATACTTTTAGTTGGTCGCCTGAATAAATATAGTTGGAAGTTAAATTGTTCCATTGCTTGAGTTAAGCAACCGTAATCCCGTATCGCCCAGCAATCAGGTATAGATATTCTCCTGATTTAACGGTGTGCGTCTTGGCAGCAGCTTCAGCTGTGGTAGTCATTGTACGCACTTTTAATGGAGCTACTTCTTGTGTTACCGATTCTGATTTTGCTTCTAATTGAGAATCCGCTTCTGAAGTTGCTTTCTTGCTTGGGATCTCTTGTGCTACTTCCGTTTCTACATTATCTGTACCTTCTATTAGTGTGTCGTCAACCGTCTCATCAAAAGCTTGAATTGGCTTGCTTAAGTTATCTGATAGAGTGTCTGATAATAAGTTGGTTGGTGAGGCCTCGCTTGATGTATCGGTCATTGCTTCTGTGAAGGATTCTTCACTCAAAGTCTCTGTTGCTTTCTCTAATTCTTCAGCAATATTCGTTTCTGGCTTCACTGTTGCTTCAATTGTTGCATTATTCCCTGCCGAGTTTACTATTTCTTCAGCATTTGCTGTTGGGACGCTTAAAGCTATCATGGCCGCTCCAAGGCTAACGATTATCCAGCTTACTTTTGATTTACGCATGATTTACTTCATTTTTAGACTCCTTTACTCCAATTGATGTATTCGCTTACATATATATTTAGATTATAACGTTTTTATAGTGTGATGTGTTGAGTTTCTAGGTCTGTTTGCTTTATTTTAAACGAAGTAATGACGACATTAAGATAAAAGCATTTGTTCATTTTCTTGAATAACACCAAAAGCCACCAGCTCTCATTAAAATGCTAATGAGTACTGGTGACTTTTTTAGTGTTTTTTAATCTTAATTAGACCTTTATTCAATTACATGGATTCTTCACAGAATTTCCTTCCACAAAAAGCAATTAGCTTCTTACCTCGACATAACTCCAAAAATTTCAGTCGAAGCTTGACTAAATTGATACGCTCCGACGCTGTTAAACAGCCTAAGCTAAATGTGATTGAAATATCGGATGTGGACAAACTCGAAGAGTAAAGTTATTTATTTGAGTTGTTCCATCAATAAATGCCCACCCACTTCCAACTCAGTCAATGAACAACTTTTCAATTGAGCCACATAGGCTTGAATTCGTAAGATTTCATCAGGCCAAGAAGGCGTACCATTGACCCACTCTAGGGCAGTAGGGCCATCGGTTTCAAATAATAACTGCTGTGTTGGAATAAGATTAATCAGCTGATCGGTCAAGGTTGAATGCCCTGCATCGACAGAAATCGTAAAGAAACAGCCTAGCTCCAAATAATCAGTCACCAAGTCCAAAGGCCCACTATACCAGTGGATAATTTGACCATGTAATTGGTGCTTTTGTAGCAAGGCAAGTACTTCTTTTTCAGCTCCTTTTGTGTGGATATTGCAAATTTTTTGGTGCTTTTTTGCCTCCGCTAGAAAATATTCAAAAACTTCCAATTGACGCGGGTAAGCCGTTGTATCTTCTGCCCAGTGGAAGTCTAAACCAATTTCACCGATGAAATCACAATCCTGAATGTAAGGTTCAATATTGTCTAAAGATGTAGTTGGCGTCACCTTCCAAGGATGAATTCCGAATCCCTTTAAGATGAGTGGATGGTCTGGAATGGATTGATAGTCAGACACAGACTCACTAACCGCTAAAGTTGTCATGTTTAAGACTTCAAAGTCCGCCAATGCCTTCTCCAGCGATGGATAATGACTGAGGTGATCATGGGCATTTATTATCATGCCAATTCACCGACAAATAAATGCCGAGCTTGCCGGTACAGAAGCAATAAAACTAGACCAGCAATTACTGTTGTGATAATGACAGATCCTCCATTAAATACAAAGGAATAAAAGCCAACAGACCAACCTTCTGGAGCAAACCGGCCCCAATAATAAACCCCAGTAATAAAGTGCCAGAAGTAACGAGCTAGAGTCCCGATAAAAGTACTCAAAAAGATATAATAAGTTGCTTTCTTCTGATTTACCGAAGCGGTTGCCTGTTGAAGTGCCGGAGCCACAATTCCTGCTAGCCCATTAAAAGCAAAAGCTACTGGATAATCTAGCACCACTTGTATAGGGTGGATAATTGAAGCTCCGCCTAGAATAATCGTCAGTAGGCCCCATAAAAGCCCAGTAAATATCCCTGCTTTCCACCCTCGACGTAAACAAAACAATGTAATGGGAATCGAGCCCAAAGCGATATCGAAGCCTGTTCCTTCGATAGGAAACAGTGAGATAATAAAGGCCAAAGTCGCAATCAGCCCAGCCTCTATATAAACAGTTAACGAATTTTTTTGCATAAAAATACCCCCTTTGATACACAAAGGAGGCTTAAGTCTTCTTAAGTCTGCAATCCCTCCGCACGTACTAACGTGATCAGGTAATAAGAGTCCCGGCATACATCCAGTCTCAATCACTCTAGTGATTCCCCTTTGCTTAGATGATATCATAGCTCATAAAAAAAACGTTGTCAATCTCGATGTTTTATAACCCTTCCTTCAGATGATACATCTAAAGATTGTGGCGTTTTCTATGGATAAATTAGTAAGATCCTTTTCTTTTATGATGAGATATTTAATTTGATGGATGATATGAATTTAAATGATGCCTACTTCTGGACAATTAATGAATCAATGGGGTTTACTGATATTGAACACTATTTGCTAAATAAGGGTGGGTACACAAGCTGATTGCATTCAAACCAGAGTCAACACTTGGGCGTCTGATAGAATTGGAACCTATGGTGTTATAGGATTTGTGACTCCAAATTCTATTAATGATAAAGGTAGTATGGCTGGCTTTAGGAAGGTTATTAATGAAGAGTTTAATCATATATATACATATAACCTGACTGGAGCTATCAAAGGGAAAATAGGAGATGATGCATTAAAAGAAGGTGGAAGTGTTTTCGATATTATGATAGGAACGGCAATAACGATATTAGTAAAAGATAATACAGATGAAAATACAGTTAATTATTTTGAGGTTGCTCCATATCAGAGTAAAGAAGAGAAATTAGAAAGTATTAAAACTTTACAATCAATTAATAATCTTAAATTTAAAAAAATAACTCTTGATAAAAATAATGATTGGATAAATCAAAGAGATGATAGTTTTGATGCTTTTTATAAATTAGATAACGAAATATTTAATGACAGAGCAACTGGGTTAAGTACTAGTCGTGATAGCTGGGTTTATGGGTTTAATTCTAAAAAAGTTATAAATAATACTAATTTCATGATTAAAAACTACAATGATGAAGTAAAAAAATAATTTCAAATTATACTGAAGTTAATAGTGTAGATATGGATCCGACAAGAATCAAATGGAGCACAGATTTACTGAAAAATGTTGAGAAGAAAAATATTATAAAACCAACTAATAATATCATTCAAAGTATGTATAGACCTTTTGTAAAAAAGAACCTCTACTATCAGAGAGATATACTTGAAAGACCGGTAGATTTGAGTATTTTTTTGGTGAGAAAAATCTTTCAATAGTAATAACAGGTAAAGGAGCAAGAAGAAAATTTGTCTACTTTTGTAACAGATTTGATACCCAATCAGGACTTAATGGAAAAAACATAAGTCTACTATTTCTTGAAAAATTCTAATAATATTCTTGAGGAAAAGTATAATATAAATAATATTTTTGAAAAATTAGGATAGTCAAAAGAAGATTTATTTTCATATATATACTCAGTTTTAAACCATAAGGAGTACATCGAGAAATACTCCGCTAATTTAAATAAGTCTCCCAGCGTTCCGCGCTTGCAACATAGCCGCCAACCAACAAGTAAGCAGTGAATATATGATACAATAGAAGCAAGCGAAGATAATGAGGGGTGCAAGATGGATCAAGCAATGGAACTGGCATTTGAACAATCAAAAACGGGGGATAAGGACGAACGGTATCAATCTTATCAGACGATTATCGCAGCAACGGATCAAGAAGTATCTTGGGCGTATGAAGTGTGGGACCAGCTAATAGAAGACTTGAGTCACAAGGATAATCATCAAAGATCGCGTGCTAGTCAATATTTGGCTGGGCTGGCTAAAAGCGACCCAGACAAGCGAATGCTGGCGGATTTTCCGGAAATATGGCAGGTGACTTATGATGAAAAGTTTGTGACCGCTAGACATACACTGCAAGCTTTATGGAAAATTGGGATAGCTGGGAGCGAACAAAAAGACATGTTGCTGACGTATTTAAGCGACCGTTTTAAAGTCTGCGAGAACGAAAAAAACTATACGTTGATACGCAACGATATCATTCAAAACATGAGAAATCTATATGACTATTTTGCTAGTGAGGGGATTAAAGATCTTGCTTTGGAGCTGATTGAAACGGTGGACGACGTTAAATATCAGAAAAAATATCTAAAAATCTGGAAGTAAGCAAAAAAGGTAGGCAAGTTGAGCGAACTCAACCGGCCTACCTTTTAGTTTGAATTATTTAGCGCGCTTGACTTCGATACGGTAGCCATCTGGGTCCGTCACGAAGAAATAAGACGGTGTCCCACCTGAAAGGCCTCTTAATTCGCCTGTTTCATAAGCGGAATCCTTGCAGATGCGATGCATCTTCTCCAAGTCGCTAACTGTCACGCCTAGGTGACTGAAGCCATCGCCGATGGTGTAAGGCTCGGCGTCATAATTGTAAGTTAATTCAATCTGTACAGAAGAACCCGGGGAATTTAAATAAATTAAATCAAATTTATCCTCAGGGAACTCACGACGACTCGCCACTTCAAAATCGAATAGCTTCGTATAAAAGTCTAACGTCGCCTCAATATCTCTGACACGCAAGCAAATCTCAACTAATACTTGATCCATAAAATCATCCTCCAATAGTTTCTTATCTATATACTAACACGAAACGAATTTAGACGCATTGGATACACTCCAACTAGCATCATTTTTAATAGGCAATATCTCGATAAGGCACCAAAGTACAACAAAGCCTAGGCGGAGCGGTCAAATAAATCGGATTTGACCGCCAGAAAGGCAATCACCAGACCCATCAGGGCGGTTAAATATAAACCAGGGGCGACAGAAGCAGCTGACATGGCCAAGGAGCCAAAGGGATTATCTGCTAAACTAGCTTTCGTATCGGACAAAGTGCTTTGGAAATTGAAGAAGACGAACATTGGGAAACTGGTCGCAAGCAGTCCAAAGATAAGCACCGTCCGTTTCAAGCCAGTGCTTAATAGCTGCCTTTTGTTGCCAATAAACACCAACACTAAAATCACGACAAAAGCGATTACCGAAAACAAACCATCGCCTTCAATCCCAGGGATTCCTTGATTCAAGACCTTGAGCCAGGGCAATGTGCAAGCAAACAAACCTACGAGCGCAGCCAAGGCAATGACAAGTCTTTGTGTATGCATGAAAAGCCTCCTTTTGTTAATTCTAACACTAACAAACCAAGTGACAACAACCGAAAGATTGATACAGCTTGAATTTACCATGCCGATGTATTTATGACAAGTAATTCACCGCTAGACAGGCGTCTTGATTGCATGCCAACAGCCTTCGTGGTATGTTTAGACTACTCATGACCAGCAAGAAATTTAGGAGAGATAGATTGGAAATTACACTTATCATCCAAGTCATGGTGGCCGTTTTTCTCGGCTCGCTCATGCGCTCAATCTTCGGCTTCGGTGACTCCGTCATCAGCATGCCCTTATTAGCCCTTTTACCCATACCGTTTTCAACCTCGGTCGCCCTGATTGGCCTGACTGGCCTGACCTCGGCCTTTTTTTACGCCGTCTCAAGTTGGCAAGACAAGGATACCGTTATCTTAAAAAAATTATCCCTCGCCACCCTAGTCGGCATCCCTTGCGGCCTGTTACTCGTGCGCTTTGCCAGCGAAGAATGGATTAGTTTCCTGCTAGGCATCCTATTAGTGGCCTATTCGATTTTTTCCCTGACCGGCTCACGCGCCAGACAAGTCGCCTTGCAAAAGAAATTTGCCCACCCGCACGCCTCCTATCCCTTTGGCTTTGCCGCGGGCATGCTCGGCAGCGCCTATAACATGAATGGCATTCCGGTCGTCTTATATGCAGCCGGGCGCGACTGGACACCTAAACAATACTCCAGCAACGTCCAGGCGCACTTTTTCGTCTCAAGCGCCCTAGTTATCCTCAGCCATATTATCGGAGGCTTCTACACGACCTCACTCGCCATCCTATACCTGGCCTCGATTCCAGCCGTCTTACTCGCGATTTTAATCGGCAACCAGCTCTATGCCCGCATCCCGATGGACAACATCAAACGCTACATCTTTTACTTAATCTTCCTCCTCGGGCTCCTCAACCTCATAAAAATCTTTTAACCCATGGCAAAATAGGACTCACAACGTTACAAAAAACAATTAACGCCGCCTCAATCGAGGCGGCGTCAGTTGATGTAGCTTAACTTAGATAAGTTTCCATGATACTCACAAAGGTTGGGATGAAAGCTAAATAATCATCCACTTCAATATATTCATCAATTTGGTGAGCAATATTGACATCACCCGGACCGTAAATAGCCACATCCATGTTTGGATTGTTTCTTTGGAATTGTGCCGTATCGGTAGTGCCAGGTAAGGCTAATAACTCAATGTTGTCTTGATGAGAGACTTGATGAATGACTTGAATTAAGTCAGAATTTGGATCCGAAACGACGGTCGGCATATCGGCCAAGAGTTCAAATTCGAAGTGGTAGCCTTTATCTAGGGCATTCATCTCGTCGACGGTAGTTTGTAGTAAGTGCGTTAATTGATCATTATCGAATTCAGGAATCGTGCGGGCGTTCGCTTGATACTCAGCGTATTCAGGGATGGAATTTAATTGAACGCCGCCGTCAATCAACGTAATGCTATGAATGGTGCGACCGAGTTTGGCGTTTTCATATTGCGCGATGACTGGGTCAATTTTTTCTTGAATCACAAGCATGAAATCCCGTAAATGTTGAATCGCATTCTGACCCTTTTGTGGGGGCGAAGAATGAGCTGAAAGGCCATAAGATTTAATCTTGTAATTGTATGAGCCACCATGCATATAAAGAATACGGTTATTAAATGGTTCTGCCACTAGAAGACCATTCAAGTCATCGGCGTAGCCTAAATCACTCAGTTGGCGTGCGCCTGGTTCACCAGTTTCTTCACCGACGGTCGCAAGTAGACGAATGCGACCATTAAATTGTTGCTTTTCTTTCGCGTGAATCATCGCAATGACTAAGGCCATCAGGCCACCTTTCATATCCGTGCTGCCACGGCCATATAATTTGCCAGCCACAATTTCGGCGGCATAAGGTGCGTGTTGCCATAAGTCATGATTGCCTGCTTTGACAACATCCATGTGGCCGGAAATACCTAAGGTTTTTTCAGAGCTACCGCATTGAATCTCAGCCACTAAGTTTGAGCGGCCAGGCTCCAATTCGATTAATTCAGAGTCGATGCCATGTTCTGTCAACAAAGCTTGTAAATAGTTGGCGACTTCTGTTTCGTGATCATTTTCTGTGCGTATACGGATAATATCTTGTAACAATTCAACGGCTTGTTCATTTTGAATCATTCTTCCGCCTCCTTTATCTATTGACTTAATACTACTCCTTTTTAATCGTTCAAGCTAATTTGCTTTCTTTTTTTAGGCCGTAAAGTTATTTGTCCTATTTTGCCAGGGTAATCATTGGGGTCAAGTTATTTATTTTTTTTAGGGGCTATACTTGGCTTATCAAAACAAAAGGAGCTAAGAAAAATGAAATTAACGAAAAAGACATTGTTTGCGGCAAGTACTGTGTTGACGCTGGGGGTTGGTTTGTTATTTCCAACGAGCGCTCAAGCTCACTGTGACACGCCAGACGGACCGGTTGCGGCGGCCTTGACTTTAGCCTTAGAGGAAGACAACTTCAACTATATTGCTAATTGGGTGCTCGAAGAGGATGAAGCGGAATTATTAGAAGTCTTCAACTTATCAACTAGCGTGATGGACGCGTCCGAGAGCGAGGACGCGAGTCATTTAGCCGAACGGTATTTATTGGAAAACTTGGTGAGAATCCACCGTGCGGGTGAAGGGGCACCTTATACGGGCATTAGCCATGAGCCGATTGCCAAAGAGGTTGCGGCGGCCGATGCGAGTATTGAAGCCGGGAGTTTAGCTCCCTTAGAAGAAGCGGGCTTAATCACGGAAGACAACCGCGCCCATGCTGAAGAAGTGTTTGAAAAAGTGATGGCCACTAAAGATTACGATCCCAATGATGTGGCAGCAAGCCGTGAATTTGTCGAAAACTATGTAACATTTACACATTTATTTGAAGTCGAACATGCTGAGCACCATGAAGCGCATGAAGAAGACGCACACGAATAAATTTAATTAGGTTAGTGAAGTATAGTGGGTTCGTCTTGTTAGGAGGCGAACCTATTTGTGTGCCTGCGGCGAGGTGTCGGCGGGGGCTTGAGGGAGTTTGTCTGGCGGATTGTGGCGAAAAAGTGTGGCTTAAGGAAGATTAGTTGACTTATTCAGGTTACGAGTGTAAACTATAATTAATGAGTTGGGTTACAGATGTAAACTTAAACGACATATAGGAGGAGTTCTCATGGATAAACAACATACACAGCAGACTAAAACGCAGCACGGTGGGCATGACGGCCATAATGGGCATGACCACGGCGAGCATGAACACCATCACCACGCGCATCACTCACATGACCATCACTCGCATGGGGCTCATGAACATAGCGGTCACGATGGGCACAGCGATCACAATCACAGTCACGGCGGCCATGATCATAGCGGCCACAGCGGGCACGACCACGACCATGGTCACGGCGGTCATGATCATCACGCTCACGATCATCACGGGGATTTCAAAACGATTTTTATTCGCTCACTTTTCTTAGGGGTTCCTATCTTACTGTTATCACCATTCTTTGGTTTAACAGAGACAGGTTTAATTCATTTTACCTATTCAGATATCGTGGTTGCGATTTTATCAACCATTCTCTTAGTTTATGGAGGAAAACCCTTCTTCCAAGGTGGCTGGCAAGAAATTAAAAGTAAAGCGCCGAGCATGATGGCCTTAGTGTCATTAGGTTTAGGCGTGTCCTATCTCTACAGTATGTATGCGGTCATTTCGACCTATCTTTTGGATCGGCCAATGATGGATTTCTTCTTTGAATTCGCCTCATTAGTGTTAATCATGTTGCTCGGTCATTGGATCGAAATGGAAGCTTTAGGTGATGCGGGGGACGCCCAAGCTGCCTTAGCAGCCCTTTTGCCTAAAGAAGTTCATGTGGTGAAAGAGGATGAGTCGATTGAAACGAAAGCATTGTCAGCGTTAACCATTGGTGAAGTCGTGCGTGTGCAAGCCGGTGAGAACATTCCGGCCGATGGCGTGATTGTCCGTGGGGAATCGCGGGTCAATGAAGCGCTCCTAACGGGCGAGGCCGTCCCAGTTGAAAAAGCCGTGGGTGATCAAGCCATTGGTGGGTCAACAAATGGTCAAGGTGTACTCTATATTGAAACGCAAGAAGTCGGCGAAAGCTCATTTATATCTCAAGTGCAAGCCCTTGTCAGTCAAGCCCAGAGTCACCCCTCGCGAGCAGAAGATTTAGCCAATCGGGTGGCGAGTTGGTTGTTTTGGATTGCCTTAGGGGTAGCCTTGCTTGCTTTTATTATCTGGTTTAATCTAGAAGGTCTAGAAAGTGCCGTATCCTTTGCGGTTGCCACCCTAATCATTGCCTGTCCGCATGCGTTAGGTTTGGCCATCCCATTGGTCGTTTCAAGAAGTACAAGTCTTGGGGCGCAACGAGGTCTTTTAGTCAAAAACCGTGAAGTCTATGAATTAACCAGTAAAGCCACGCACATTGTCTTAGATAAAACTGGCACCTTAACAACGGGCGAATTCAAAGTGCTCGACACTCAAGTCTTTGGGACAGATTATACGGAGGAAGAATTCATTGCCTTATTGGCTGGCCTTGAAGCGGGGTCGAGTCATCCAATTGCCCAGTCGATTATCACACATGCTGAAGCGGCCTCGATTCAAGCCAGTCATTTCGAACAAGTTGAAGTCCTCGCTGGTAAAGGGGTTAGCGGTCAACTGAATGGCAAAGACTATCAACTGCTTAGTCAAAAAGCCTACGGGCAACCGCTTGACGTCCAAGTGCCTACAGGTGCTACCTTGAGTATTCTAACGGAAAACGGCCAAGCGATTGGAACAGTTGCCCTAGGAGATGAACTCAAAGCGACCAGTAAAGCCTTGATAGATTTCCTGAAAGCTCAAGGTATCCAACCGATGATTGCAACGGGCGACAATGAATCAGCCGCCAAAGCTGTTGCGGATCTCTTGGAGGTCGACTACCGGGCCTCGATGTCACCTCAGGATAAATACGCGCTGATTGAAAGTTATAAAAATGCAGGTCAAACAGTGATTATGGTCGGCGATGGTGTCAATGATGCGCCGTCACTCGCTCTGGCAGATGTGGGTGTTGCGGTAGGTGCCGGTACTCAAGTTGCTCTTGATTCTGCCGATGTCATCTTAACGCAGTCGGATCCAGGTGATATTGAGGCCTTTGTCGAACTCTCTATTAATACCGACCGAAAAATGAAGCAAAACTTGGCTTGGGGAGCAGGCTACAATTTCTTGGCAATTCCAATAGCTGCTGGGATCTTAGCCCCCATTGGCCTTACGTTGGCACCTGCTGTTGGCGCAATTTTGATGTCCGCCTCAACCGTCATCGTGGCCTTTAACGCCATGACTCTAAACTTAAATGAGTCAGAATAAGCCCGTTCTTTCAAGCAACTTCTTGAAAAGGTAGTGGCGGGGTAAATCCAGCAGGCCTGCAGACGCTTCACAAAAATCTAAACAAAAACATAGTGAGACTCCTTCCTTTTGAAAGAGCACTCACTATGTTTTTTTCTGACCAAAGCTTCCAACAAAGCAAGCGTGATCTTATCTGATGAATTAGTGGAGAAACGCAAGGACAGCCAACGGCCCATCAATTAAAAGCGTTTCAACCAAGTGTTTGGTGCAAATAAAATTATCATAGGGAATATTTCTAGACGGCCCATGATCATGATAAATGAGAGGACTATTTTGACTATGGGGCTAAAATGCGCAAAGTTTTGTGACGGACCGACGATGCCAAGCCCAGGCCCAATATTATTAAAGGTAGCTGCGACAGCACTAAAAGAGGACAGCAGATTTGGTGTTTCTAAACTGACGACTAAAACAGCCACGACAAAAATCAGCACATAGACCACGAAGTAACTCAACACTGTATTGACCAATTTAGCATCAATTCGGCGGCCTTCATATTCAATGGTTACCACTCGGTTTGGGCGAATGGTCCGTTTAATTTCCGCCCAAGCCGCTTTAATCAGTAACATAATCCGAGAGACTTTCAAACCACCAGCCGTTGAGCCAGCCATACCTCCGACAAACATCAACAGAATTAACATCAGTTGCGAGAATAAAGGCCAATGATCAAAGAGGGCGGTTGAATAACCCGTTGTCGAAATAATGGAAGCAACCGTAAAGAAGCTATCGCGAAAGGCGCTGGTGACACCATAAGACGTCGAAATTAAATTCAGCGCAATCAAGCACACACTGCCGGCAATGATTGCCAGAAACCAGCGGAGTTCTTCACTTTTAAGGGCGCGTTTAGCGTGACCAATGAAGGCCAGATAAAATAAATTGAAATTAATACTGAAGACAATCATGCCGATACTTAAAATCATTTCAACGGTAAAACTATCATAAGGTGCGACACTGCCATTTAAAACCCCGAAACCACCGGTACCGGCTGTCCCAAAAGCCAACAACATCGAGTCAAAGAAAGGCACACCAGCTAGCCAAAGTAAGCCCAGCGTTATCATCATAAAGACGAAATAAATCACATACAAAATGCGGGCCGTAGAAGACAATTTTGAAACGAGCTTGCCAAAGGTTGGCCCAGTCATTTCAGCCTTCATAATATGAACAGAGGCCGATTCAGCTTTAGGTAAAATCGCCAAGGCAAAGACCAAGACGCCCATCCCACCAACAAAATGAGTAAAACTACGCCAGAATAACATCGAATGCGAGAGCGCCTCGACATCATTTAAAATGCTGGCACCCGTTGTAGTAAAACCACTCGACATTTCAAAAAAGGCATCGACAAAGGATGGAATCTGCTGGCTGACCACAAAAGGAATCGCGCTAAAAAATGAAATCGCAATCCAAGAAAGTGAGACAATCGTAAAGCCCTCCGTTGCATAGAAATTACGACGATGGAGTTTGGTGCGCGATAAGAAAAAACCAATCGCGAATGTGACTAAAGCCGTACCAAGAAAACTAGCAATATTGACCCAGCTTTCTTGATAAATCAGACTGACAATTAGAGGTAATATCATTAAGCCCGCAAGAATCATAAGGATATTGCCAAGCGTATAGCGGATAATTTGTTTATTCATTAGGCACTCCTTACCTTAAGATGTCGTCAATATCGCTAAATGATTTATGCTTGGTCACAATTAGCACATGATCATTGGCTAAGATCACATCTTCACCAGAAGGATAAATTAATTGGTCGTCACGCATAATGTAGGCAATCAATAAATTGTCTTTGGTGTTTAAATCTTTCAGCTTGATATTCAAGACGCGACTATTTTCTTTCACGAAGAATTGCAAGGTTTCGACTTCGTCATCAGCAATTCGAATCAAAGCCTCCACATTGGACGCGGTCGCATTACCTAAAGAGCGGACATAGCGTAAAATCTTGTTCGTAATTAAGCGTTTAGGCGTCACAATCGCTTGTAAGTCTGAGTCGCCTAATATTTTTAGTAAGCCCGTTCGACTGACTTTCGTCATGACTTTCTTAATGCCTAGAGAGAGGGCGTACATTGAGTTGATAATATTTTCCTCATCGATACCGGTTAAACTTAAGACCGCATCAAAGCCTTCAATCCGCTCTTCCAATAACAGTTCTTGGTCCATCCCATCGCCCTTAATCACCACGACTTGTGGAAAACGGTGACTGAGATCTAATGCTCTTTCTTCATTTAATTCGATAACTTTCAGGTCGATATCCATTTTACTCAACAGATGAAGCACGTAATAGGTTACTCGTCCGCCACCGATAATTAAAACCGAGCGAATTTTCTCTTCCCGGTAACCGGCTTTCAAGTAGAAGTTTGCTAAATCCTCCCGTGAACCGGTCACATATAAACGGTCCCCAACCCTTAGGACAGTTTGTCCACTAGGAATAATCGTTTGTTTCGCATGGGTTAAGGCACAGATCAAGACCTCGCCATATTCTTGTCTAAACTGGCTTAAGGACTGGTCGGCTAGAGGACTGCCAGCTTTAATCTCCAGCTCTACCATATTCACGCGGCCCTTACCGAACTGCTCAATGCTGAGGGAATGCGGAAATTCAATACTTTTAGTAATATAGCGCGCCGCCACCATTTCCGGATTAATGACCAGGTTGATGCCTAGGCTTTCGCGAACAAATTCAATATGGTTGGTATACTTAGGATTTCTAACACGAGCAATCGTGTATTTAGCTCCTAATTGCTTGGCGATAATGGAACTAATAATATTTGTTTCGTCTTCGGGCGTGACAGCAATGAACATATCACAGGTCTCAACACCCGCTTCGACTAAATTATCATAATCTGCCCCGTCGCCCACTAAACCTGTAATATCGGTTTTATTGATAATTTTTTCCAATCTTTCTGGAACAGCTTCGATGAGGACGATATTATTATTTTCTAAAGCAAGTTCATGACATAGAATCTCGCCTACTTTTCCCCCACCTATAATGACAATATCCATTTGAGGATTCACCTTCGTTTTCTTAAATATTTGGTACAAATTAGCTCTATATTACCAGAGTTTTCCCACTTTTGACATCCTATCTGTTTGAATTAAAGCATTTTTAGATAAATTTATAATTAAAGAAAATTTGCCCTGCGTGACCAAAGGGGTTTAATGCGAATAAGTTGTGTTTAATTTAAAAGATTTCAAGTAAAAAACTTCTTCTTGAATAGTATAGTTGAAGACCCGGTGGAGGATAGAATCCTCTGGATGATTCTATCACTTGTTGAAGGACACAACAAACTAAAAAGAAGCAGCCGAAGGCTACTTCTTTTAACTGATCGTTGAACTATCTGTCGCAACCTGTAAGTGAGTGAAGAGCTTCAGTCACCCGACTTAAAGTAATTGTTTTGCTGACTCAACGGTAATTTCTAGTAATTTATTCATGAAAGGATACTCAGCTTTCATTTGGTCAAATTCTTCGCCAGAGTCTGTAAAACGAGCGCGTCCTTCAATTAAAAAGCCGGTTCCTTGATAGCCATTAAAACCTTCAACTTCGCGACTACCTAATGTCATGATGACGCGGTCATTGACAGCTACATCTTGTTGAACACTTGTAAAACCGGCGATTGGCGCTAAGAGACGATGGTCTTGTGTGATGCGTAAATAAGAATTCCACGTACAACGAACGCTTGGTTGAGCGTCGCTGCCCCAAGACGTGATCGAAACAACCCCTTCATTTTTGGTTACTTCATAGAACTTTTCGCTTAACATCTAATTTCTCCTCCTAGTTTTTAATGGTCAACGAGTTGGCTAAAGGCTTATAAATAATCAACTATTATCAATAGAAGAATAATTATACACCTATGAGAACGTATGTTCAAGCTTGTTGTGAAATATATTTACTAATTACTTTAAGACTGAAAAGATGAACTATATCGTAAAGACTAAGTGTATAAACTTAAACATATTTACTGCAATAAAGAAATAGTAAATCAATTGAAACTATGATTTCTATCAAGTATTCTGAAAAAAATAAGGCGTATACTAAATTTATAAACCAAGAGGAGGAAAACAAAAATGAAATTGAACAAAAGAACAATCTTCGCAGCCAGCTCAGCATTAGCCTTAGGAATCGGCCTATTATTTCCAACAAGTGCCGAGGCGCATTGTGATACACCGGACGGACCAGTCGCAGCAGCTTTAGAACAGGCCTTAGCTGAAGATAATTTCAGTTATATCGCGTCATGGGTACTTGAGGAAGACGAAGCAGAATTGTTAGAAGTTTACGAGTTATCAACTAGCGTGATGGAAACAACTGACAATGAGGATGCAGCTCATTTAGCGGAACGTTATTTGCTAGAAAACTTAGTCCGTATCCACCGTGCGGGTGAAGGCGCACCTTACACAGGCATCAGCAACGACCCCATCGCACCAGAAATCGCTGCTGCCGATGCAAGTATTGAAGAAGGAACACTAGCACCGCTAGAAGCAGCCGGACTAATTACCGATGAAAATCGTGCCCATGCTGAAGAGGTCTTTGCGCAAGTACTTGCCACTAAAGAATACGATCATGATGATGTCGCAGCTGGACGTGCCTTTGTAGAAAATTATGTTGTCTTCACTCACTTATTTGAAGTTGGGCATGATGAAGAACATGGTGACGAACACGGTGACGAACACGCAGACGAACATGAAGAAGAACATGAAGAAAGCGAAACATCACACGACTAAGCCAATAAATGGGTGACTTTAATGTCGTAGATGATCTAGCAACTTGTTAGATCACTTCATTTCAGAAAAATAACAACGAGGAGCTTTAAAAGTAGGTTAAACTAGCATATGTTAGCGAAATCGCGTGATAATAAACCAGAAATTTAAGATGTAATTTCTGACTTTCTACCATTTTAAATACAGAACGTGCTGAAAGCTTTGCTAAAGAGATGACAGAATTATACGGAGAGAAGTATCAAACGAAGATTGAAGCAGCTCATGATTTAGAAGCAGCGATTAAAGAATCAGATATTATCACAGCTGTGACGACGTCACCAGTCAAAACCTTTGATGGTAAGTGGGTAAAACCAGGCGCTCATATCAATGGGGTAGGCTCTTATACGCCACAAATGGCCGAAGTAGATGCGCTTGTTTTACAAAGAGCAAGTAAGGTTTACTGTGATACGACGGATGCTTTAGTTGAAAGTGGTGACTTTACTCAAGCAGTCGAACAAGGCGTGTTTGATCTAGCTTCAGTAACAGGTGAGCTAGGGGACTTATTAATTGGTAAGACAGCTGGTAGAGAATCTGACGAAGAAATTACTTACTTCAACACAACAGGAAATGCGGTATTAGACATTGTGACAGCTCAAAGAATTTATGAAGCAGCCATCGCAAAAGGGATCGGTTCAACACTAGAATTTTAAAAACCTTAAATAACTCAACGCAAACACAACCTCCAGTCTTTCTCACAAGAGAGACTGGAGGTTTTTAGAGTCAATAATAGATTAAAGTAAATCAAAAATTGGTAGATCAGGCGTCACAAACGTGAAGTAGATAAACATCGCGTATTACCGATCTTTATCATATGATGAGGAAACAATAAACTGAAACCAAGTAATAAGACTTGAGGCACTATTTAATTATAAACGATAACAAAATAGATAACTTCCCACCCTAAAAGTTTTCAACAAAATCCCACCATAATATTTGGGAAAAAGCTCAATTAGTAGTAAGATGAAAATATCAAAAACATTATTAGGAGTGTTAGAATGACAGAATATAAATTACCCGAAGTTTGGCAGTGGAACGAAGAAAATCCCAGCAAAAGTGGCAACCGCCCAACTGCAGGTAGCCGCTTTGAACAAAAGCTTCCAGTTGGAGATGCACCCTTACAACTGTATTCTTTAGGCACCCCCAACGGTATTAAAGTCACCATCATGTTGGAAGAACTAAAAGAGCTAGGCGTAGAGGACGCTGACTACGATTTATATTTAATTAACATCGGTGAGGGCGACCAGTTTGGTTCAGATTTTGTCGCGATCAATCCTAACTCAAAAATCCCAGCCCTCGTGGACCAAAGCCAAGAACCACGCTTAGAGATCTTTGAATCAGGATCGATACTCTTATACCTAGCTGAAAAATACGGCCAACTGATTCCACAAGATATTCACGGCCGCACAGAAACCCTCAACTGGGTATTCTGGCAAATCGGCGCTGGTCCATATGTCGGAGGCGGTTTTGGCCACTTCTATGCTTACGCACCAGAAAAACAAGCATACCCAATCAACCGCTTCTCGATGGAAACCAAACGCCAACTAGACCTACTCGACAAAACCCTAGCCCAACGCCCATACATCGCTGGCGACGAATACACCATTGCTGACATCCTTATTTGGTCATGGTACGGCCGCCTAGCCTTAGGCAAACTTTACGAAGGCTCAGACAAATTTTTAGATATCGCTTCATACACTCACTTAATGGCATGGTCAAAACGTATCGCGGAGCGCCCAGGTGTAAGAAAAGGCCTCGAAGTTGAATATAAAGAGTTAAAGCAATCATAATATTACTGACGCTTCTTAAGTAAAGAGTTCTTTTAAGGTGACTGATTTGCTTAAAAACAATGAATATAATCATGCCATTAATCCCCAAAAATTAGAAATATTTGAACAAAATATTTTGTAAAGTGGATAAGAAGAATGGCAATTAAAAGTCGTCATTATAAAAAGGTCATGAGAAGATGAGTTCTCATGACCTTTTGTATATAGTAGCTTTTTAGAAAGAGCTAATAACATTTTAAAAGTATTTTGCCTAAAGCAAAGAAGGGAAGGTCGAAGCTCAATGGAAGTATTCGAAGCCATACGTCAACGAAAAAGTATCCGACAATTTAGCAAAAACGCTGTTAAAAAGGAAGACTTGTTAAAGATTGCTGAAGCTGCCCGTATGAGTGCAACATCAGTTAATCAAAAAAGTCGTAAATTAAATCTTGTTCACACGCAAGCTTTAATTAAAAAACTGGACCGAGCCTTAAGCAGTTATGGAGACAGTTTTTATAAAGCTCAAGCGATCCTTTTAATCAGCTCGCCTAGAGACAATACTTATAGCCAGATTGAACTGGCTTAGCAGTACAGAATGCTTATTTAGCCGCAACTGCCCTCGGCTTAGCGATCGTTTGGACGGATTAAATACGTAATCGCTGTGATGAACCAATCATTCGAAAGATATTAAATGAACTAGCTATTCCAATTGACCATATTTGTTGGTGTGTGTTGTCGATTGGTGTGCCGGCAGAAGAACCAGACGCAAAGGAAAGAACAGAAACCATTCATTATATTGATGAGTCGATTAATCAGCTGAAAAAGAGTGATTAAAAAAGGAAAGATTCAGACCGGTAAAATTAAAATGAAAACCTTTGCAAAAAAAGCTTGACTTACGAAAAGTTTGTCCTATAATAAAAATATGAAACGTTTCAAATCCCAAGGAGGTTTTTAAATGCTGTATGGTGCTATTGAAGCTGGAGGTACAAAATTTGTATGTTCAGTTGGAAATAAAGACTATCAAACTTTAGATAAAATAAGTATCGAAACGACGAATCCTGTGGAAACATTAGAGCAAGTGATTCATTTTTTCAATAAGTATAAAGAACAATTATCAAGTTTTGGTATTGGTTCCTTTGGTCCAATTGATTGTGATAAACACTCACCAACCTATGGATTTATTACAAATACCCCTAAATTGTTATGGAAAGATTTTGATGTCTTAGGTACATTAAAATCAGAGTTTAATGTACCGATGTATTGGACGACAGATGTTAATGCGTCAGCCTATGGCGAATATCACTTTGGCCATGGCGAAGACCTATCAAGTTTAGTTTATGTAACGATTGGTACTGGAGTTGGTGGTGGAGCGATTCAGAATGGTGAATTCATTGGAGGAGCATCGCATCCTGAGATGGGACATATGATTGTTCATCCTCATAGCAGTGCGACTCAAGGCGGGATTTGCCCATATCACGATTTTTGTTTAGAAGGCTTAGCATGTGGACCAGCCATAGAGCATCGAGCAGGGATAAAAGGCAATGACTTAGATCCCCAGAGTGTTGAGTGGGATATTGAAGCATACTATATTGCTCAAGCAGTCTATAATATCACGTATCTCTTAAGACCGGAGCGTATCATTCTTGGTGGTGGAGTGATGAATAAAGACTCACTTTTAGAGAAAGTACAAGAGAGCTATCAAAAGTTAGCAGGCGACTATTTAAACATTGACGATATTAAGCGTTATATCCTATTACCTAAATTAGGCGGAGAAGCAGCCATTAAGGGCTGTTATAAATTAGCAGAAAAAGTCAAAAATAAGGAATGAAAGGAGTCTAAACATGGCAACGATGAAAGATGTAGCCAAACTAGCAGGCGTTAGCGTAGGTAGTGTTAGCAATGTATTTAACGGACTAAACGTTAAGAAATCAACCTATGACAAGGTGATAAGAGCGGTAAAAGAATTAGATTACGAAACGAATAATTTAGCGAGAAGTTTTAAGCTAAGTCATACAAATACCATTGCGTTAATAGTCCCAACGATATGGCATCCGTTTTTTTCATCAATTGCCTTTTATCTAGAAGAAGTTGCCGAAGCACGAGGGTATCATGTCTTTTTATGTAATTCAAATAATAATGAAGAAAATGAATTGAATTACATCAAAATGTTGAGAAAGAATAAAGTTGATGGCATTATAGCGATTACTTATCGAGATATCGATTCCTATATGGAAGGATCATTACCATTTGTGAGTATTGATCGTCACTTCAATAAAGATATTAGTATTGTATCGAGTGATAACTTTAATGGAGGAAGATTAGCTGCTCAAATCTTGAACGAAAAAGGCGCAAAGAAATTGTTATTTGTGGGCACTCATAATGTCGTCTATAACGAAACGATGAAAAGAAAACAAGGCTTTGAATCGTATTGCATCGAACATAAGCTTGATTATCATATCATTGATTTATTAGAACCAAATGTCGATTTTACAGAGGATTTGAAAGAATTTATGAACGAACATCCAGATACTGACGGTATATTCGCCATTAATGACTTTGTGGGCTTAAATATCATTGAGACCCTAAAAAGTATCAATAAAGAAGTGCTTAAGGACTATCAACTAATCGGATTTGACGGAATTAAAATGAGTAATGAACGAGAGTACCTAGTATCAACCATTGTTCAACCCGTTAAACAACTGGCTTACGATGCGTTTGAAATTTTAATGAAGCAGATAAAAGACTTAGACTATAAAGAACAAAGAATTATACCCGGCAAGTTCATGGAAGGTGGAACAACTTATTAAAAGTTAGTTCTCGAACTAAAAATAAAACGTTTCAAATAAAGGAGTGAATAATGTGACACAAGTAAATAAAGTGAAGAATCCAAACAATTTTTTTAGGAAACTCAATAACCAAAAATACTTACTAATGTTGATGATCCCTGCAGTATTGATCACATTAATTTTCAAGTATTTCCCTATGTACGGCATTCTTTTAGCATTTAAAGATTATAATCCGATGCTAGGAATTACTGGAAGTCAGTGGGTGGGGCTTGATCATTTCAGAGATTTTCTATCATCTCCCAATTTTTCAAGATTACTAGAAAACACCTTAAAATTAGCTATCTATGGATTATTATTGGGTTTTTTCCCACCAATTATCATTGCATTGATGCTTAATCAGATCATGTCACAAAAGATAAAAAGTACCTTACAGACGATTCTTTATATGCCGAACTTTATTTCGACGGTTATCATCGTCGGAATTATATTCCTATTGTTTTCTTCATCAGGACCGATTATTTCGATTCTAGACTCAATGGGCATAAATGTACCAAATTTCCTAACTAATCCGGATTCGTTTAGACCTTTGTATATTTTCTCAGGCATTTGGCAAGGAATGGGATGGGCTTCATTACTTTATACGGCTGTTTTATCAGGAGTCCCACCAGAGCTATACGAAGCAGCCGAAATTGATGGCGCAACGATTCTTCAGAAAATTATGCACATTGAATTACCAACAATGAAACCATTGATTATCATTAACTTAATTTTATCAGTGGGTGGCATTATGAATATTGGTTATGAAAAAGCATTCTTAATGCAAACGAGCCTTAACCTTCCGAAGTCTGAAATAATTGATACGTATGTTTATAAAGTTGGACTTCAGTCTGGAGATTATTCATATTCAACGGCAGTAGGATTATTCAATACAGTGATTAATCTCATCTTGCTGTTAACGACAACACTTATTGTAAACCGAATAAATAATAGAGAGGGGTCTGCAAAATGAAAACGGTAGCTTTTGATGGAAGAGATCGATTCTTTAAGTTAATCAATTCATTATTACTCGTCTTAGTTATTGCATCAATCTTATTACCCGTTCTTTATATCTTGGCAGCAAGTTTTATGGACCCGACAGTTCTAATAAATCAAGGGATAAGTTTAGATGTCAGTGATTGGACATTAGATGGCTATATGAGAGTTTTATCGGATTCTTCAATATTAAGAGGATTCATTAATTCATTTATTTACTCACTTGGTTTTGGGGTAATGAATGTCTTAATTACGATGACAGCAGCCTACCCAATGAGTCGACCAGATTTGATGTTTAGAAAACCACTGATGATTTTCTTTGGTATAACCATGTTCTTCGGAGGAGGCTTAGTCCCTACTTACTTATTAATTAGGAATATTGGCTTGCTAAACTCGCCCTGGGCTTTAATACTGCCAGGATGTTTATCTGTAGGTCACCTATTACTGGCCACTGTTTTTGTTAGAGGCTTGCCAGATGAAATGTTAGAAGCTGCTAAAATTGATGGGGCAAATGACATTCAAGTATTTATTAAACTGATTTTACCATTAAGTAAGCCAATCATGTTTGTCGTGTTTTTATATTCTTTCGTTGCCATGTGGAATAGTTATTTCGAAGCGATGATTTATATTAGTAATCCGGATTTGGAACCACTCCAACTCGTATTACGAAGAATATTAGTCCAAAATCAACCGCAAACCAATATGATTGGGTCTCAAACTGCAATGGCAGAAATGCAGAAAATTGCAGAACTGATTAAATATTCAACGATTGTCATTTCAAGTGCACCGTTACTGATTATGTTTCCTTTCTTTCAAAAATACTTTGAAGAAGGTGTCGTTCAAGGAGCTATTAAAGGTTAATTCAAATAAACAAAAGAAATTTAATTCGATATTCGAAAGGAAAATTAATATGAAAAAGAAACCATTTGTTTTAGGAACAACGTTATTGACGGCAACGTTATTATTAGCAGGATGTGGGAATAATGGCGGCTCAGGAACATCAGCAGCAGATTACGAATTAGAAAATGTTGAATTTCCACTAAAAGAAAAAGTCACATTACATTTAATGACGAGTTCATCACCTTTAGCACCATCAGATCCTAATGAAAAACTGATTTTCAGTCGTTTGGAAGAAGAAACGGGTGTTCATATTGAATGGAATAATATTGCGGATGATTATGCAGAAAAACGTAACTTAGCCATTGCAGCAGGGGACCTACCGGATGCCATGTTCAATGCTGAAGCAAGTGATAAAGAGCTATTAGCTTGGGCTGAAGATGGAGTCATTGTTCCAGTGAATGATTTAGTAGACAAATACATGCCTAACTTAAAGGCCATTTATGAAAAGTATCCTGAGTATAAAGAACTAGCAACAGCACCTGATGGAAATATGTATTCATTCCCATGGATTGAAGAGTTGGGTGAAGGAAAAGAGTCAATCCATACAGTCAATGGGATGGCTTGGATTAACGTTGAATGGTTAGACAATCTTGGTCTTGAGATGCCTGAAACAACGGATGATTTAATGGTTGTATTAGAAGCGTTCAAGAATGAAGATCCAAATGGAAACGGTGAAGCAGATGAAATCCCAATGTCTTTCATTGATGGTAATGGCAATGAAGACTTCAAGATGCTATTAGCAGCATTCGGTGGAGATGGGGATAACGATAATCATTTAGTAGTCAATAATGATCGTTCACTTAACTATACTGCCGATGACGACAGTTACCGTGAAGGAATTGAGTACATCAGTGAATTATATCAAAAAGGCTTAGTAGATGAAGAAGTCTTTGAGCAGAACTGGAACTCATATGTTTCAAAAGGAAATGATCAAAGATACGGTGTATATTTCACATGGGATAAAGCCAATGTTACTGGTGCAAATGATAGCTATGATGTTTTACCAGTTTTAGAAGGGCCACACGGAGATAAGAAAGTGACTAGAACCAATAACTTTGGATTCTTTAGAGGTCGTTTTGTCGTAACAAGTGCTAATAAAAATTTAGAATTAACAGCAAGATGGGCAGATAAAATGTATGAGCCAATCCAATCGGTACAGAACAACTGGGGTACTTATGGTGATGAAGAGCAACAGAACATCTTTACATTAGGCACGAACGAAGCAGGAGAGCCAATGTTACAACATGCACCATTAGAGGGAACAGCACCAGGAGAACTAAGACAAAAAACAGAAGCGGGTGGCCCATTAGCTGTACTAGATGAGTATTACGGAGTGTATACGACATCACCAGATGACGCGCAATGGAGACTAGATTTAATGCATGAGCATTATTTAGAGTTTATCGAAAATGACTATAACTTCCCTCAAATGTTTATGAATGTTGAAGATGCCAATAGAATTGATCAAATTCTTGCAGACTTAAATCCATATATTTATCAACAAAGAGCAGAATGGATTATTGGTGGCATAACCGATGAATCTTGGGATAATTACTTAGCAGAATTAGAAAGATTGAATCTACCAGAATTAATGGAAATTTATGAAAGAAATTATGAAGCATACGTAAGCAACTCGGAGGAATAAAAATGAATCTATTGGAAAAAGCGAACGCATTTGTAAAAGATAATAAAAAAGACATGGTTGAAAAATTTAGACCAAAGTTTCATTTAGCGCCTGAATATGGATGGATGAACGACCCCAATGGTTTTGTCTATTATCAAGGGGAATACCATTTGTTTTACCAATCTAATCCATATGATAGCAAGTGGGATACGATGCACTGGGCACATGCTAAATCAAAAGATTTAGTTGAATGGGAGTATCTTCCAATAGCAATCGCACCCGATCAACCCTATGATAAAAATGGCTGTTTCTCAGGTTCAGCTATCGTCGTAGATGATAAATTGGTTTTGATGTATACGGGGGTATACGAGGAAGATGGAATCGTCAGTCAAGTTCAATGTATTGCGACATCGACCGATGGCATCCATTTCGAGAAACATGTTAACAATCCAGTCATTGATCAAGCAAATCTTGGTGAAGTAGGAACGACAGTTGACTTTAGAGATCCTAAAGTCTTCAAAAGAGGAGACACCTATTATTCAGTAGTTGCGTCAAAAACGCTGGATGAACAGAAGTCTCAAGGACAAATATTTATTTTTAGTTCAAGCGATTTAATCGAATGGTCACAAGCGTCTGTGCTTCTTGAAGGAAATGATCAATTAGGCAATATATGGGAATGTCCTGATTTATTTGAAATTGACGGAGAAGACATCCTTGTGTTAAGCCCAATGAACATGCCGATGGAAGGGAATCAATATCAAAACCTAAATTCATCAATAGCCTTCTTAGGAAAAGTCGATTGGGAAACTCTTTCATTCGAAGTGAAAAGCTACCACGAAATTGACCATGGGCTAGATTATTATGCGCCTCAAACGTGTCTAGATGATCAAGGACGAAGAATCATTGTGGCTTGGCAACAAATGTGGGGTCGAACTAACGTATTGGACGAACTACAACATGGTTGGTCAGGTATGATGACATTCCCTCGAGTGTTATCTGTAGAAGACGGTAAATTAATTCAAACAATTCCAACTGAATTTTACGATCGCTTATCAACTTTGGGCGATGATAAAGAAGAGTTTAAAGAGCAACACTTCATTGAGAATGAAAAGGTTAACTATCTTAAAATTGAATCAGCATCTGAATTAACTGATCTGTCGATTAAAATTGGGAATGACACAGAAGAGTATTTCTCGATTAACTTGGAAGAAAATGTTGTTTCGATTTCAAGAAAGTATGTGAATCCTGAGATTACAGGGGAAGCAACCTATACTAATGAGCGTTCAATGGACATCAATCCAGTTAAAGTTGTTGAAGTTTTAATTGATACGTCTTCAATTGAAGTATACGTTGATGGAAAAGCGATGAGTAGCACGGTTTATTTCGCTTCGCCAATTAAAACAATTGAAATACACAGTGAAACTAAAGAAACTAAAGAAGTAACGATAAGTGAAATTAATTAATCGTTAAACTCATTTATATAAAAAAGAATTTAAACTACACACATATATATAAATATGAACAAAAACGCTCCTATAGCTAGCTTTGGCTAAACATAGGAGCGTTTTGTTCGTTTATCTACGAATCAGTAAAAAAATCGCTTGATTTCTGCTTCAGCCGTTTCAGGCGTATCTGATCCATGAATGAGATTGTAAGTCACATCAGTCGCATAGTCTCCGCGAATGGTTCCAGGCGCTGCTTCAAAGACATTGGTTGGCCCCATCATGGCACGCATGCCTCGAATAACGTCTTCACCTTCAAGAACCATGCCAAAGACAGGGCCAGATAACATATAGCGTTCCAGTTTAGGATAGAAAGGCTGGTCAGTTAAGTGGGCATAATGCTCGGCAATGATAGGCGCATCAAGTGTCATCAATTTGGCTTGTACGATACGGTAACCTTTCTTTTCAATACGTGAAATCACGTCACCCATCATGCCACGCTTGACACAGTCTGGTTTCAACATGATGTATGTTTGTTGAATGGTCATCTGATCACTCTCCTAAAGCTTATTTTTACCATTATATCAAGAAAATGATGACAATGCGCTTGACTGACTTTTATTGTAACTTCTTTTACCTCACTTTCGTGTTGTGTGAAAAATATGGCGAACTAGCCATTTATCAGTTAGAATTAGGTAGAGTCATAAAGATAACACAAGCCAATTTAATTGAACGGTTCACTATAGCATGTCAAAGAATCAGTACGCAATAAAATGCAGTAAGGAGACTAAGGATGTTAACAGAATTATTAGAACACTTAAATGCAGGCAAGGCTTTATTGCCAGGTAGTGATTTAAGTCAGTTAATGAACGAGATTAGTTCAGATACACGTAAAAGACTAGGAGAGGCCAATACCGCTGGATATCTAAACGAGGACGAAATGCATGAGATAGTTCAAGGGGTTTTAAATTATGATATTCCCAAGTCTGTCAAAATTTGGCAACCTTTTTATATGGATTTCGGGCGTAATATACGCTTTGGTGAAAATGTGTTTATTAACGCGAATGTGCATATGCAAGATCAAGGAGGCATTCAAATCGGTAACAACGTATTAATCGGTCACCAAGTGGTCTTAGCAACTTTAGACCATGACTTGTTACCGGCAGATCGAGGCGTTCTACATCCAGCTAAAATCGTCATAGAAGATGATGTATGGATTGGGTCAAACGCGACTATTACAAAAGGTGTGACGATTGGACATGGTTCAGTCATTGCGGCTGGAAGCGTCGTAACAAAAGACGTACCGCCATTGTCGATTGTTGGCGGTGTTCCAGCAAAAGTGATTAATAAGATAAACAAACTAAAAAGAGGGATTATATGATTGCAAAAAATGAAGAAGAAATTAATGGGCTAAAAGAAATTGGTAGAATTTGTGGCATGATTCGTAATGAATTAGTCGCATATACTAAGCCGGGGATAACGACTCAAGAGTTGGATGATTTAGCCAAAGATTATTTTGAAAGAGAGGGCGCTCAATCGGCGCCAATTGAAATTTATGATTTTCCCGGCAATGTGTGCATTAGTATTAATGAAGAAGTTGCCCATGGAATTCCCGGCGATCGCGTGATTGAAGAGGGCGATATTGTCAATATTGATGTGTCGGGTTCTAAGGATGGTTATTTCGCGGATACGGGGATTTCTTTTGTTGTGGGCGAAGGACATCCACATGCGCATTTAGTGTGTAAAGTTGCCAAGGAAGCCTTCGATGCTGGTCTTCTTAAAGCAAAACCAGGTTCTAAGTTAAGTGGTCTGGGTAAAGCCGTTCATAATACAGCCCGTCGTCATGGCTTGACGGTCATTAAAGATTTGACGGGGCATGGTATCGGTCGTTCGATTCATGAGGAGCCAGAACACGTCTTAAACTACTTTTCGCGTTGGGATGATGAGATACTAGTCGATGGCTTGGTGATTGCCTTTGAACCCTTTATTTCGACCTTGGAAGAAGAAGTGGAACAAGCGGATGATGGCTGGACCTTATATACAGAAGAAAGCATCGTGGCTCAATATGAACACACGCTGATCATCACCAATGAAGGGCCAATTATAACGACCCTTTAAGGGGGGATATGACTATGAAGCAGCTACCGCAACTTAAAAGAGTTGGAGGTGGCTGTTTTGTTTAGGTGGTGTCGGCTAGCGCTTTGCCTACTTATATAGTAAGATAATGAAGTATGAAAATTCTTGAGCAAGCAAAGAAAGGTGGCGTCATGGGGACAGTCTATATCAATATTGTCTTTATATTTGTCTTAATGTTTCTAGGTTACTCTTTGACCTACAAGGGCTGGTTTAATGATACCGTTGGAGATGCTTTCTCTAAGCTGGTACTTCAAATTGCCTTGCCGTCTAGTATGTTTCTGACGATTACACGTAATTTTACGCAAGCAGAATTTCTGGAATTAGCCAAAGGAACGATTGTGCCACTTGTTTCGATGCTACTGACATTTGTGGTCAGTTTTATTTATATTAAAGTCTTTAAGGTAGCTGTTTCAAGGCGTGGTATTTTTTCAACCGCCTTTACTTGTTCCAACACAATTTTTATAGGTTTACCGATTAATTATGCAATCTTTGGTAGTCGCGCCATTCCCTTTGCTTTGTTATATTATATCGTCAATACGACCTTATTCTGGACAGTGGGTATTTATTTAATTGCCAGCGACAACCCTCAATTTACCAAAGAGAAAGTTCAATTTAATCCACTGGTTGCTTTGAAGAAGATATTCTCACCAGCGCTCGGCGGTTTTATGCTGGGAGTGACTTGGGTCTTAATCCAGTTGCCTTTGCCTGAGTCAGTCACAACCTTCCTAGCTTATTTGGCTAATTTAACGACACCACTGTCGATGTTTATTATTGGTATTATTGTTTATGGTGTTGGGATTACTAAACTGAGCTTGGATAAAGAAATTATTGGGGTTTTGGTGGGACGCTATCTAATCTCACCACTACTAGTTTGGGCTGTTGGCCAGTTTGTCACCGTGCCACCTCTGATGTTATCGGTATTTATTATTCAAGCAGCTATGCCTGTGCAGAATTCTATTCCGATTCTAGCGCGTTCTTATCAAGCGGACCAGAAATTTGCGGCTTCAAGTTTAGGCTATTCAGTCTTACTTTATTTACTGTATATTCCAGTGTTATTGAAAATTATATTGTAGTCATATGAAATGAAAAACCTTCTGCCGCTATCCTATAAAGGGAAGTGGTTGGAGTTTTTTTGTGAATAGCTATATAAAAGAAAAACATATCTTCAAATTTTTGATCCAAAGCAATACAGATTCTATATTATAAATATTATGCTGCTCTCAAAGTCCTACCAAGTGACTATTATTATTAGCAATGGATTCCTCCTTGTACCGCTTTGGAAAACAAGTCGCTGAGCTGCGCAGGATAGTTCAAAAAAATATTGATGTATTATCAAGTTAAAACTAATAAACGGAATTTAAAGGACTTGGATTTGTACGGATTTATCTAGTCTATTAGAAAGATAAGAATGGAAGTAAGAGGAGCATTCGATGAATGTAGAATTGACAAGGTTTAGAGTAAAACCTAGTAAGAGCCAACAAGTCGATGAATGGTTGGCCTTTCTAAATGGCAATATGCAAGATGTCTTAGTCACATTAGAAGGCGAAAAGATGTATATTGAAACGATTTTCAGAGAAATTTTAAACGGTGAAGAATACTTATATTGGTACTCTGTCCAAGGTGAGGGTGGACAAGACGTTGGAACCTCAAGTCACTGGATTGATAAAAAGCACCTAGAATATTGGGAAGAGTGTATCGATCCGACTTTTATTCCAGTAGACTTAACGCCTGAAGTCGTGATGATTCCTGAAAAAGTCCGTAATAGCATGAACTGAATCTATTAATAGAATATATATTGTGAGGTGAGCTAGAGCTTGCCTTTTTGAGTTTTATAAGGAATAAACACCGCTTATACTTCGCCCAGCTTATTGTTTTTCCAAGGCGGTAGTCGCATTCAAAGTCTCACGGTTGTGAGGGATTTTCCAGTTCAAGCGGCTAGGGTATGACTACTTCGTTGTGCTACGTGTGGTCGTTCAACAAAAGTAGTTTTGTATTATCAAGTTAAAACTGATAGACGGAATTTAATGACATCGAGCGTAGGGATAGTATTTAAAGGGATTGAGATGACAGACTCTGTGCACCTTACTCCGCTATTAATAATTTATTTGCAACTTTTTAATAACTGTTGCATATAAAGGAAATAAAATTGGTTATGTAAGCGTTATAAATATACAATGAGAATTAATAAAATGGAGGAGTTGAGACTTATGTTGAAATTAATCAATAAAGTACCAGCCGGAACATTTCTCGTTCCACTAATAATTAGTATGGTGCTATATACTTTTTGGCCTGATTTATTTAAAGTAGGTGGTTTTACTGAAGCGATGTTTAGTAGTGCGGGTGTGAATCTTATTTCAGGTTTATTAGCTTTTGCGACAGGCTCACGAATAAACATTCAAATTTTGAAGCGTCTATTAAAGCATCAAGGAGCCTTATTGTTAGTCAAAATCGTCATCGCAACTATTTTGTCATTTGCTTTCTTGGCTTTATTTGGGCATCAAGGGATTTGGGGAATTTCAGGAGTTGCATTTGTAGCAGCTATGTTTAGTGTCAATCCCGCTATGCAGTTGTCTATCTTAGAAGAATACGGTTATGAAGAAGACGGCATGATTATAGGTCTATCAACGTCAGTGACTTTGCCGATTTTGCCCATGATTATTTATAGTACGTTCTTTTCAGCAGAAGGATTGACGGGTATTAATTGGTCACCGATATTGTCCGCACTATTCCCATTAATAATCGGTTTTATCTTAGGGAATATTGATCCCGCTTTCGGCAAGTTGTTCGGTCCATTAGTTGGAGCCTTATTACCATTTTTAGGTTGGAATTTAGGTCAAAGTATGAACTTTATGGAAGCTTTGAAATCCGGTGGTGCAGGAATCCTATTAACTGTCATTTTCTTGTTGGTAATGTCAGTTCTGTATGTAGCAGATACTAAATGGTTGAAACATGACGGTTTATCGGCTTTTGCGATGATGTCAGTGGCTGGGGTGTCAACAATCGTGGCACCAACAATTGCGCATGTATTCCCAGAAATTGAACCATTTGTCACATCTGCTAGTTCACAAATACTATTTGCCTCAATTATTACGTCACTCTTTATTCCGTTTGTAATTGGGAAAAAGTATAAGAAGGTGTAGCAAGTATAAATTAGAAAAAATGTTAATTTATTTGATAGGCATATGATATGCCAACGCAACTTAGTATATAAATACTTTATAACAAACAAAACCCAGCTGTTTATTTAACGGCAGGGTTTTATTTATGTGTGTGTAAATATTAATAATTTTAGAAATCAAAGTGTGTAACAGTTAAATTTTCCTCAGCAATGTAATTCACATCTTCTAAGCTTACTTCAGGGTATAAAATTAAACAATTAACAGTCGAAAAAGCAATAACTCGTTTAACTGTTCGCTATACTAAAAGGCTTTGCTCAAAACTAAGAGTTCGAGCAAAGCCTGTTTTTGATTATTTGACGAATTGAGTAAATACGAATGGAGTGTGAAAGAATACTATATCTCGAAATAAATCTAAGAATAGTAAGTTTTTACAACAATATCTTGCTCATGATTACCAAAATTTTTACCAAATAGCGTTAATCCACCGACGTTTTCAGCATCTTGATTTACTTCAAACTTTAGATTCCAGACTTCGAAACCTTGATGAATGTCATCAATAGTTATGTCTGATAGTAAGTCCCCATCTATATAGGTACCATGTTTAGTGATTCGAATGGTTTTAAGTAAGCCATATTGATTTAAGTTATCTGGCCAGTAATCTGGATTGAGTTTACCTCTAGTATCTGCAAAATCTCCAGGGCTAGTCCAAATACCAAGTTTAATGTCATTGAGACAGAAAGTAATGTCTGATGGCCAAACGTCATTTGAGAAAGGGAATTCAGAACTTAACTCCATGCTGATATCAATTTGCTGTAAAGTGTCTGCTTCTTTAAGCAAATTAGGTGTTTTATATTCAACATATCCTGATGTAAACCACAGAATATTTGCATTCATGCGTCTTGAATCCATGAAAAACCTAGGCTCATCTACTTGACCAATGAAATCAGTATCATCCGCTAATCCGCAGGTTGGTTGAATCTGATAATCAGTATAGTGGCCAATTGGGATTGAAGATTCATAAACTTCGAAAGAGGGGTAAATTTTTGTCGGGAATACGACATTAATTTGATCAACTTTTAAAATTGATACTTTCTGAAGTCCAGATACACCTGGAATTCTTTCTGTTTTTATTAATTCGGCTTCTTCAAGTTTTTTGATATGTTTAGAGATAATGGCACTACTTAAATTTAGTTCTGTTGCGAGTTCTTTGATATTCATTTTTTTAAGAGATAAAAGTTGGATAATTTTTAGTCGCACATCACTTGCTAATGCTTCAAACGTTGCTAATGATGCTTCAGAAATATCTAATTGCATTAAGTCACCTACTTTCTTTCTATTAACTTAAATATAATATAAAGCTTTATTTGATTAATGTCAAGGTTAAGTTCATTTTCGTGTTTCTAAAGGGAATATTTGGGTATAAGTGTCTCTTGTGTTGTTATATAAGTGTTTGTATAGTTTGTTTGGATTAAAATGAGATTAATGAAAACGTTGATTTAAAGAAAATAAATTTAGAGAGAGTAACGATAAAGTTATTGACAACGCTTACTTATGTGTATATGATTGACATATAAGTTGAACAAGGATTGAGTTTTGCATTGGTTTTTTTATAAAACAACAAAAAATATAGTATTAATTAGGCAATCAAGTCTTTGGTTAACTAAAGTATTAAGTATGATAATGTAGATGAGGGGAATAGTATGACACAGAAAAAAATTATTTATCAAAATCCGATTGTTTTAGAACGAGCTGATCCATGGGTATATAAACATTCAGACGGTTATTATTATTTTACAGGATCAGTACCAGGTTATCAGGAGATTGAAGTCAGACGCGCTCGGACGCTTAATGAGTTAGAGACTGGTGAATGTGTAACAATTTGGAATGCTCACGTTGAAGGAGAGATGAGCAGATTGATTTGGGCTCCTGAAATTCATTTTATCAGAGGAAAATGGTACATCTATTTTGCAGCAGCTGGCAGTGCAGAGACTGCAGATGGAACGTTTCAACATCGAATGTATGCACTTGAGTGCTCTGATGAAAATCCGTTAACTGGTAAGTGGATTGAAAAAGGTCAAATTAAGACACATCTAGAAAGTTTTAGTTTGGACGCGACGGTTTTCGAACACCAAGAAAAATTGTATTACGTTTGGGCTCAGAAAGATCCTGAAATAGAAGGCAACTCAAATCTTTACATTTCAGAAATGGCAACGCCTTGGCAATTGCAAGGTGAAATTACGATGCTATCAATCCCTGAATATGATTGGGAAATAATTGGTTTTTGGGTCAATGAAGGGCCAGCAGTTATAAAACGAAACGGAAAAGTATTTATAGCTTATTCAGGCAGTGCAACAGATGAAAATTATTGTATGGGTCTACTTTGGGCTGAGGAGAATTCAGACTTATTGGATGCTGAAAGTTGGACCAAGAGTCCAGAACCTGTATTTGTTTCTAGTGAAGCTAATTCTTTGTTTGGACCAGGACATAATAGTTTTACGGTAAGTGAAGATGGGAAAAAGGATGTGTTAATTTATCATGCAAGACCTGAAAAAGTTACGGAGATTGAACCACTAGACGTACCAGATCGTCATGCAAATGCGCAGGTATTTACTTGGGATGAAAATGGATTCCCTGTGTTTGGAAAACCAGGGCAATAATAAACATACTATAGGAGAGAGTAAATGAGTAAAATTCAAATTAATTCACAGCGTCAATTAGGAAAGATTAGTAAGTATATTTATGGTCAATTTGCGGAGCACTTAGGTCGTTGTGTTTACGAAGGTGTTTGGGTGGGGGAAGAGTCAAATATCCCTAATGTAAAAGGTATTCGTCAAGATGTGGTTGAGGCATTGCGTGCGATTCAAGTTCCCGTGATTCGTTGGCCGGGTGGATGTTTTGCGGATGAATATCATTGGAAAGATGGGATTGGTCCAAAAGAAAATCGTAAATCGATGGTCAATACGAATTGGGGCGGCGTAACGGAAAACAACCATTTCGGTACACATGAATTTTTCGAATTATGTGAACAAATTGGTGCAGAAGTTTATATTAATGGAAATGTCGGGAGTGGAACTGTCCAAGAAATGTCTGAATGGGTTGAATACATGACAATGCCTGGGCAATCACCAATGGCGGATTGGCGTCGTGAGAACGGAAGAGATTTCCCTTGGAAAGTTAAATTTTTCGGTGTAGGTAACGAGAGCTGGGGATGTGGTGGAAATATGCGTCCAGAATATTATGCAGATCTCTATCGACAATATCAAACTTACGTACGTCATTATTCTCAAGATAGGATCTATAAAATTGCTTGTGGACCTAACGTTGATGATTATCATTGGATGGAAGTGTTGATGCGTAATGCTGGCCATTTTTTGGACGGCATTAGTTTACACCATTATGCGTTAGCATCATATTGGGAAAATAAAAGACCAGCAACAGGGTTTCCAGAAGAAGAGTGGTTTTCATTAATTGATAGCGCTTTAAAAATGGATGAGTTGATTACAAAACACAGTACAATTATGGACAAGTATGACCCTGATAAAAGAGTTGGTTTGATTGTTGATGAATGGGGATCTTGGTTGGCAGTAGAACCACATACTAATCCTGGATTTTTATATCAGCAGAATACAATTCGAGATGCAATGATTGCTAGTTTAACATTGAATATTTTCCATCGCCATAATGAGAGAGTACATATGGCAAATATTGCTCAGATGGTTAATGTATTACAAGCAATGCTATTAACAAAAGGTGACCAAATGATTAAAACACCTACCTATTACGTGTTTGATTTATATAAAAATCATATGGATGCTGAGCTAATTGATACGACAGGATTGGGATCGGAACATACAGATTACACCATTTCGAAAAAAGAGAATGTACTTACAATTTCGATTTGTAATTATGACTTAAATCATTCAGATGAGATAACTTTTGACATTAGAGATGCTCAAGTGTCTTCAGTGATTGCGGAAGCTTTAGTAGGTACCGAGATGGATCAACATAACACTTTTGAAAATCCAGACAATTTAGTCAAAACAAACTTTACAAACTTTAATTTAAATGATAATCATACACTAACAGTTAATGTTCCACCAATGAGTGTAGTTTCGTTATATGTTCAAACAAGTTAATGAAATAATAATATCTAGAAAAGAGGACTTTATTTAATGGAAGCAAAGATGAGGATTTCAAGAGACTATCGAATTTCTGAAATTGATAAACGAATTTATGGCTCATTTGTTGAGCATATGGGACGGTGTGTGTATGAAGGGATTTATGAACCACAACATGAAACTGCAGATCCGCAAGGATTCCGCGATGATGTGAAGGAGCTAGTAGCAGAATTAAACGTTCCTTTGTTGCGTTATCCTGGTGGAAACTTTCTGTCAGGCTATAACTGGGAAGATGGTATTGGACCGCGAGAGAACAGACCTCGTCGTTTAGATTTAGCTTGGAAAACAATCGAAACTAATGAAGTTGGTCTGCATGAATTTATTGAATGGGCAGAGGAAGTAAACTCTGAAGTTAATATGGCAGTTAACTTAGGAACAGGAACGATTGACGACGCGCGTCGAATTGTCGAATATTGTAATTTCCCAGGTGGGACTGAATTAAGCGAATTGAGAAAACAACATGGTCGTGAGAAACCCTTTGGAATTAAAACATGGAGTTTAGGGAATGAAATGGATGGCCCGTGGCAAATCGGCCAGAAAACGGCTGAAGATTATGGGAAATTAGCAGCTCAAGCTGGGAAATTAATGAAATTAGTGGATGACTCTATTGAGTTGGTATTATGTGGGAGTTCAAGTACGGAAATGCCAACATTTGCTTCTTGGGAAGCCGAAGTATTAGATCAAGCTTATGAGTATGTGGATTATATATCATTGCACCGTTATTACGGAAATCAAGAAAATGATTTAAGTAATTACTTAGCAAAATCTTTAGACATGGATTTCTTTATTAAGAGTGTCACGGCTATTGCAGATTATATTAAGGCTAAGAAGAAAAGTGATAAGACAATTCATTTATCGTTTGATGAATGGAATGTTTGGTATCATTCTCACGAAGAAACACATAATACAGAACCATGGCAAGTTGCACCGCCAATTCTACAAGATATTTATAACTTTGAAGATGCATTACTGGTTGGTTGTTTATTAATTACGCTATTAAAGAATAGTGACCGTGTGAAAATTGCTTGTTTGGCACAGTTAGTGAACGTTATTGCGCCGATTATGACTGAAAAAGATGGTAGAGCTTGGAAACAGACTATTTTCTATCCGTTTCAACAAGTGTCTGACTTTGGTCGTGGTATTGCTTTAACACCGAATGTTCATGTAGCAAGCTATGATTCAAAAGATTTTAAAGAGGTTCCTTATTTAGAGTCAATAGCAGTATTAAATGAAGAGCAACAAGAGTTAGTTATTTTTGCAGTCAATCGCTCTGAATCAGAAGCAATCAATTTTGAAGCATTGATTAGTGAAATTGACGTAACATCTGTGATTGAATTCAGTCAGATGAGTGGATTTGGTATTAAAGATATCAATGATAAGGATTGCGAACGCGTTTATCCAACGCAGAGTCAAGCAATTACTTTAGATGACGATAAAGTAAGTGCTACATTAGAGCCATTATCTTGGAATGTTATTCGTTTGAGTATCGCATAATATTTAATTGTTAAAGGAGTTAGGTTTAATGCTGTTAAACAATTGGAAAACCTATCCAAAAACTAGGCTATCAATTCATGACCCGGCTGTTATTCAAGTTGAAGAAACAGTTTATGTATTTGGTACGCATCTAACCGCTGCCAAATCAAACGATTTAATCAATTGGCAAGTTGCACATCGAACAGAATATGAAGCAATGGAAGAAAATTATTTATTAGGTAATGTAGTTGAAAATTTAGCTAGCTCACTTATGTGGGCTGGCTATGATGATGCGGATACAGAAGGTGGATACGGTCTTTGGGCGCCAGATATTATTTGGAATCCTTATTATCGAAATCAAGATGGTTCCGAAGGTGCTTATTTATATTTTTATTCTACTTCTTCAACTTGGAGAAGGTCTGCGATAGGTTTTGCTGTAGCACCAAACATTGAGAACGCTTTTATTTATGGAGATACAATTGTCTATTCAGGTTTTACTAAAGTTGATGCAACTGACAAGTCCGAACGGAACATTAACTATCGATATACGCATTTGCAACATTTAATCGATAGTGGACAAGTAGCTAGCTTTAGTGAGAATTGGGTAAAGGATGCAGGTATGACATATAATTCAGACTATGCGCCGAATGCCATTGATCCAAGTGTATTCTTTGATGAAGAGGGACTTTTATGGATGGTATATGGCTCGTGGTCAGGTGGGATTTTTATACTTGAATTAGATATTCATACAGCCTTGCCGAAGTATCCAGGGATTGACTCTTTAACTTCTGACGGACAAGTGATAGATCGTTATTTCGGTAAAAAGTTAGTGGGTGGCTATCATCAGTCCGGTGAAGGTCCCTATATTATATACAATAAAGCGTATGATTATTACTATCTATATATGACCTATGGAGAACTTCGGAGAGATGGTGCATATAATATGCGCGTATTTCGATCAAGAAAACCAGATGGACCTTATTATGATATGTTGGGTCAACAAGCAATTTATCAACCAGCAGATCGTAACGAAGATTATGGGTTAAAGTTAATGGGGAATTATCAATTAACTGAAATAACACCTGGCTATAAATCGCCAGGACATAATTCGTTCATTCATTTTAAAGAAAAAGACTTCATCTTATTCCATACACGTTTCGATCGAAAAGATGAGCAACATGAGTTGCGTATCCATCAAGTGTTAATGACGGCAGACGGATGGCCAGTTGTATTACCTTTCGAGTACCTGGGTGATATAGAACAAACCTTTTTATCTATTGGCGAGCTTGTCGGAAGATACGAGTGGTTGAACCATGGAACTTTAAATGAAGACGAAGTAAAAATAACGCAAGCAATCTATTTACATGAAAATGGGCAGATAAGAGGACATAAAGACGGTAGTTGGTCAAGAAATACTGAGAATGAGTTGCAAATTCAATTAGATGGTATTGAGTTTTCTTGTCGAATATATCTACAGAAAGTAATTGGACATTCAAAAGGACGATTAGTAATCGCTGGAACAGGCCAGAACATGACAGTCTGGGGGATTAAACAAGATGTCTAATTTTACTAAAGCAGCGTCAAGTGAACAATCATATAGTAAAAGGGGTGATGATTCAATGATAAAAACATTAAGCACCATGAAAACGACGATTGTTTTATCAATTTTTTTACTCGCAATGACTGTGTTACCCTTATCTAATGTTTCTGTAGCTGCACAATCTATCGCAATGACCCAAAGTTATGATGCTTTTATTCAGGATAGATTATCTGAGGGGCAAGAAGTATATAAACAAGATGAAATAACGTTTCAAGCAACAGAAATTACCATATCACAACAGAACATAAAAAATGATGCGGTGGTTTTAGAAAATCTTCAACAGATTGAAGTTGAACTTGAAGCACCAGCAACAGGTCTATATTATATGGCATTGACTTATCAAGATGTCACTGAAAGCATTCTCCCGGTTTCAGTTGAAATGACAGTCAATGGAGAGATGCAGTACCAAGAAATGCAAAACCTAGAATTTAAAAGTTTATGGCAACGCGTGAAAGAAGTTCAAAGAGATCGTTATAATAACGAAATTTCTCCAGATATTCATAAAGTGAATCAAGCAGTGACTTCATACCTGACTGCTCGTAATGGTTATCATAATGAACCCTTACTAATTTCATTACAAGCAGGTACGAATAAAATCGAACTAACAAGTACAGAAGGTACGCTTAATCTTTTGACAATCCATTTATTAGGACAGAATGACGTTCCTGTGCTAAATGTTGAGTCGGATCCTATCGTAGAAGTTGCTGGTGATGTGAATGTTACGATTCAAGCTGAAGAGGTTTACAGACAGAATAGTTCTAGCATACGCCCTGGAACAGCTTTTAATGATAATTTAACGCCTTATAGTAATGAATATCGCGTTTTAAACTTTCTGGATGGCGCATCGTTTCGCTATGCTAATGACCAGATCATTTATCAAGTTGAAGTACCCACAGCCGGTTATTATTTTGTAAGTTTACACTATCAACAAGATGCGAGAGTTGATTTTCCGGTGTTTATCAATGTGAGTTTAAACGGTCAAATTCCCTCAGAAAGTTTGATTAATCAAGCACTGCCTTATAGCGCTAGTTATCAAGCTGTAACGTTTATTAATCAAAGCACTCAATCAGATTTGCCAATATATTTTGAAGAGGGTATCAATGAATTGAGCTTCCAGATCACATTGAATCCAGTGAAACATGTTCTGGAAAGAACGGAATCATTAATCAAAGATATTCAAACGCTTTCTTTACAAATTGAAAATTTACTAGGGGGAAGTGTTGATACTAATCGAGATATTGATTTAGGAGATTATATACCGGGTATACCCGAACAACTATTGGAATGGGCAGATGAATTAGCCTTATTGCAAGATGAAGTGATCGCATTGACTAAAATTGATGCAACTCCAGGAGCCTTTCAACAATTAAAACTAGCTGAAAATCAATTGCGTGATTTAGGAGAAAACCCACGTAAAATTGGCAATCGTTGGAATGAATTAGCTAAAGGTGGTGCTTCTGTCACTGCGCATTTAGCTACATTGTTACAGGAAGCAACTGATAATGGTGTGTCAATTGATGAAATTGTGATTCATCAAACAGAAAGCCCTCAAATATCGCAAGTTGGATTTATTGAAGGTATTAGCAATTCTTATCAACGCTTCTTTCAATCGTTTTCATCTCAAGATTACGATGTAGCGAATGATTCCAATAATCTTCAAGTTTGGGTAAATCGACCTCGTCAGTATATCGAAATCATGCAACAAATGATTGACCAAAGTTTTACGGTTGAAACGGGCATTCAAGTTGATTTATCCCTTATGCCTGATCAGAACAAATTAATTTTGGCAAATAGCTCAGGTAATGAACCAGATGTCGCACTAGGGGTAGGTTACGCCTTGCCATTTGATTTGGCTATTCGAGGCGCGCTAGCTGATTTAACGCAATTTGATGGCTTTCAAGAGGCGGTGAGAAATTATTCGAAAAACCTACTAATTCCAGCAGCCATCGGTGAATCTGTTTATGCGATGCCTGAAACGATGAACTTTTACGTGTTGTTTTATCGGAAAGATATTCTAGACTCATTATCTTTGCCTATACCTGACACAATGCAAGAGTTAGTCAATTTACTGCCAGCGTTAAAACAAAGAGGAATGAGTGCTTTCTATCCGACCGCAACATTAGGAACATCTTTCAAAATATTTCCATGGACAATGCCAATGATTTACCAAAGCGGAGGCGATTTCTATACCGATTCAATATTAGAAACAGGCTTATCAACGGATAGAACCATTGAAGGAATGAGAGATCTGACCGATTTATTTACAATCTATAGTTTACCAGTTGATGTACCGAGTTTTTATCAACAATTCAGAGATGGATCAATTCCGATCGGTATTTCTGACTTTGGAACTTATCTAATGATTCTAAATGCAGCGCCAGAAATTGCAAATTTATGGGACATAGCGCTTGTTCCAGGTGTAGAAAATGAAGAAGGAGAAGTACAACGTTGGACATCGGGGGGAGCAGAAAGTTCAATTATGTTTTCGGATAGTGAACGAAAAGATGAGGCATGGGAATTTATGCAATGGTGGTTATCTGCGAAAGTCCAAACTGAGTTTGGTGTATTGCTGCAAACCACATATGGACGTGAATACATGTGGAACACAGCAAATTTAGAAGCATTTGCAGAATTACCATGGTCAACGAGTCATAAAAATGTCATCCTAGAACAATCGCAATGGATTGCTGAGGTGCCAAGAACATTAGGTGGCTATATGGTTGAAAGGGAAGTAAGTAGATTATATACCTCAGTTGTAGTTGATGGTGAAAACTTACGGAAATCTAACGACTTATCGATTAAACGAATTAATCGTGAAGTACTAAGGAAACTAGAAGAGTTTGGATACCTTGTGGATGGTGAGTGGGTGATGCCATATGAGATGCCGAATGTTGAACAATTATTAGTTGAGGAGGGAATATCAAATGACGACTGAGACTCAAAAGAAACGTAAACACGCTGAACATCGTACAAATCTTACATTTCTCTTGCCCTATGTTGCCATGTTTACAATTTTTATTGTAGTGCCTATTTCAGTGGCGATTTTCCTATCTTTGACGAACTTTAATACGATTGAAACACCAGATTTTATTGGTTTAACCAATTATGTCAACTTATTAACGCAAGATGATGTATTTATGCAATATGTTATTCCAAACACCGTCATTTTTGCTTTGATAGTTGGCCCAGGTGGATATGTGTTAGGCTTCTTGTTAGCTTGGGTTTTAGCTCAATTACCTAAGGTCCCACGTACTATCTTAGCGTTAATTTTCTACTCACCATCAATGACTTCTGGTGTTGCGATGACAGTGGTTTGGAGAATTATTTTTAGTGGGAATGAAACAGGTTATATAAATAGTCTATTGTTAAGACTAGGATTTATAACGGAACCCATTGTTTGGACCATTAATGCCGATTATATTCTACCTATAATGATATTAATTGGATTATGGGGAAGTATGGGTGTTGGTTTTTTAGCGATGTTAGCGGGTGTATTAAATGGGGATCAGGAATTATACGAAGCTGCTGCTATTGATGGTATTAAAAATCGTTTTCAAGAGTTAATTTATATTACGATACCTTCGATGCGCCCACAAATGTTCTTTGGTGCTGTCATGGCAATCGTGGGAGCTTTCTCAAATGGATTGATTGGAGTGCAGTTGACCGGCGCTAATCCAGTAACAGGCTCTTATGCTGGTCAATTAATCGTCAATCACATTGATGATTATGGTTTCTTAAGGTATGAAATGGGCTATGCGGCAGCTATTTCAGTCATACTATTAATGATGATCTACTTATTTAGCTATGTAGCCAAACAATTGTTTACGGATTGAGAGGAGGAATGAAATGGCCAAACGAAAAATAGGAATTAACCCTAAGAAATTTGAGGTTAGTCAAATAAAGTTTTATATTATTTTGGCACCTTTTGTAGCCTTTATGTTGCTTCCAATAATCTTTATTGTGAATCATGCCTTTAAACCAATGGACGAATTGTTTGCGTTTCCTCCTACATTTTTTGTTAAGCAACCCAGTTTGGAAAACTTTAAAAATTTATTGAAAGCATCTCAAATATCTAATATTCCACTTAGTAGATATGTGTTCAATAGTCTGGTAGTGACAATTTTAGTAGTCATACTAGCCGTTCTGATTACTTCTATGGCGGGCTATGTTTTATCTAAGAAAAATTTTAAAGGTAAAAAAATCGCACTTGAATTGAATAATACAGCGTTAATGTTTGTTCCAACAGCTGTAACTATTCCAAGATACATTATTATCAATGTTTTAGGTCTTGAGAATAATTTTCTGGCACATATATTACCCTTACTAGCCATGCCAGTAGCGCTCTTTCTAATTAAGCAGTTTATTGATCAGGTGCCAAATGAATTAATTGAAGCCAGTCTGATGGATGGGGCAAGTGAATGGACCGTATATTGGAAAGTAATTATGCCTCTAATTAAGCCGGCTTTAGCAACTGCAGCATTGTTAGTTTTTCAAGCAGTCTGGAATAACATCGAAACATCACAGTTATTTATGACAAGCGATTCATTAAGAACATTGGCTTTTTATCTTAACACATTTGCTGCTAATACTAACCTTGTTGTAGGACAAGGTATTGCCGCAGCTGCTTCGCTAATAATGTTTATACCTAACTTAGTGTTATTCATTATCTTACAAAGCAATGTAATGAACACGATGAATCATTCAGGAATTAAGTAGGTGATTAGATGAGAAAAATACAGAATAAAAATAAACAAGCGATTTTTATAAGTTTAATTTTACTAATTGCTAGTAGTATACTTGGATTTTTTCCAAGTGTTGCAAAAGCAGAAACAGCTTATCGTACCTATACACAAGATGGCTACGGTAATTATGTTGAAACACAGACAGGCTATGAGCCAATTCGAACAATATCTTATGTAGGAGAGCTGCCATTAAATAGACCGACTGATATGAAGTTGGGACCGAATGATTATATTTATATTGCAGACTCAGGTAACCAACGTATCGTTATTCTCAATGCTGAAGGTGAGTTTGAACGAGAAATCAAACATGAGGCATTTAAATATCCTACGGGCTTGTTTGTCACTGAAAATGGACGCTTATATATTGCTGATGAATCGGCAGGTATCGTGTTCGTATTTGATGAAAAAGATGAATTAGTCCATCAATTCGAACGTCCAGAAGCAGTCTCGTTTGGTAAAAACGCAACATTCTCACCAACTAAATTGTCAGTCGATAATCGAGAGAATGTTTATGTCTTATCTCGAGGTAATAACAATGGGATTATCATGTTGAATGCTGAAACAGATGGAGAATTTTTAGGCTACTTCGCACCTAATATCGCTCAACAATCAATTTTGACAGAGTTTCGTAAATTGATATTTACTGAAGAACAACTAGATAAGATGATTGGAACAGCCCCTACTAGTGCAACTAATCTAACGATTGATCATCGAGGGTTAATTTATACAGTTACCGCTAATGAGACGATTAATGATGTTTTAAAGAAATTAAATATGGGTGGTGCAAATTTACTAAACTCAAATTATATTCCATTCCCAGCTAGTGTGGCAGTTGGAAATTATGACAATATTTATGTCTTAACAGAAAATGGTTATATATTTGAGTATACGAGTGAAGGAGAATTTCTATTCCTATTCGCCGGGCCAGATGCAGGTTATCAAAGAAGTGGTCTATTAGGTAAAGGTTCAGCAATAGCGATTAACTCAGCGAATCAACTACTAACTTTAGATGAAACAAAGAATGAAATTCAACTGTTTGAACCAACAGAATTTACAAGGACATTGCATAATGCATTAGAGTTATATCAAGATGGAGATTATGAAGAAAGTAAAGTATATTGGGAAGAAATTCTAAAGATGAATGCGCAATTTGACTTTGCGAATCTAGGGATTGGTGAAGCACATTATCGTGAGAATGAATTCAATCAAGCAATGGCATCTTTTCGACAGGCTAAAAATATTGAAGGTTACTCAGATTCATTCTGGGAAATTCGAAATGTTTGGCTTAAGGAGAATATGACAACTATAATTGGTTGTTTAATCCTATTATTCATTGTGGTTAAAGTGTGGTCATATTTGAGGCGTAAATATGGCTGGAAGACTCCTTTAGGCGCACTTTCTCAAAAGGTTCGGCAAATAAAAACCTTTCAAGAACTAGGATTTGTAGCGTATTTTGCCAAGCATCCTATTGATGGCGCTTACGGAATTAAACACGAACAGAAAACGAGTAATCTATCAGCCATTATTATTTACATCATGGCATTAGTAACATTCGTGATTAATAAATATTATGCTGGCTTTATATTTCGAACGGTTGAAGATGGAGAATATACATTAATTAATGACATTCTCATAATTTTAGTCGTAAGTTTATTTATTTCAGTCGCAACTTATATGATTTCAACCATCACTGACGGTGAGGCAACATTTAAAGAAACAATGCATGGTTTTGTTTATAGTTTAGGACCTTACATTCTGATTCAATGGCTGTTACTTATTCTAAGCAACTGTTTAACTTTGAATGAGCAATTCATCATTCAGTTCGGTTATGTGATTATGATGACTTGGGTAATAAGCTTAATGTTGATTGCAATTACAGAGTTGAATGGTTATCGCTTTAAAGAAACCATCAGAACTGTATTCTTGACAGCATTCGCAATTTTTATTGCTGCAATTACCATTTTCATTGTGTATTCACTAATGAATCAACTGATTAGTTTTATTGTGTCAATATTTAGAGAGGTGGTGGCTCGATTTGAATCTTAAAAAAATCATACGTGAGAATTTTCGACTGATTATATTCGTTATATTCGTCTTGGTGTTAACAATCTATTTGTTTATCGAGACCAGTGGTAATCAATCAAGCACCCCAACTATTGTAACCAATGAATTACCGGTCGAAACCGAAGTGTTACCAGAAAACACCGAACCAACTGATAATTTAGTAGTAGACGAATTGGTTGACGAAGTGATTGAAGATGCTCCTGCCATTGAAGAAAATATCTCTCTGGAAGATTTTGTTACAGGAGAAGAAATGATAGAGCGTCGTGCAAGTGTGATTGCTAAGGATGTTGACGCTATCGATGGACATATTAAAATCGCTGAATCCGATCAATTAGCTTTGTATTTGAAAGAAGAAAATTTATCCATTATTGTTCGAAATAAAAATAATGGCGCCATTTTTTATTCTACTGTGGAAAATCCAGAGAAAAGCAATGAAAATTGGAGCAATTTTGTCAAAAGTAGTGTAGTGATTGAATATTTGGTTGATACAAATATTGTTTATTCTCAAGCAGATATGTATAACGGTAAACCAGCAATTGATGTGGAAAAAACTGAAACAGGCTTCAATGCAGAAATATATTATCCTGATTTAGAATTTGGTTTCACTTTGTCGGTTGAATTAGAAGAGGATAATCTATTAGTTGAAATTCCTCAAGCAAGTATTATTGAAGAATCCGATAAATATAAAATTGGTAATGTCTATGTCTATCCGTTTTTAGGTTATTCGAAATTGGATGAAGAAGCAGGGTACTTATTAATTCCTGATGGCTCAGGTGCGACTATTTCACTTGAAGATCATTTAGGTCAGTATAAACAACCCTATTCAGAGATGGTTTACGGAGCCAACATTGGAATTGATGAACCGTATGTGTTATCACGAGTGTTTAATATGGTTACAAGTCAGAAACCGAATGATATATTTGCACCAATATTTGGTGTGATTCATGAAGATAAAGAAGCAGGATTTCTAGGTGTGATTGAATCAGGAGATTGGCACGCCTATATTGAGGCTTATCCTAATGGCGCCATTTTACCTTATAACTGGGTGACAAGTAAATTTGTTTATCGTCAATTTTATAATCAGTCGACGAGTCAAACGAGTGGAACGATGGTCGTTCGTCAGAATAAGAGAAATGATTTTGATATTAGGTTACGCTACTCTTTTGTGGAAGATGAAACAGCTAACTTGATGGGATTGGCTGAGGCATATAGAGATTACTTGTTAAAAGCGGGACTATTACCTGAAATAACAAAAGCAGTTGATTTTCAAATGCGCTTAGATTTTCTAGGTGCGGAGTTAGAAGCGGGGTTGGTTGGACATCGATTAGTCGCTATGACAACATTCAACCAAGCGCATGAAATTCTGTCTGATTTGGGAGACGCTGGATTAACGAATCTTTTAGCCATTTACAGAGGTTGGCAAGCGGATGGAGAATCCGGATCATTGGGTAGGAACCGATTTGACGTCGCATCAGCTTTAGGCGGTAAAGGAGAATTACTTCAATTAGTAGAAGATTTCGAGCAAGAAATTCCAATTTTCTTTGAAGATGATCCACTGCGATATAATCCATTCTTAAATACAGAAGTTGGAGCGAATATTGCGAACAAATTTAATCGACGTGTTCATTACGAAATCGTTTATGGAAAAGTGTTCAGATATTTTAACTATTTAGAGCCGCTTGAAACAGTAAATCGACTGTCAAGTAAAGTGGAAAGTTTTCCAGAGTTAGAAAATTTGGCTCTAACAGGTATTTCAAATACTGTATTTTCTTATTCTAAAAAAGGAACAACTTATGATCGAGTTTCTTCTGCATCGTCATATATTAATAGTTTTAGTGAATTAGTCGGAAATAAGTCCTTGCTTTTAGATATGCCATTACAACCTTATTGGCAATATGCAGTAGGTATTTATAATTTACCTATGAGTTCATCAGGGTATGTGTTTGAAGCGGAAGAAGTTCCATTCTTCGCAATCGCACTCAGAGGTGCTTTACCTTTATACGCCACTTATTCTAATTTTGAATCGAATGCCAATGAGTTTTTCTTAAAGTTAGTAGAAACCGGAGTGAATCCTTCATACCTACTTACATTTGAAGACTCTAGTTTATTAAAAGAAACCAATTTATCGCATATCTTTAGTTCTAACTTTAGCTCATACCGTGAAGAAATTATTGAGCGTTATCAAGAATTAACTGAACTTCATCATCACATTTCAGACAGTAAAATTGTTGCTTACCGAAGAGAAGATGGAATTTCTCAAGTTACTTTTGATAACGGTGTCAGCATATGGGTGAATTTTAATGATTACTCAGTGATGATTGAAGGTCAGCAAATAGGTGCTCAATCTTATAAGGTGGTGGATTAATTGATGAAACGCAAGCATAAAAAAAGTATCCAATCACGTAAAGCACGCATTGGTTATTTGTTTGTAGCTATTTGGATGATTGGTTTTGCAGTTTTAGTATTCTGGCCAATGTTACAATCTTTTTGGTTTAGTTTGAATACCATTCGATTGAGACCTACGGGTAGAGCATTTCGTTTTGAAGGCTTCAATAATTATTTAGATGTTTGGCTGAAAGATATGTTCTTTGTTCAAGAATTGCTTTCATTTCTTGTGAGTACTCTTTTAAGGGTACCTGTTATTGTCGTGTTTTCATTGATTATCGCACTGCTGCTAAATGCGAAGATAAAATTTAAAGGATTCTTTAGAACGATATTTTTTCTACCAGTAATAATTGCTTCTGGACCAGTATTAGAACAATTAATTAGTCAAGGTGCATCGAGTATCCCAATGTTAGATACAGCCTCCTTAAGTAATATTCTTAATCAATTTCTACCTCAGTGGTTAGCGACACCAGTCACTAGTTTGTTTTCAGAAATTGTGATCATACTTTGGTACTCAGGCGTTCAAATACTAATTTTCTTAGCTAGTTTACAGAAAATTGATAAGAGCTTGTATGAAGCAGCCAAAATAGATGGTGGTTCAGTTTGGGAATGTTTCTGGAAAATCACGTTGCCCGTTCTAAAACCAATGATTTTACTTAACTCAGTCTATACACTGATTACATTATCTAGTGGTGGTCAGAATAATATTATTAGTTTAATTTATAATAATATGTTTTCGGCAACCAGAGGTTACGGTTTTGCTTCCGCAATGGCTTGGATGTATGCGGTTATCATATTAGTCATGGTAGGGATTCTGTTCTGGCTGTTTAGAGATACTTCAGCTAAAAAGAACAGAGATCGCGTAATATTCCGTAAAGATTCTGCACCTTCTGACTATCAAAAAAGTTTATTTAGTATCAAGAAAGGAGAGGATATAGATGAATCAGAAGAGTCAATCGATGAAAAAGAATAAGCAATCATTTCGATATGATTGGAAGCAGCGTCTTCAACCCAAACTGGTGCGTTTTCGCAAACTTTTGTTAGGGACCAATGATCGACAAGGTTGGTTGATTCAAAGTGTCATTTATATTCTCTTATTAACCATTGGATTTGTTTACCTGTATCCAATTTTCTATATGGTGGCTACTAGTTTTAAGTCTTTAAGCGATCTATTAGATACGTCTATTCAATGGCTACCGAGTGAATTATATTTGAATAATTATCGACAAGCTATTTCGGTACTAAATTTAAAAGAATCGCTGCTAGGGAGTATTGTCATCTCTTTTGTACCATCGATTTTTCAAGTAATCGTGACTTCAATTGTAGGTTATGGTTTTGCACGCTTTGATTTTAAATTTAAGAAATTACTGATGTTTTTAATGGTGTTTAGTTTTATCGTTCCGCCGCAGGTCTTGATGATGCCGACTTATGTCCTTTATAACGACTTAGGTTTATTAGGATCCTTGTATGCGTTTATTATTCCAGCAGCCTTAGGCCAAGGGATTAAAAGTACAATTTTTATCCTAATATTTTACCAATTTTTCCGTCAAACTCCTCAATCGTTATATGAAGCAGCAGAGGTAGATGGCGCAAGTGAATGGACAAACTTTTGGAGAATTGGTTTACCAATGGCTGTGCCAGCTATAATAATCGTGTTTATCTTTTCGTTGGTCTGGTATTGGAATGAGACATATTTAGTCAATCTGTATATTGCAGGCACAACGTCGAACGCGGGACGTAACTGGGTGACTTTACCTATTGCTTTACAAAGATTCACCACGACATACGAAGCAATGTATCCCGTAACTGAAGGCGGTACAATGAAGATAAATGAAGGGATTACACTTGCGGGTACGATGATTACATTAATTCCTCTATTGATTACTTATGCGATTTTGCAAAAGTATTTCACTGAAAGTGTTGATAAATCAGGAATTACTGGGGAATAATCACGTAGAAAACATAAGGGAGTGTTGCGAACATAAATTACTTGCATTGAAGTCGTCGGGTTGGGATTAACACGCGAGTTGTTAATCAAATACATAACAAAATTGTATAAAATCAGGGAGGAAATTTTAAATGAAACTTATGAAAAAAAGTATTGTTGCTTTATTAGCCGGTATAACAGCATTCACAAATTTAAATTTACCAATTGCCAACGCCCAAGAATTACCTGAAATGACAACTGAAGAAATTACCTTGACATATGCTTCGTGGGATAATTTTTCTGTACAAGAATATCTTGCGAATAAGTTTATGGAACAATACCCTAATATCAAAGTAGAATTGGTAACGGTTGATCAGGAAGTTTGGAATGACGGACTTTCGAATTTAGCAGCTGCCGGTAATTTACCAGACGTATTCTGGTATCAAGGTAACGTCGATGTCCCAATTATTAATGGCTGGTTAGGAGATATGACAGAGTACTGGGAAGCAGATCCGGAATCAGCGGATGTATTGGTTACTTTACAAGAAACAGGTTATTTAGATGGCGAGAGTAAATTGGCAGCTGCAGTTGCCTACCAGCCTTACACTGTGTTCTTAGATGAGAATGTTTTCAACGCACTTAATCAAGACATGCCGTCGGCTGATTGGACATATAGCGAAATGCTAGAGCTAATGCAAACAATGACAGTGCCAGAACAAGGAATTTACGGATACAATGATTTTACAAAATTAGTGACGATGGCACCTATTGTTCAATCAGATGCAAAAGGTGAATTTGGATGGAATGGTGAAACATTTGATTTAACCGGTGACTGGGCAGAAGCATTGACTACACAGGCAGAATTTGTCAGAACAGGTGTACATGCCCCATTCTTTGATACGGATGAAGCAGAAGCAGTCTTTGGTGATCGCTTACTGTGGGCAGCAAGTACGGGTAAAATTGCGATCCAGCTAGATGCGTGGTGGACAAAAGATTTATTTGCGACGGATGAATTTATCGACAAAGGAATTAAATGGGTACCTTATCCAGTTCCACAAGGTGAATCTGCAGAGACATTACATAAACCAGGTTTTGTAGACTTCGGTAGTATCTCTTCAGCTACAGAACATCCTCGTGAAGCCTATGAACTATTGAAATTTATGGGCTGGGGTTCGGATGGTTGGAATGCTAGAATTGAAGCTTTTGATACGTTGACGAATGATGACGGAAGTTTGATGTTTGAAATGCCAGCGGGCTTACCACTTGTTCAAAATCAAGCGCTATGGGATGAGGTTGCAGCTCGTTTGCCACAAGATGACTATTATACTGCTTACTTAGAAAGAGTTAAAGAGCCAGTTCCATTAGGTGGGGCAGTGATTCCTGGTTTCCAAACTTGGTTGGAAGAAGTGTACTTCGGTGGTGAGTATGGAGATGTTGAGAATGCAGCCATTAATGGCGAAGTTAATCCAGCCGATATTGCACCAGAATTAACTGAATTATTGAATCAATATCACTTAGACGCACTAGATGAAATTTTCTAAGGAAAACTAAAAATTAATGAAGTGGGATACGTGTGTATCCCACTTCGTGTTTGGAGGAGAAAAAATGCTGTCTAAATCTCAGCGTAACTCATTGAGAATGAAACGAATTAAGCGAGTAAGTAAGCAGCTTGCCTGTCAGTTATTAGTATTATACGCAATAAATATACCCATTATTTCTGCAGAAGCCTTTTCTGAATCTGACAAGATGGTCGAAAATCCGGTTGTGGAATTTCAGGAAGTGAACGTACACGATCCGTCGATCATTCAAACAGAAGAAGGAATGTATTATGTTATTGGCTCTCATTTGCACTTTGCTAAGTCACAGGATTTAGTATCATGGGAACAACTTTCTTATGATGTTGCTTCTAGTCCATTATTTGAAGATATTACGTTTGAATTTGCAGAAGAATTTGCCTATGCTAAGACAGATACCTTTTGGGCGAGTGACATTATTCAATTAGCAGATGGGCGTTACTACCTATACTATTGCTTGTGTGAAGGAAGTAGTCCACTGTCTATTTTAGGTGTTGCAGTGGCAGATTCAATTGAAGGGCCTTACCAGAAAATTGAAAGTTTTTTGAAATCGGGTTCGCGCTACACGCCAGATATGCAAGCATATGATGCGACGATTCATCCGAATGCGATTGATCCTCACGTATTCTTTGATCAAGAAAACCGATTGTGGATGACTTATGGTTCGTATTCAGGTGGTATTTATATTTTAGAATTAAATCCAGAAACGGGTTTGCCACTTGCAGAAAACTATGATTATGGCACTAAATTATTAGGGGGCAATCATAGTCGAATCGAAGCGCCATATATTTTATATAATCCAGAGACTGGATACTATTATTTATTTGTGTCTTATGGTGGCTTGGGACAAGCAGATGGCTACAATATACGTGTCGCACGCTCCAAGGCACCTGATGGCCCTTATGTTGATTATACAGGTAATCAGATGATTGATGCGAAAGGTGCTACTGGAACATTCTTTGATGATAAGGCAATTGCACCCTATGGTACCAAGTTGTTAGGGAATATGTTGTGGGATTATCAGGATGGTGTGATGAATAAAGGTTATATGTCTCCAGGGCATAACTCTGCTTATTATGATGAAGCAACCGGCGAAAGCTATATTGTCTTTCATACACGATTTCCAGGTCGTGGAGAGACCTTTGAAGTAAGGGTACATCGCTTGATCTTTAATGATGAGGGTTGGCCAAGTGTCGCACCGCAACGCTATGCAGGGGAAGAGCTGTTGTTTGAAGCAGAACTAGATAATATTTCGGGGCTTTATATGTGGAACACGACTCAATTAGAGATTTCGGGAATGAAAGAGCGTTCGATTTTCCTATTAATTGAGGGCGATAAAGCTTATGGATATGAGCAATTGACGAATTCTGACTCAATTGACACAGCGGATTATATAGGTGACATCAGTATTTGGGATAATGGTACCGCACACTTAGAATTTGAAGACTTTGAGATTAAGGGAAACTTTTACTACCAGTGGGATGATGTAATAGGTGCTGAAACGCTAGGTTTTAGTGGTTTTGACAATAATCAGATAGCAGTTTGGTTGTCTCAATTAATTGAAGCAGAGTAGCATCCGTGCATCATTAATTCATTAATAACCAGAGTAGCCATAATGACTCGATTGAGAGAATAAGTAAAAGGAGAAAGGTAATGCACAATATTTCGCTACAGGATTTATATTTAAATGATTCAGAATTACTAACAGCACAACAACATACTGTTGACTATTTGTTATCATTAGATGCTAAACGTTTTTTGTATGAGTTTTACCGAACAGCTAATTTAACTCCGATTACCTCTGAAGGGTACCAAGGTTGGGAGCGAAGTAATGAAATCAATTTCAGGGGGCATTTTTTTGGACATTTTCTAACGGCACTCTCTCAAGCTATCGTTGAGAGCCATCAAACTGAAATTCAAAATGAATTACTTGAGAAATTGACAACTGCAATCAGCGGACTGACCTATGTTCTAGCAAATTCTGAGGGTAGTCCAGGTTATATTTCAGCATTTCGAGAAATCGCTCTCGATGAAGTTGAAGGTTATGAAGTTAATCAGGAAGAACGAGAAAATGTGTTGGTTCCTTGGTATAACTTGGATAAGGTGTTAGCAGGCCTAATTGCTACGCACGTAAACTTAGCAGATATTGATCATGAAGTAGCTCGGCAAGCACTCGACCTTGCCAATTCTTTCGGTTTGTATGTGTATCATCGAATGCAACGTTTACCCAATCGGAATCAGTTACTGACCATTGAGTATGGCGCAATGAATGCTACTCTGTATGATTTGTTTAATTTAACGAATGATAATCGTCACTTTGAGGCAGCAACCTATTTCGATGAATTTGAGCTGTTTGAAGAGCTCTCGAATGATCAAGATGTCTTAGCCGAGAAGCATGCCAACACAACCATTCCTAAGTTTCTAGGTGCATTGAAACATTATCAAGCGATTGATAAGTTACTGGGAGATGAAGCATATTTAGCATTGAACCCAATTTTGCTAGAAAATCGTGAGATATACTTGAAAGCTGCTATCAATTTTTGGGAAATTGTTGTACATAATCACACATATGTTACTGGAGGAAATAGTCAAAGCGAACATTTTCATCAAGCGAATCAGCTATATTATGATGCCGAAAATCGACAAGGTGATTGCACGTGTGAGACGTGTAATACTTATAATATGTTGAGACTCTCTAAAGAACTATTTAAAATAACGGATGAAAAGAAATATTTGGATTATTTCGAACGAACATACATCAATGCTATTCTGTCTTCGCAACATCCTGAGACAGGGATGATGATGTATTTCCAACCGATGGGTGTTGGTTATAATAAAGTCTACAACCGTCCTTTCGATGAGTTCTGGTGTTGTACTGGAACGGGCATTGAAAGTTTTACCAAGTTGAGTGAAAGTATTTATTTCTATGATAATGATGCGAACACCTTACTAATGAATCTTTATTTTTCAAACACTTATTACGCACGCGAGCATAATTTATATTTCGAGACAGTGGTTAATCGGAAGGTGGGTAAAGTGTCTATTAATGTGAAGGCTATAGAATCAGAGAAGCCAACGAGAATGATTAATTTGAAGTTAAGGCTACCAAATTGGGCTGAGCAACAGGATTTTGAAATGAACGATCAAAAGCAAGCGATGCAGAATGAAGACTATTGGTTAGCGACTGTAATGGATGGTGACGTTATAAAAATGAATTGGCAGTATAAGTTAGCGGTATCGGCAGCTCATGATAATCCAGCTTATGTAGCATTTACTTACGGCCCCTACGTGTTAAGTTCTCGTTTAGGGAAGGAGAATATTGATGCCTATCATCCTAATGGAATACTTGTAAGGGTAGGGACACAAGAGACTACTTATCAAGACTACTTAACATTAAAGAAAAAGAGTTTTTGCCCAGAGGCATTAATCGAAGATTATCAAATACTTTCAAGTCCAGATAGACTATTTGAAATTGAGCTTAATAATGTTGATGAACAAATAAAATTTGCACCATATTATCAGGCACATAATGAGAGATATGGCATCTATTATAAAATTAGGCATGCACAAGAGATGCTCGCTGTTAATAATGAGAATCGGACCGTATCACTTGTTGATTTATCACTATTTGATGGGAATAATTCTGAGTATACGCATCACCTTGAACAGCATAAATCAGAAATAGGAGTTGCAGAGGGAAAAACATATCGTCAAGCAAACCCAGGTGGCGCATTTAGTTATCGATTTGATTTAAAGAGCTATACGGGCGCTATAAAAGTCATCTTAACCTTACATAAAGAAGATGTTGATAGCAAACTAAATTGTTCAATTAAGGGTGATACGACTATTGCTCAGATTATCGCACCTGTTGCTATTGAAACCGAAGAACCGTGGGTTAAAGTTGAAATCGAAGCCACTGTTACTACCAATGAACCCGTTCAAATTTCATTCTCAACGGATGCATCGTCATCATCTGCTCGCTTGTTTGGCGTTGAGATACAGAAAGTAATGGATTATTAAATTTTTGAAATGTTAGGTTGCGTGATTGAAATAAAAAAGCCACTGAATAGCCTGAGGACATTAAAGTTTGTTTAGCGGTTCTAACTGAAAAATATAGCGATGTTATTGTTGATACACTTAACTGTGTAAATAATAAAATCCAATAATTCGGTGCTAAGCCTATAATGTCAAATAATATAAAGAAGTTCATTCTGTAGTCCTCCTTTTTTGTACATTTATCTCAGAAAGGGCTGTCGATTCTGTATAAAATTTTAAATGTAAAACAAAGTCAATTACTGAAGCGAAACAATCATTCTCAAACTTGATACAGGAAGCAAACTCAACCGGTGAGCCAATTTACATATTAAATGATAACAAACTCACTAAGATTATTTTAGATAAAAAATGTCTATTAAACAATCGTTAAAGAACGTCAGATGTTAGAAGAAAAATTTTATTATTATCAAGTGAATTCAAGGGTAGCGAAGATACCTGGAAGATTAATACCGTCTAATGAAGTGATAAAGGGAGATCAATCGCATAATCCTTTTGCTAACATTTCAAATGAAGTGTTATTTAACTAATGGTAGAGATATCTTTTGGGCAAGAGGCAAGCAAGGATTATAAGAAGCTTGATGGAGTAATGAAACATTGGGTGGATGCTGCAATTTAACGGATAGAAGTATATGGTGCTAAAGTCCGCAGAATTGGAACTCTCACCGCCGTATTTAGAAACTTAGGAAATATATAGAATGTTAAGTTGGTAGAATTTAAAGGGTTAAATTATATTGTAATAATAATATGTCATGTTTCGTTTAAAGTAGGGGCTTAGTCGAAAACATCGAGGCATGAAAAATAGAGTTTCTGCAATCCCAAATTAATGGATGCAGAAACTCTATTTTTCAGCTTTTAATTATATAATTCATACTTATAGATTTGTTTAATTGAAGCTATTTGTTCTCTAATACAATCACTTTCAATTCATCACCAATGCGTTTAACAATCCCAGTGACTAAAGCATTACCCATGAAAAACATTCTCATACGTTCTCCGACTTCGACCACTTCACCAGTTTCCAACTGCTTATACTTCGTCCAGTCATCAGGAAAATCTTGTAAACGTTCAGCTTCAATTGGTGTGATTAATCGATAACGACCATTTATTTTTAATAAATGTGTAGAACGGTTTACTGTACCTTCTGAAGTTAACATTGTTCTGCCAGGTAAATTTAAATCATCGGTAGGGCTCATACCACCTTCTGAATAAATGTATGAATGTCCTTCTAATGAAGTTCTTTCGATACGTTTAGGTCCGCGTAGGTACTCAAATTTAGCTAATTTTTCACCTTCAATATAGTATTTTTCTGGAACTTCACTTTCCGGAACTATAATCTCACGTAACGTAATAGGGATTTCATTTCCAATTGGTTCTGTGTCTGCAGAATAGTAATAGCCGTGACGCATAACACCTGTATTCCAGAACTTACCATCATTAAATTCGTCAGATACCTCTTTTATATCTTTAGCTAACTGGTTAAATTTCGTTCTGTCTTTTACCTCTGATTCCTTAATAGGAAATTGTCTAGCAAATAAACCATCGTTAAATATGTAGTTTCGATATTGCTCAAAATCTCTTATGCCTAAAAGATTTTCTGAAGAATTATTTTCAAATTGTGAATCGATTTTTTTAGCCCAGTTTGTATCATTTCGGTAAACGAAGAAGAATACGCGACGACGTCTTTGCGCTCTGCCGTATTCAGCAGCATTTATCACACGCCATTCAACTGAATAACCCAATTCATTAAATGAGGCTAACATAACAGCAAAATCACGACCTCGTTGACTAGAAGGAGCTTTTAACAGACGATCAACATTTTCTAAAACTAAATATTCAGGCTTGATAATTTCAGTTGCGCGAATAATTTCCCAGAATAAAACTCCCTTTTTACCTTCAATACCTAATTCGTTTTTCTTACTGCGAGCAACAGAATAGTCCTGGCAGGGAAATCCTCCGACAATCATATTAACACCATTATCACGCATCTCTTCGAATTTCTCATTAGGAATTAGTGCAACATCTGTTGGAATATGCTCCATTTCTGGAAATCGGTACAACCCAACCTCATATGCATCTTGTGATTTTTTTGAGGGCTCATATTGGTTTGAATAAGTCGTTTGGAAAAATTCACTATCAGAGTTATTAAAACCAATGGTGAACCCGCCAACACCATCAAACATTGAAAAAATTTTCATTACATATTATCCCTCTCTACGAACATACTTTCGTATATTATATATTATTCCATTAAAAAGATCAAGCACTTTGCTTGATCTAATTTTTTACAATTTCAGCAATATAATTTCTATCTAACCAATAACATTGCTTGGTAATCATTTGTCCATCAGGTAATTTTACTTTGTCTTTTGCATTAGTTGCCTTAGGTCTAATATGAGTTACTGGATTATCAGTTGCTTTAGGTAAATTATTTGACATGCCTCGTTTGGTAGGAACTAATTTTACTCCATTCTGCAATACATATCTACCTTCTGACCACATTTGTTTCAATTCATTTTGAATCGTTGCCTCCGGCATATTCCATAAAACAATTTTTTTGAAATAAGCTGTTCTATCAAGGCCTTTAGTATAAGGCGTACGATATTCAAATACGATAAAAAGAAATTTAGTTTGTTCGAAACGTTCATAGAATTGAGAGTCTTCGAATGAGTCTAGTAACCATCTGTTGAAGTCAACATTCTCAAAAGACATACTTTCTTTGGGTTTTCCATTAGGTTCTAAACGAATTGTTTTGAACTGAATGTTTGCTTTCGCAAACTCTTCAATATCGTCTAGCTTGGTGCCTTTGATTCCTAACATGTAACTAATCATATTAGCGATAGTCGATTTGTTGGATGGATTAATAACGTAATCGATTTTGTTACTGATTTCTTGTACACTCAATCCAATATAGGGTTCAAAACGTTCTTTAAGAATATCCTCCAATGATTTCTCTTGTAATTCTTGTTTTGAAGTGAAAGAAACTACTTTATCTTTATCTAAATATTTTCTAGCTATAGAGGTCATGTAAGATTGTTTAAGAGAAAATGCTCTTTGCATTGCTGGAATTTTAGAATAGGGCTGTGATCTTAGAGAATTCTTTGAAGCGCCTTTTGTACAAGCACCTAAATACATGGTGTCTGCTTCAGAGATTTCTTCGGCTTTGCCAGCTCGGATCTTATCTACAATAATTTGCCAATCCTGTTTTATAATTTCTAGATCTTCTGCAGGATAAGTAAACAATACAGATTTTAATATTTTATAATCTTTGCGATTAACCGCCTGTTCCCAAAGATAAAACATAATCAGCAGATTTTCGTTTTTCTTCCAAAAGGATGAAGTTTCAAAAGTATAGTCAACTTCCTTCATATAGTTGATGATATTCAATACTAAACGTTCTTTTGCGGATAGTGTTTTATTTTTATTTATTTTAACGGGTGTAACTTTGAGTTCTACACCTAATTCTCCAAAGTCAGCTTCACTATCAGAATTAATTTCATAACCAAATAAACCTTCTTCGATAATTTGTCCAAGACCACCTTTGTTTCCTGTTGAAGATAGCCTTCCTTTAACATCGAATTCATCAAAATGTTTACCTTCAGCGCCTTTTGCGATAGCTAACAATTCATCAATTGATTGGTAATTCATTTGGGACCTCCTTTAATAGAGATTTTAAATTAACTACTTTAATTGTATCATGCGTAACAAATTATGGTATATAGATTTTGATTTGTATAGTTTTGAAAACTAAGAAATGATCAGAAGGTCTTAGTGTTTTAATATTGTTGCAGAGACTTTATAGATAATAATAGTAAGTCAAATTTTTCCAAGAGATATAAGCTACAAATTAGCTAAGAATTCGCTATAATATAGATAAAAGATGAATGATTATCAATATGAAGAGGTGAGATTCAGTGTGGATGGACCTAGAGCCAGAAAATAAGCTGAAATATAAAGCATTGATTACTAATTTTGCTAGTTTAAGTGAAGCTTTTTCTCAGAAAAGTGAGGACTTAGAAAGTGAAAGTATTTTGAATTCATCAATAGCACCTATTGTGAATTCAAAATTTCAAGAAACCGTCTTTCAAAAATCATTCGGAGCGATGGCAGAGGATATCGCGAATACGTCCTATGATGTGTCGTTAGTCTTGAATGAATATCAAAAGTACCTAGTTGGAATTAAATCTTTTGGCTTCAATTCGGGGGACCAAAAAATTGCTCAGTTTAAGAGTAGTAGCACATCAGAAAATTGGGAAGAAACATTAAGTCAAATCAAGCGAAATGCTGATAGTGTTGATACAAAAGAAGACGCGGATGGGATAAATGAGCCTTTATACTTAGAATTAGCTCGTCGCATATCAACATTAAGGAACACACGAATTGCTTCCTCTACGGAGCAAATCAGAGGATTTGAGGTCGATGATACCAAGGTAGAAGCTATCTATCATGTATTGATGCCATCTGGAAGAAATGAAGCACCCAAAATATTTGTAGGTGAGATTGCTTACTTACCTATTGAAATAGACAATATTGAAATAATTGGTTCCACGAACAAACGAACGCCAACGAATTTTAAATTTTCGGATGGACAGCATCAGTATAAATACACTTCTGCGGATAGTCAGTTGTATATGTCATTTCGTAATAAAGAAATCATCCTTGATACATGGGACGTTGAATACGTGAAAGACCCATTCTATCTATTCGAAAACTTACATTTACTGAGTGATACAGAACATGTAAAAGGGCCAATAATTTCAAAAACAGTATCATGGATGATAGCAAATCAAGATGGTGAAATAGAGAAAAGTTCTGGCTTTAATGGTTTTGCAGGCGCATCTAAATTAGCAAGAAAAAATCAGTATAGAGAAAAAAGAATTGCAAAAATTAAAGAGATTTATGGGGAACTGATTTCAAGTAATGCGATGAGAAAGACTGTAAACGCACTTGAAAATATCTTATTACCAATTAGAAGTACTGATGATGAACGGGAAGAAGCAAAGACATTGCGTGAAGAATTAGTTGCGTATATTAAAGAGTTGAATAATCCAAGTCTACTTAAAGAAGTTGAAACCATGGTCTTTAGACCCGAAAGTGAAATGTATATTCCTATTCCTAACTCGAAAGAATTTCATCTAAATAATCCTGATTTTTTTGGCAAAAACATTGGAAGTTTTGAGGAAGGAAATAAATTATCCTTACCTAAAGAAGAGCGCTCGTTTAAAATGAAGTTTTTAGCCTCTGGAGAAATTATTGAGTCTTATATCAACCAAGATAATGGGAAAGCAATTCAATCAATCGAACGACAAGATATACTTGGGGAATGGATATTAAGAGGCGTGTTTCAGTTAGAACCTAGAGAGCCCTTAACGGCTAAACGATTAGAAGAAATTGGCATTAATGCAATTCGTTTAAGTAAGTATGAGCCACCTATAGAAGAGATTGGGATAGAGTTTATTTGGATTGATACAGATACTCCGCCGGAAGATGCCATTGGTTGGGTAGCAAATCAGTCTTAAATATATTTCTAAAAGTAGCCAAATAAAACTGGACTGTTTTTTTTATGGTTATGTTATACTAAGTACTTTAAAACAAAAAAATTGAAAGAGGAGAGGGCAATATGCAAAAATCTGTAAGTTCCACATCAATGAAAGAACACACTGTTGCATCTTTTTTTGCTGGTGTAGGTGGAATTGAGCTAGGTTTTGAACAGACTAGTGAGTTCAGAGTCGTATATGCTAACGAAGTTGATAAGAATGCACACATTACTTATCAAATGAACTTTCCGGATGTATTCTTAGATGTGCGGGATATTCACGATGTAGAGGCTGTAGAAGTCCCTTATGTCGATGTTATTACCGGAGGATTTCCTTGTCAGGCATTCAGTATTGCAGGTTATCGTAAAGGTTTTGAGGACGAACGTGGGGATTTATTCTTTGAAATGCTTCGAGTCATTAAAGAAAAACAGCCAAAAGTAATCTTTATTGAGAATGTGAAGAACATGGTAACTCATGATCACGGAAACACTTTTAAAGTCATTCGCGAGTCACTTGTAGCGAATGATTACTATATAAAATGGAAAGTACTCAATGGTAAAGATTATGGGAATATTCCACAAAATAGAGAACGTATATATATTGTAGGGTTTAGAGATAAGCCAGCTTATGATGCTTTCGAATTTCCCGAACCAGTGGAAATGACATCGACTTTAAAAGATATTATAAATTATCAATCCATAGAGGATGAGAAGTACTATTATCGTGAAGGAAAGCAACCTTTCTATGATAAAATCGAGGAATCAGTCAAATCCTATGATTCTGTTTATCAATGGCGTCGCCAGTATGTTCGCGAGAATAAGTCAGGTGTTGTGCCTACTTTAACAGCCAATATGGGAACAGGCGGACACAACGTTCCAATAATCTATACTGAAAACGGTATTCGCAAACTCACACCCCGAGAAACCTTTAATGCTCAAGGTTATCCAAGAGATTATGAATTACCAGATTTGGCAATGTCACATTTATATAAGCAAGCGGGAAATAGTGTGGTCGTTCCTGTTATTAGAAGAATAGCAGATAACATTTCAGAGGTGCTGAACCAAACGCAGATTGAAGATGATCAACTAATTACTCAAGATTATAAATACGCCTTAATGTATACAAAAAATGAAGGAAATAACTCAGGTGAAAGTTATATTCATTCTTATGCCAATAGTTTGGAAGATATTAAAAGTATACTAGAAAGTAATGAGGAACAGATTCCACTGCTCAATGATGTGGACTATAAAGAATTAGTAAAAAAAAGAAAATCTATGATATTTTATTCAATTATTACTTTATAAGAAATTAAGTCCTAAGTAACCTTAGGGCTTTTTTGCATAAAAAGAACCAAACTACTTGAAAGGGGAACGTACGTTCGGTATAATGGTGTTGGAAAATATAATGGTGTTGGAAAATATAATGGAGGAAGATGAATATGAAGTATAAGGTACTATCTTTATTCTCTGGCATCGGAGGAATAGATCTTGGATTTGAACAAACTGGTGATTTTGAAACAATTCTAGCAAACGAATTTGATGTAAATGCTGCGAAGACATATGGAAAGAATTTTGATAATTTACTCTTAGTGGAAGATATTCGAGACATTGATGAAACGAAGCTACCAGATTTTGATATTCTTCTTTCCGGTTTTCCATGTCAAGCATTCTCAATTGCAGGTTACCGTAGAGGCTTTGAAGACGAACGTGGAGATCTGTTCTTTGAAACATTACGAATCATCAAGGAAAAACGACCACGAGTAGTCTTTTTAGAGAACGTCAAAAATTTAGTGACGCATGATAATGGCAACACTTTTAAGGTTATTAAGGAAGCCTTGTCTCACCATGGCTATTATATAAAATATCAAGTTATGAATGCAAAAGAATATGGAGACATCCCGCAGAACCGAGAACGAATTTATGTAGTAGGCTTTAGTAATAAAGAGGATTATTTGAATTTTAGTTTTCCAGAAAAAATTAAGCTTCAAACATCATTGACTGATATCATTGATTTTAAAAACAAAATAGACGATTATTTCTACTACACAGAAGATAGACATAGTTTTTATTCCCACTTAGTGGAAGGAATTACATCTCAAAAAACAGTGTATCAATGGCGACGTAAATATGTACGGGAAAATAAAAGTAATGTTGTGCCGACACTAACTGCTAATATGGGAACTGGAGGTAACAATGTACCGTTAATTCTAACGGATAGAGGGATACGCAAGTTAACTCCGAGAGAATGCTTTAATGCCCAAGGGTTCCCAAATGATTTTCAACTTCCAGAAGATTTATCCATTTCTCATTTATATAAACAAGCAGGGAATTCTGTTGTTGTTCCTGTAATTGAACGTATTGCTCAGAATATCTCGAGTGCTTTAAAAGGTTATGCGTGTCCTAATGTGCAATTGGAATTATTTGCATAGTGAGGGGCATATTGATAAAATTTTTTTAATAATTATTTTAATTTGACAAATCGAACCTAGATTAAAAAAGATAATCCTTAACTAGTCTTGCGTCAATGAAAATTGATATAAAATATGCGCGCTGAGCCACTTACATTAAGGGGTTCGGCGCGCTTATTTAGTCTTGAGTTTTGTTGGTAGAGCCTGTTTAACTCTAGAAAAGACCAACTGGTTCTAAGAAAGAATGCTCTTCGTAACAATTAGCAATGTATTCAATAAATGTGTAATCAGCATTACTCAAAGCTTTATCCTTGGCTTTAACTAAGGAAATAGGGGCAGGTTCGATATCATTTTCAAGATAGATTCGTTTCAGATCTTGATTTTTTAATTCTTCTTCAACGACGATATCGAATAAGAAAGCAATTCCGTGATTGGCTTTTAGGCGTTGCTTTATTAGTTTATTACTGCAATTAATTGAAATGTTTGAAAACTCTTGGATTTTGCTGTTGTTACTTTCTAAATACATATTGATACATTTAATAATACATGAGTCTGATTCTCTCAAAATCAAGGCTTCATTGTAAATATCTTGTAAGGTGACAGTCTGTTCAGCTAGTGGATGCTCTGGATGACATAACAAGTAAATATCAAACTCACCAAAGGTGTAAGCTTCTAAATTGGGGTCGGTCAGGGGTGCTGTAATAAGTGCGAAATCAAGTTTATCTTCTATAATCATAGGCAATAGTTGTTCGCAACCATTGATCATCAAACTAGTCTTGATATTAGGATGTTGTTCATTAAACTCTAGCTCGAAGAGGGAATCAAAAAATTCAATATAAGTATGACTCGCTCCCAGAACCAATTCGGTTTTATCTGTGATTCTCATTGAATGGTCAATGATTTGTGATTCGACTGTGGCCAATTGACGAAAAAGTGGTAAAACATCTTGTCCTAAGCTAGTTAATTTTAGTTCATTCTCGTTTTTAGTGAAAAGTTTATTACCTAAGGAGTTTTCAAGAAATTGAATGTGTTTTGAGACAGTTGATTGCGATACATGTAATACTTGAGCAGTCGTTGTGTAATTTCTGATTTCAGCTAAATGGATAAATGAATATATTGAATTATGCAGCATATGAATATCCCTCCTGTTAATGAATATTGTATCACAAAAGAAAGACATTAATATACCCTTTATTCCATTATGGAATAACCAAAGGCTATTTATTCATTGGACATAGCGCTCTCATAACACTTATTATGATTGTATAGAAGTTCACAAACATCCGGAAAATTGTGAGGGTTTCAATTAAAGCTATTGGAGGGTAAGAAAAATGGAAAAATTACGTAATAGAGAATTGCCAATGATACAAGTTGGTATAGGGATTGTCTTACTGTTTATTGTCTTCATGTTTGGTCATTATGTTAAAACACTTGGTGCAGCGCTACCAATGCAATTATTTATCGGTTTTGTGATGGGGTATGTATTGGTACGGGGACGATTTGGTTTTGCTGGTGGTGTAAAACGATTGTTTGTTAGAGGTGAAGGAAGTCTATCTAAAGCCTTATTATTAATGATCGTTGTTATTTTAATAGGCTATCTAGGTATTCAATGGCAAGCCGCAAGTGGAGGTGCTTTACCCTCATTTTTAGCTGGAGCTGACGACACGGTTATACCCGGTACGCAAAACGTTTTAGGTGTCAATTTAGCTTTAGCAGCTGGAGCATTCCTTTTCGGTATCGGAATGGTAATTTCAGGTGGTTGTGCGTCCGGAACATTTTCTGACTTAGGTGAAGGAGAAGGGCGTGCGTTTATTACCATGATCTTCTTCATTATCGGTACTTTGCCAGGTCGTTGGGTTCGCTATCGTCATGATCAATCATTTTTAGGTAAATTGAATGCGAATGTCTATTTCCCAGAATATGTTGGCTATATTGGGGCATTCTTGGTGTCGTTGCTGTTTGTTTTAATCACTTACTTGTTAGTCGTGAAATACGAGAATTATCGTAAAGCAAAAGGGACTTATGCTGATCCTAAAGGAGACTGGGAAGAGTTTGAAAAGCCATTAAATCCAATGACAAACGAAATTTCTGCAAGCTATAAAGTTTACCACAAGTTATTTGTTGAGAGATGGAGCTTTACGGTAGCGGGCTTAATTTTTGCGATGACAGTTATTTTCTTACCAGCTGCGTTTGGGACAGGTTGGGGAGTAACGGGTACATTCATTAATACGATTACTACTTTAATTAATGGGGCAGGTTGGGAATTTGCGACACCTCCTTTACAAGCATCAGTAGTGGATAATTGGCTAGCTAATGCTATGAATATTCGCAACATAGGTATTTTTGTAGGAGCGCTCATTAGTTTCTTATTGGCGGGACGTTTCAGTATTAAATTTAATTTCACGTCGAAAGATGGTTTGTATTATTCATTAGGCGGTCTGTTATTAGGATTTGGAGCTATGTTAGCGGGCGGTTGTAATGCTGGTGCTTTAACATCTGGTATTGCTTCATTTTCATTATCAGGCTGGGTATTTATGATTTTCATGACGTTGGGTGGTCTAGCAAGCCTTAAATGGTTTGCGGGAAAAGTAGACACGATTCCAAGCAAATAACAATATCTATAGGAGGAATTAATTGTGAGAAAAAGATATTTAGTTGTGGGCGGCGTAGCGGGTGGAGCTTCGACAGCTGCACGTATTCGACGTTTGGATGAGACAGCGGACATTATTATTTACGAACGTGGCCCTCATGTGTCGTTTTCGAACTGTGCATTACCTTTTCATTTAAGTGGGATAGTTGAAACAGCTGATGAGCTAGTTCTTATGACGCCACAAGATTTTAAAGAACAATATAATATTGAAGTTAAAGTTCAACATGAAGTAACGCTAGTTCATCCAAAGGATAAAAACATTGAGATTAAAAACTTACTAACTGGCGAAGTAGTAATGGAATCATATGATAAATTGGTACTTTCACCTGGAGCCTCACCTATTCTACCTCGTTCAATAAAAGGGATTGAACAGGGGCATGTGTTTACAGTACGTAATGTAGTGGATATTGATCGAATTAAGCGTTACTTAACAAACAACTCAATAAGTAAAGTTGCTGTAGTCGGAGCTGGTTTTATTGGCTTAGAAGTTGCGGAAAACTTACGCTTACAAGGTGTTGAGGTGGCTGTGATTGAAGGTTCAGATCAAGTGATGCAACCCTTTGATTATGACATGGCCCAAATTTTACATAAGGAAATAATGGACCATGGGGTTGATTTATATGTCAATGAAAGTGCGGCAGAAATTACCGACTCAAAAGTCGTCCTACAATCGGGTAAAGAAGTTGAAGCGGGCGCGGTGATTATGGCAATCGGTGTAGCTCCAGAAACACAATTAGCTAAAGCAGCGAATTTAGCGATTGGTGAAACTGGTGGAATCTTAGTAAATCACCATTATCAAACATCTAATCCGCACATTTATGCGGTAGGTGATGCCATTGAGGTTACTCACCTAATTACTCGTAAGAAGACACGTCTTGCTTTAGCAGGTCCTGCCCAAAGACAAGCACGTGCAGCAGCTGATCATATGTACGGCAAAACTTATCGTAATACTGGCGTGATTGGATCTTCAGTGTTACAAGTATTTGACTTAAATGCTGCTTGTACAGGTTTGAATGAAAAAGAATGTCAACGTGCTGGCATCGAGTACGAAACTGCAAACTTAATACCTAAGGATAAAGTAGGCTTAATGCCAGATGCTAATCCACTTCACTTTAAATTAGTTTATGCTGTGCCAACTGGTGAAATACTAGGTGCTCAGGCAATTGGTAAAGGTAATGTAGATAAACGAGTTGATGTGATTGCGACAGCAATTATGCTAGGCGGAACCTTAGAAGATTTAAGAGAAATGGAATTTGCTTATTCACCGCTGTATGGTACTGCTAAAGATGTTGTCAACAACGCTGGTCTTGTCGGTTTGAATGTCTTAAATGGTGTTTACAAACAAGTACCTGTGACTGCAGTTCGTGAATTGGTAGAGGCAGAAGCGTTTATTATTGATGCGCGTGAAGCAGATGAGTTTGCGGAAGGACATTTGAAAGGGGCGGTCAATATACCGCTGACTGAATTTAGACAACGCTTAGACGAAATACCAACAGATGTTCCTGTTTATATTCATTGTTTATCAGGTCAAAGAAGTTACTTTATGACAAATGCTTTGACTAATCTAGGTTATGAACAGGTATACAACATCCAAGGGTCATTCTTGGGGATTAGTTTATACGAGTATTTCAATGATGTGACTTTAGGTAGAGAACCGATTGTGACTGATTATCGTTTCACACTACTTGGTTAATTTAACAAAGAGTTTCGCTAGAGTGCCAAGGGGGAGATTAAATGAAAAAAAGATACGCAACAGGCACCTATATGGCATGGATGGTCGTGCTATTAGCGTGGTTTATTGTAACAGAAACCGGTTGGGTAGTGAGTAGTTTAATCCCTTCTCCACTTGCTGTCATTCGTGCATTTGGAAGCTTGGTCAAAAACGGCTATAATGGAAATTCTTTGCTTTATCATTTAGCGATTAGTGGTTACCGCTTAATCATTGCGAGTGTAGGTGCGGTTTTACTAGGTGTACCATTGGGATTACTGAGTGGTTTCTCCAGCAAAATACGCGAAGTATTGGATTCTTTTATTCAATTTTATCGTCCTTTACCGCCGTTAGCCTATTATACCTTGTTGATTTTATGGTTTGGAATTGGTGAATCCTCAAAGATTTTACTCTTGTTTTTAGCGGCTTTTGCTCCAATTTATATTTCTAGTGTGAACGCAGTTGGACAAGTAGATGAGAATTATATTCGTAATGCTAAATCGTTAGGTGCATCACGTAAACAAATATTTCAAACGATTATTATTCCAGCAACGTTACCACATATTATGACCGGTATTCAAACTGCAGTAGGTGTTGCTTATACGACTCTAATATCTTCTGAGATGGTTGCCTCGACATCAGGTATCGGATGGATGGTTATTGATGCTTCGCGATATTTGAAAAGTGATGTGATGTTTGTAGGGATCATCTTGATGGGTGTGACAGGTATTGCTTTAAATTCTTTGTTGAAAAAAATAGAGCGACGATTAATTTATTGGCAATATCTCGATGAGCAGAAAACCTCAAGTAAGTTACTAACGGTTATTCTGGCGGTGATAGTTTTACTGTCCTTAGTTTTTGGTTTGTCGCAAGGAGTGTCTTGGGGTAATCAGACGTTGATTCGGATTGGTACGATTCGAGTGCCCAATGACAAACAAGTCGCAATTTCGATGGGGTATTTCGAAGAAGCGTTTAGTGATATAGATGTTGATTTAGAGTATATATTCTTTGACTCGGGTGTAGCGGCTAATCAAGCCTTACTTTCAGGGAGTGTTGAATTTGTTGAAATGGGTTATACGAATGGCATTGTTGCCTTAGCCAGTGATATTCCGGCAGAATTGATTTGGGTCCATGATATTCTTGGGGAGAATGAAGCCTTAGTTGTTCAAGAACATTCAGACTATAAAACTCTAGAAGACTTAGCTGGTTCAAAAATCGCGACGCCATTTAGCTCGACGAGCCATTACAGCTTACTAAATGTATTAAACATGGTGGGCTTAGCAGATCAAGTGACGTTATTAGATATGGAAACAAAAGATATTGTCGCTGCTTGGCAACGTGGAGATATCGACGGTGCTTATACTTGGGAACCGACGCTAACAGAACTAAAAGCGACAGGACGTACCTTGATTGACAGCCAAGAATTAAATACAGCTGGCTTCGGAACGTACAATATTGGACTCGTACATAAAGAATTTGCAGAGACGCACCCTGAGTATGTAGTCTGCTATATCCAAGCATTGGACCGAGCCGTCAAGAGTTACCGTCAGAATGAAGAAAACGTGGTGTCTGCAGTAGCTCAGTCATTAGAGCTATCAGAAGCCGAAGTGAAAGACCAAATGGCGATGAGTCAATGGGTATCGAAAGAAGAACAACTGGCTGAAGCGCTCTTAGGTACTGAACCAGAGAATGGTACGATGGTTAAAACGTTTGAACGCACGATTGCTTTTCTTTATGATAATCAATCAATCACAGTTAAACCATCCGAAACAGCTATTCGAGATTTCATCAATACTAGTTATATTGAAACTATTGAAACCAATGAAAGGTAGGTGCCCTAATATGTTTGAACAAGCAACAGACTTAATTCAACTAATAGCAGTAAACTTAAATTTCGACCAAAATACGACAAAAAATCATGTGCTTAAAGACATAGATTTGACAATTAATTCTGGTGAATTTGTTTGTATTATTGGGCCCTCTGGTTGCGGAAAAACTAGTTTATTAAATATCATTGCTGGATATCAGCCGGTATCTTCAGGCACAGCCTTGATTAAAGGTGAAATGATTACAAAACCAGATTGGCATCGCGGAGTTGTTTTTCAACATTCAAGCCTATATCCTTGGTTAACGGTTGAAAAGAACATTGCTTATGGCCCAACCGTGCGTGGCTTACCTCAAGATGAAATAAATAATATTGTTAATCAATTACTAGATATCGTCCAACTAGAAAAATATCGTGAGTATCATCCAAGTCAATTATCAGGTGGTATGCAACAAAGAGTTGCTTTCGCCCAAACGATGGCGAACCATCCAGAAATTATCTTAATGGATGAACCTTTCAGCGCACTTGATTCGCTGACACGAAAACTACTTCAAGATTTTATTCGTCAAATGTGGGCAATCAATGATCAAACGATTCTTTTAATTACGCATGATATAGAAGAAGCACTTCTCCTCGGAACTAGCATCTATGTCATGGGTAAGGAACCGGGACAGATAATTGATAAAATTGATGTCGATTATTCTCGACAAATCTTGGCGAATGGTAACTCAGACGTCAAAGATCATAATTTTCATCGATTAGAAAAACTCATTTTTGACAAAATAAAATAAAAAAACGTCCTAATTTATCCAAAATTTCCAACCCGACGTTTTGACACACGCAACTTTTCTTGCGTGTGTTTTTTATTTTGTAAGGAATTATAAAGTTTTAAAGTGATTTCATAGCATGTATGCCTTGCTCACTGTAGTGATTTTACAAGGTGGTGATCGCTTTCAAAGCTTCACAGGTGTTCGTGCTTTCCAGCTCAATCGACTAGGCTCTGAATAATTCACTTTTCTCGCAGATAGAGAAACAACACGGGGTACCAAATATACCACATGAAAAACCTTTATGGAGAGCTACACAAGAAAAGTCGCGATATATTATAACGTTAGCAGCAACCAATTGTCGGTGGAATTAGATTTAATACCGTTAGGCATATTAAATGTATTTTGGCTGAGTTATAAAAAGCTTTGTCATGTAAATGGTCAGGAACTCGTGTAAAATGACATTAGACTTTATTGCCATTAATAAATCCCATTAAAACAGGATTTTAGCCAAATGTTAAGAATATTTGCGCAAATGAATAGGACATTTGGTAGTCAATAATCGGCTAGTATTGTATGTTTTTATCAGGAGGTAAGAGAATTATGACGACATTTAGTGAAAAAGTATTTCAATTAAGAAAAGAGTTCGCTTACTCGCAAGAAGAGTTAGCTGAAAAATTAGAAGTCTCGCGACAAACCATTTCAAACTGGGAAAACGGCACAGCACAGCCAGCATTGGATAAAGCAGTCGAGTTATCCAACTTATTCGATGTTTCCTTAGATGAAATGGTAGGGGAAAAAATTCGACAAGCCAAAACAGTAAGTCCGATACTCAAGGCTTTTATTGGTCAAACAGTTTCTGTATTTCTTAATCCAAGTTCAGATGCTTGGATGTCTGTTAGCCGTACAGAAGTGAAAAACTGTGAGGTAATCGATGTAAGTGAACATAGTTTAAAGGTGATTATTGATGAAGGAAAACAAAGAATCGAACGTGTCTTTATGTTAAAAGATATCAATGGCTTTAAAGAAGAGGTGATATAAGAATGTGGTTATTTATAATCGTCTTCGCAATTATGATTTTTACTCGTTTGGATGATTTGATTGAACTCTTTAAAAGTAAGGAGCCAAATTATCAAGAATCAAAAGCAAAAGAACAGATGGAGTTATTGAACCAAAGGGCAGAATTGGTAGAACGCCTCCATTCATTAATCGGTTTAGATTGCCAAATCGAAAGCCAATTATTCTATTTAATGTCTTTATCTAGCAAGGTAGAGGTAACAATCCAAGCAGTGGATCAAGATTGGGTGGAGCTGTCTGTCAAACAAAGAAAGCCGTTTGACTTAGTCGTAAAGATTGAAGATGTGACATCTGTATCGAGGATTGTGTAGAGTTTAAGTAAACAACAAGCGCGGTGCGTTCACTTAAGGTGAGGCACCGCGCTTGTTTTAGTTTAATTGAGTCCTTTAATACCGCTCTCTAGAATTTCCATCAAGAGTATCGTTTCTTCATCTTTAACAACTTTAGGTGCACCATGGACGATGCTTTGGTAGACACCTTCATAGAGACGACTGTAGTCGCCTGTTTGCGAAGGAATGGCTTTTTCTTGTGGTTCATCATTATGGTCGAGATAAGTCAGCATGCCGTAATGTTCAGGTCGATCGAGGCCGAAATCGTCATTTGTTGGCATGTAGAAACGTTTGAGGTCTGCTTCTTGACGGTCTTTGGTTTGTTTTGTAAAGACGCCATCTTGACCGTACACAACAAAGCTAGGACGTTCTTTCAAACGGAAATAACTAGATTTCACGGAAACTTTTAACGTGCCATAATAAAAATCTAAGTCAAAATAATCATTCATACGCCCTGGGCCAAGTAGCTGACGAACGTCATAATGAATCGCGTCCGGTTGTCCCCAATAAGACAAGACTTGATCAATCGTATGACAACCGTGCCCATATAAGTAACTGTCAACGGCTGAAAATGTGCTATGTTCAGGTATTTCGGGACGATAGTAGTCAAAGTGCATATCGACTTCTAACAGTTCGCCGAGCGCTTGGCTTTCAATTACTTGTTGTACAGTTAGGAAATCTGAGTCGAAGCGGCGGTTTTGGTAACATTGGATAAATAATTGCTTTTCTTTGGCTAGCGCAAAGAGTTCACGTGCTTGAGTTGAAGTTTCGCAAAAGGGCTTCTCTACTAGAACGTGTTTGCCATGTTCGAGGCAGGCTTTGGCGAATTCATAGTGACTGCTTGCAGGTGTGCAGACGACGACAAGTTGAATAGCTGGATCCAGAAGCACATCTTGAAGATTAGTCGTGTAATCGACATGTTCAAGGGGCGACCAAGTGTCCTTGAGACTGCGGTTGTAGATGGTTTTAATTTGGATCCCTGCTACTTTAGTCGCGAAGGGTAGATGATAACGGTTTGTGCTTTTGCCGTTTCCGATATAAGCGATGGTTAACATGGATAAAACTCCTTTCGGTGTTGCGAGACTTTGTAAGTGCTTCATACTATAATTTTACAGGATGTTTGAGCCAACGGCTATCAAGATGAGTAAATTTGTTTATTTGCGGGGCTTGAAAGATTTACTAGGTTAATTATTTTATTGTGATGTGAATAGCGTAATGATGGTAGCCTTTACAAGAAGTTTTAGGGGCATATTTTGCATAGGGGACTGCAATTTTTGTGGGTTGGAGTGGGTTTAGTGGGTATATAATTCTTTCATTAGCTCAAATAAATGAAGGGGGACTGATGGGATGAAGTGGCATAACAAGACGAAATTCGAAGTCATGGAGTTGTTGCAGACGAGTAAAGAGGGTTTGACTCAGGATGTTAGGGTTGAGCGTTTGGCGCGTGATGGTGAGAATGTGTTAGCGTCGAAAGCGGCTCAGCCTTTGTGGAAAAAGGTTGGGAAGCACTTTGTTGATTTATTGATGTTAGTGTTGGTTGTTGCGGGTGTGTTAAAGGGTTTGACGGGTAGTTTCGTTGAAATGTGGATCATCTTTGCGGTTGTGATTATCAATGGTTTGATTGGCTATGCGCAGGAGCGTAAAGCTGAGGAATCGTTGAATGGTTTGAAGCAGATGATGAGCTCGAATGCGGTCATTTTATCCGAGAATGTCACTCAGGTAGTTGAGGCGTCGAGTTTAGTTGTGGGAGATATAGTGGTCTTGAAGAGTGGCGATGTGGTGCCGGCGGACCTGAGGATGTTGGAGACCTTTGACTTAGTGATTGAGGAGGCGGTCTTAACGGGTGAGTCTTTACCGGTTGAGAAGCAGACGGATTCCTTAGTGGAGGAGATTCCTTTAGGTGACAGAAACAACATGGCTTTTTCTGGTACGTTGGTATTGGCGGGGTCGGGTGTTGGTGTGGTAACAGCGACCGCTGCTGAAACTGAGGTTGGTAAAATTAACCAGGCTTTACAGTCGGTTCAACAACAGACGACACCATTAGTGCGTAAGATGAATCAGTTGAATCATCAGATTTTTAAAGGCTTGATCATCTTCATCTTGTTCTTAGTGTTCTACACGATTTTCCGTTTCGGTATGGACTTGGATATGTTGTTAGCTTCGGCAATTGCTTTAATCGTGGCGGTTGTGCCGGAGGGCTTGCCAGCAGTGCTTACGATGATTTTATCGATGGGTGTTAAGGAGATGGCAGACGAGCAAGCGATTATTAAAAGCATGCCAGCTGTTGAGAGTTTAGGATCGATGACGGTTATCTGTTCGGATAAGACAGGAACGTTGACAAAAAATCAGATGGAAGTCAGGGACTTAGTGTTGGCGAGTCAAATAGGTGTGGGTGCTTCTTCTAATAATGCGGCTGAAGGGCGCGAGGCAGATTTGGCGAACTTGCGGTTAATTATGAATAACTGTCAAGATCTGCGCCGTGACCCACAGCAGCCACTGGCTGAGTTAAAGGGGAACCCAACCGAGTTAGCTTTGTTGAAGTATACTGCTGAGACGGAAGTAGCTCATTTACAACAATTAGATCGAATACCCTTTAGCTCTACCTACAAGTATATGGCTACGTTGCACCCGGCATCTGAGTCTTCAGAGTCACAAGTGATTTTTGTTAAAGGTGCGCCAGATGTCTTGTTAGAGTTAGCTGAGATGAGTAGTGAAGAGGAGCGCTCAGCTTGGTTAGCAGCAGCGGATGAATTAGCACGTAAAGGGCAGCGTATTCTAGGTTTTGCGATGAAGACGGTCGAGCCAGGTCAAATATTAAGTCATGAGAATTTAAGTAACTTGAAGATGGTTGGTTTGGCAGGCTTAATTGACCCACCAAAGGAGTCAGCGATTCAAGCGGTAGCAGAGTGTCAACAAGCAGGGATTGTAGTGAAGATGATTACAGGTGACCATAAGGAGACTGCCCGAGCGATTGGACGTCAAATTGGTTTAGCACACACTAGTAATGTATTAGAAGGCAAAGACTTAGATAATATGACAGATGCTGAGTTGTCGGAGGCGGTTAAGCAGGTGGACGTTTTTGCAAGGACGACACCAGAGCATAAATTACGTATCGTGACAGCTTTACAGGAACAAGGTGAAATTGTTGGGATGACGGGTGACGGTGTAAATGACGCACCAGCCTTAAAGAAAGCCGACATTGGTGTAGCGATGGGTATCAAAGGTAGTGAAGTAACGAAGCAAGCTGCAGACATGGTATTAGCAGATGACAACTTTGCGACGATTGCGAAAGCGGTCAAAGAAGGACGTCGTATCTTCGATAACTTAATGAAGACCATTAATTTCTTCTTACCAACAGCATTAGCTCAAGGTTTGGTCGTCATTCTAGCCCTGATGTTCAACTTGCCGCTACCACTAACGCCGGTACAAATATTATGGGTAAACATGGTCAGCACGTTAACTTTATCTTATGCGTTCGGATTCGAGCCCGCACATTCACAGATTATGGAGCGCAGCCCGCGTCAGCCGAATGAGGCTATTTTGACAAAATACGCAGTGTTTAGAATCCTCTACGTATCATTATTAATCACAGTTCCTTCTTATTTCTTAGCGATGCAGTTTGACAGCCATGTGGTTCAACAGACCGTGTTACTTCAAAGCATTGTTTTGGTGCAAGCATTCTACATGTTAAACTGCCGCGAGTTACTTGAGCCAGCTTTAAACCGTAGTTTGTTCAGCAACAAAGCCATCTTTGTCTCATTTGCTTGCTTGGCCGTACTACAAATGGCGGTTTTAAGCTTACCAATGATGCAAGGTATCATCGGCACGACTCACTTAACATGGATTCAACACGCTTTAATCTTCACGAACGGTATGATTGTCTTCTCAGTCGTAGAGGTAGAGAAATATCTAACGCTACGCATGAAGCGTCAGAAGGAAAAGAAAAATGTCACGAGTTTGCAAGGTGAGTAAGAGAACATAATTAAAACAGGTATCGGCTGCGGCTGATACCTGTTTGCGTTTCTTATTAGAGATAAAGATAGCGGATGGTTTGACGCAAGGTGTCGAGTTCTTTTGGCGTCGGCACCATCGATACGTAATATATTTTGGCGGGGCTGGTTGGTTGGAATGTGTAGTTCGCAATGATCAAATCATGAGATTGGATTTGGTCTGGATTGGCAGTCGTTAGCTCGACACGTGGCCCGAGCGTGGCCTGTAGCTCCTGTGCAAGAAAACTTTTCCAAGCGGGTTCTCCCTGAAAGACTAAATACGCTTTATTTTTTTGAGGAGCCACTTGGTAAATAGCGGTCTGAATTAGTAAAACTGCTGTCGAATTTGCATATTCGGACGCCTTCAATATGCCAGCAAAGCGATAATTACGCATTTCCTCTTGCACCCATCGATACAGCTGCGGAAATTTAGCCTGCACCACAACCAGCACATCATGATATTCCATCAAGAACTTATCCAACAAGCGACGCGATTCAAAATACTTTATCAAAAATAGCGTGATGTTTTCAGTCAGTTGGCTGTTGTTAAGGGCGGGTAATTGATAATGCTCGCTCAGAGAATGGACGAACAAACGGCTCTTTTCAAGCAAGACTGAATAATGCGTACGGAGTAGTTGCTTGAACTGCTCATCAACAGTATAATTCCAACTGTCCATGAAACAAAAGAAAGCAAAAAATAGTTCGTCGTCTGCTAGTTGGATCCCTTCATAACCATACAATTGAATCAGATCCTGATGATAGAGCTGATAAAGTGGGTCTTCTGGATCGTAAGTAAAGGCTTCAATCATTGCTTGGGCACGTTGGCGAATAATATTGATGTAAAACCAACAAGTTCCTAAAATGACTTCATTCTGAACACCTAGTTGCATGCGTTCGAGTCGATTGAGAAAGCGGTCATAATTCGCTTGTTGAATCGCATAGTTGTTGAAGAAAAAATTTGTATGTGTGAAGGGCAACAGTAAACGATGGTAGAAGATGCGTACGCTTGACTCATCACCTTGCCAACTCATGCTTTGGGGGTGTGAGTTCGATTTGAATTTGATAGGCTTGAATACTGGCATTAATTTTCTTCGTTTCACGTTTAAGGCTCTCATAGGATAAGCCTTGATGATGAATGAATTGCGGAACAGCAACTTGACGGCTGAATAAGAGTTGCTTCACTACCTGAATACCGAGCGATTTCTGCATGTAAAGTTGCCAGATTTCAGCAGATTAGTGACAAGATGTCACTAATGATTTATATTGTCGTAATATTCTGGCAGGTTAAAAATCACTTTGGTAAAATTAATGCTTGCTCAGTGTCTTAGGCAAATGTTCGATAATTCGTTCAACGGTCTCCTCAAGCGAGGTGTCATTATCAATCACGATGTCCGCGTACTGGTGGTAGAGGTGGTTGCGCTGATCGTGAAGCTTATTCAGGCGCTCGACGCCGTCTTTCAGTAAGGGGCGCATTTGGATATCAATATCGCCTGTGATCGATTTAACGCTACGATTCAGGAAGATAATCAGGCCCTTTTCTTGTAGGGGAATCATATTATTGTGGCGCAAGACGACGCCGCCACCGGTCGAAATAATCGTCTGTCTTGCTTGGGCGACCTTAGTCGTGACCTCTGTTTCAATGTCACGGAAATAGGTTTCGCCTTTTTCAAAGAGTTCGGAAATTGTTTTGTGAGTATGGCGTTCAATCTCAACATCGATATCAACAAACTGAAGACCTAGGCGCTGGCTTAATAGCCGGCCTAACGTTGTTTTACCGCTACCGGGCAGTCCGATTAAAACAATGTTTTCTTTCATAAGGCACCAGTCCAATTCTCGCGGAAATAAGCTAATAATTGGCTGACTTGATTTGGAGTGAATGTGTGATCTTCCCATATTTCAACCGAGCGCATTGCTTGGCCAACGAGCATATCTAAGCCATTCGTTGACTCTTTTCCGAGTTCTTTCGCCCATTTCAAAAACAATGTTTCGACTGGATTATAGGTCATATCAAAAATTACTTGAAAAGATTGAATCACGTCTTTATCAACCGGTGAGGCGTCAACGTTCGGATACATACCAATCGGTGTGCAGTTCACGAGAATATCACCTGACTGAGTCCGTAACTGATCGTAAGTCAGGTAATCCCATTCACCTTCTTGGTTAGCAGCTGATCTAGAAACAACGCAAATTGAACTCGCCCCCTGGTCCTTGAAGTAATGGGCTGCGGCATGGGAGGCGCCTCCTGAACCTAGAAGGACTACCTGTTGGTCTTTGACGCGCCAATTTCTTTGGTTGAAGGTTAGAGCGATGCCATCATAGTCCGTGTTAAAGCCAGCCAAGTGGCCGTTGACTTGCTTGATCGTATTGACCGAATGGAGGCGTTCAGCCAAAGGTGAAACTGTATCTAACAATGGGATGACTGTTTTTTTATAAGGAATTGTCACATTGGCCCCGCGAATATCGAGTACTGTCATCGCGTCGAGCGCTGACTTTAATCTGTTTGGTTCGATTTCAAATATTTTATAGGCCGCTTCAGTTTCAGCGACTTCGTAGATTTTGCGATGGATTTGGGGAGAAATGCTGTGGGCTAACGATTGGCCAAATAATCCATAGAATCTCACATACCTCACTCTTTTCTTAATCGTATTTTCATTTTATATAGGCTAATAGTATAATTTATCACACTTTGTATCAAGTTTTTTTACAAAATTAGAAATAAATGAGATCACACTTGATTTTTTAATCTGATTGATATATGCTTAGAATCATAAAAGGAAAAGGGGTAAGAACATGTTAAACACGCAATCGATTAACTTATCATTATATTTTAGCTATTTTAGATAGGTTCATATCTGCACTTTAGGTATGAACAGTGAAGAACTTTCATATCTAAGGTGGCTTGCTTGACATGCTTTACAAGCCGCTTAGTAATAACTTAGCGGTAAGTAAAAATATAAATTTCATGATTGAACGAGGATGATGAAATTAAATTTTAACTCTGCTTAGTTATTACTAGGCAGAGTTTCTTTTTGTACAAAAATTGGGGAGGGGTAACTATTTGAAAGTAGGTTATTTAGGCGTGCCGGGTTCGTATAGTGAGGCAGCTTTACAGAAAGAATGTCAAACGATGGAAGAATTTGAGGCAATTGGTTATCCAAATTTCCAAGCAATTATCGATGCTTTAGCTAGTAAACGAATTTCAATGGCAGTGATTCCGGTAGAAAATTCGACGACAGGCTTTATCGCCCGTTCGGCTGATTTATTCCGTCATCAACCGATTGTTGCGGTCGCCGATCGCTTTGAATCAGTTCAGCATTCGTTATGGGCCTTACCTGGCAGTCAATTGTCAGATATTACCGATGTATATTCTCATCCAGAAGCCTTATCGCAATGTGACACGTTTTTCGCAGCCAATCCGCAATTAACACAACATGCTTACACTGACACCGCTCAGGCGGCAGCTTTTATCCAGAGAAGTCAGTTGCCTCATCAAGCAGCAATCGCCAGTCAACGGGCTGGAGAACTCTATGGCTTAGAAGCTTTGCGACAAGATATTCAAACCGAAGAGTCGAATACGACGCGGTTTTATATTATGAAACATCAAGATAACGTGCAGTTAACCGGCAAGCAGTTATCACTGTACCTTGAAGTTCGACATGAACCAGGTGCTTTGTCGAAACTGCTGCAAGTCTTTGGTTTACTCGATTGTAACTTGTTATCGCTAAATGCGCGGCCGATTCCCGGCAAGCCTTTTGCGTATGGTTTTTACCTTGAACTCGACTTGTCTCAAATGAGCATTGGGTTTAATGACTTAATGAAAATTGTCGACAAAGCTTCCGATTATTCTCAAATACTAGGCCGCTTCTAAGCACAGACCTTGCATAGGAAAGGTCGCTTTGAAAGGCATCATCCATCCTGAATATAAAAATTAATCAGATAAAAAATTACACATAAAAAGGGAGAAATTAAAATGATTATTGTAATGAAAAGAAACTCAACAGCACAAGATGTGAAGGACGTTGTCGCAGGAATAAAAGCAGCAGGTTTGAATCCGGTCATTATTGAAGGCCAAGAACGTAATGTGATTGGTGTAACCGGCGAGACAGCTAAAATCGATATTCGTACGATTCGTGCGGATCATAGAGTAGCTGAAGTGCTACGTGTATCAGAACCTTACAAGTTAGCCAACCGTGCTTTCCATCCGGAAAACAGCCAAATTCAAGTCGGCACAGAATTAATTGGTGGCGAACGCTTAGCGATTATGGCAGGCCCTTGTTCGGTGGAAAATGAAGACCAAATTGTTAATTTAGCTAAACGCATGAAAGCCGCTGGCGCAAACTTCATTCGTGGGGGAGCTTTCAAACCGAGAACCTCTCCTTACAGTTTCCAAGGATTAGAATTAGAAGGGCTTCGCTTATTAGAATTAGCTAAACGCGAAACTGGCATGCCGATTGTTTCAGAACTCATGTCATCAGACTACTTAGATGAGTTCGTTAAGCGCGTCGACATGATCCAAATTGGCGCCCGTAATATGCAAAACTTTGATTTATTAAAAGCAGTAGGTAAAACTCAAACGCCAATCTTGTTGAAGCGTGGTTTATCAGCCACTTACAAGGAATGGTTGATGTCAGCTGAATACATTATGTCTGAAGGTAATCAGAATGTCGTTTTATGTGAACGTGGTATTCGTACCTTCGAAACGGAAACACGCAACACTTTAGATATCCAAGCGGTACCCGTTATGAAGAAGAAAACTCATTTACCAATTATTATCGATGCCAGTCATGCCGGTGGACAAGCTTACTTAGTTCCAGCAGGTGCTAAAGCTGGTGTCGCTGCAGGTGCAGATGGTTTAATGATTGAAACGCATGAAGATCCAGCGAATGCTTGGAGTGATGGTGAGCAATGTCTGACGCCAGATGAATTCGATAAATTAATGGATCAAATCCGCATCTTAGCACAGGTTGAAGGCCGCACGATTGCACCTAAACTGGCTCGAATCTAATAAAAGAGGTGACCTATGACTGTATTAACCGTTGAAGTACCAAACACTACTACTCACTATCCCTTGAAGATAGAAAAAGGCTTAATGGCCCACGTTGCTGAGGAAATTAAAAACGTCTATACAAATAAGAAAATTGTGATGATTACAGATACAAACGTCCATCAGTTGTATGGCGCCAAGTTAGAACAACAGTTGACAGATTCAGGCTTTGAGGTGAAGCTTTTGGTGCTTGAAGCTGGCGAACAGACCAAATCGATCACTAGTTTGATGGGGATTTATTCTGAACTGACTGCCTTTAACCTGACACGTAGTGATTTATTAATTGCCTTGGGTGGCGGTGTGATTGGTGATTTAGTCGGTTATGCGGCAGCAACCTACCTCAGAGGCATTGCTTTTGTTCAAATTCCAACAACACTGCTAGCGCAAGTAGACAGTAGCGTCGGTGGGAAAGTGGCCATCGATTTACCCGAAGGCAAAAATTTGGTTGGCGCTTTTTACCATCCAATCCTTGTGCTGATTGACCCGAATGTTTTACAAACCTTAACAGACTCAGCCTTTAATGATGGCATGGCCGAAGTAATTAAATACGCCTCCATCCAGAATATTAACTTTTTTCACCAATTGGCAAGTTATCAATCGCGTGAAGCAGTCATGGCTGAGATTGAAAAGGTCATTGAATGTTGTTGCTCAATGAAGCGTGACTTAGTGCAAGCGGATGAAAAAGATACCTCTGAGCGCATGTTGTTGAACTATGGGCATACGGTAGGTCATGCGATTGAAGCTTTCTACCATTATAAAGGCTATACGCATGGCCAAGCAATTTCCATCGGCATGGTTGCGATAAACCGTTTAACCGAAGCCGCGGGCATCAGTCGCAAGGGCTCGACCGCTCTTGTTAAAGCTTTACTTGAACAGTATCATTTGCCGACTGAATTAGCCAATCCGGCCGATTACGCTGACATATTACCTTTAATTAAGCTAGACAAAAAGAATATTCACAATACATTAAATGTGGTCGTTTTAAATGAAGTGGGTGCGGCGAAATTACTAAAAACCGACTCAGACTTCTTTGGACCACTCTTGAAAGGACACGACATAAAATGACCGATTTGTTAATTAAGCCGGCCAAATTAAAAGGCAACATTCACATTACACCCTCTAAGAGTATGGCGCATCGCGCCGTGATTGCGGCCTGCCTAGCTGTCGGCGAAAGTGTGATCGATAACATCGAATTATCTGATGACATCATCGCCACAATTGACGGTATGACCGCTTTCGGTGCTAAAATCCAGATTGAAGACGCTGCAGGTCGCAAACGCTTGTTGATTCAAGGAGTCAAAGCTGATGCTAAGCATTCAGACCGGGTGATCGATGCGAATGAGTCTGGTTCAACACTGCGTTTTCTGATTCCAATTGCCACCTTATTTGCAGGTGAAACGCGTTTTGTTGGCCGGGGGAAATTAGGCAGTCGGCCACTCGATCCATTTGAGGAAATATTTAATGCGCAAGGCCTGAAATTTGAAGCTTCCGCGACCGAACAGTTAGATTTAACAGTCGAAGGACCGTTAAGGGCTGGGCGTTATGAAATGGCCGGCAACATCAGTTCACAATTCATCACCGGCTTATTGTATACCTTGCCTTTATTGGCGGGTGAATCAGTGATTCAGATTACGACTGAATTGGAATCGATTGGCTATATCGAATTGACGCTTGATGTGTTGAAATATTTTGGCATTGGGATTATCTTTAATAAAGCCGAACGACAATTTATTATTCCGGGCCAGCAAGTCTATCAGGCGCGCAATTATACCGTTGAAGGTGACTACTCGCAGGCTGCGTTCTTTTTGAGTGCCGGCGCTTTGGGCAATGATGTGACGGTGACTGGCTTGCAGGCCGATTCGAAGCAGGGTGACCGTGGGATTACAGCGATTTTAGAGCAGCTGAATGCGGTGGTCACAACGACCGATAGGGAAGTTTTCGCTAGGGCAGCGAGTGAGGGCCTGAGTAGTGGTGAGTTGACAGTGATTGATGGGGCCCAAGTGCCAGATATTATTCCGATTAGCGCGCTGGTGGCGTGTTTGAGCCAGGGCCGGACCGAGATTGTTAATTTAAGTCGTTTGCGAATTAAAGAGAGCGACCGTTTGGAAGCAACTAAGAAAGAGCTGCGTAAATTGGGTGCGAAGATTGAGGTTGTTGGTGACACCTTGCGGATTGAAGGCGTGCCTAGTTTGACGGACGAGGCTATTGTCTGGAGTCACAAGGATCACCGGATGGCGATGATGTTAGCCATCGCTAGTACGGTAGTCGAGCAAGATATTATTATTAAAGATGCCGAATATGTCAGTAAATCATATCCGACATTCTGGCAGGAATTTGAATCATTAGGAGGACAAGTCAGTGAGTGGCATTTGGGGGAATAATTTAGAAATTTCTATTTTTGGTGAATCACATGGTCGAGCGATTGGGGTGACACTCAGTGGTTTGCCAGCGGGGTTTAAGATTGATATGGATGAAGTCTTGGTTGAAATGGCGCGTCGTGCACCGGGGCAGAATGAGTTGACGACACCGCGTAAGGAAAAAGATGAACCGGATATTGTGAGTGGTGTCTTAGATGGGATGACGACCGGAGCGCCTTTAACGGCTTTGATTTGGAATACGAATACGCGTTCTGTAGACTACAGTCAAATGAAAAAGTTGATGCGTCCGGGCCAGGCTGATTACCCTGGGAAGGTGCGTTATGATGGCTTTAATGATTACCGCGGGAGTGGACATTTCTCTGGCCGAATTACGGCACCGCTAGTTTTTGCAGGTGCGATTGCGCAACAATGGTTGCGTCAAAAGGGCATTGTGATTGGCTCACACATTCAGTCGATTGGCTCGGTTGAAGATGAGCGTTTTGAGAGTCAGGAAGCAGTGACTGCTGAACAAGTTGATCAATTGAAATCGGTTCAGTTACCTGTCTTTGATGAATCGAAGCGTGATGCGATGACGCAAGTGATTTTAGATGCGAAGGCTGACCTGGATTCGGTCGGCGGGATTGTCGAAACCTTTGTGTTGGGAATTGATGCTGGCTATGGCAATCCATTTTTCGATTCAGTTGAATCGACCTTAGCACATTTAGTCTTTGCAGTTCCGGCGACGAAAGGCATCGAATTTGGTGCTGGCTTTGACATTACCCGCATGCGTGGGTCAGAGGCTAACGATTCATACTATTATGATGAGAATGGTCAGATAAAGACACGGACGAATAATAATGGTGGCATTCTTGGTGGGATTACTTATGGGATGCCAATTGTTTTTAGGACAGCGATTAAGCCGCCTGCGTCGATTGAGAAGAAACAGGAAACGATTGATATCGAAGCGGGAGAAAATGCTGATCTGGAAGTCTTTGGTCGCCATGACCCTTGTATTGTGCCGCGCGTCTTGCCCGTATTGGAGGCTGTGGCAGCTTTGGGCTTGATGGATCTGATTTTAGGGCGGGATAAAGCTTAGGGGATTGTGGTTGGTTGGTTGGGTTGGTTGGGTTGGGTTGGGTTGGGTGAGCTAGCTACTGGCTACTGAATCATTGTTCACTGCTTAGGTGAGCCACTAAAACATGGCTGAGTACTTAGGTCAGCCACTAAAACATGGCTGAGTGATTAGGTGAGTAAGTAAAACATTGCTGAGTGCTTAGGTCAGTAAGTAAAACATGGCTGACTGCTTAGGTGAGCCACTAAAACATGGCTGACTGCTTAGGTCAGTAAGTAAAACATGGCTGACTACTTAGGTCAGTAAGTAAAACATGGCTGAGTGTTTAGGTGAGTAAGTAAAACATGGCTGACTGCTTAGGTCAGTAAGTAAAACATGGCTGACTACTTAGGTCAGTAAGTAAAACATGGCTGACTGATTAGGTGAGTAAGTAAAACATGGCTGACTGCCCAGGTGAGCCACTAAATCTTTACAGGCTGTCTACTTAGGGTGTTGAAATTTAGCTGAAGAGCTGGCAGAACCATTATTTTTTAACTTAATTAGGTAAATGTTAGTAATATTAGCCAGATCTAGCTCATTTCCATTATGGGATGTAGATAGGACTGGCTTTATTTACTGTATTCTTTAAAAGCTTAGGAACAAATTTGACCAAATAGATGCCCTTTCAAAACAACAAAGAAGGCGCTCGCTTTGCTGTCTCGAAAGTCGATAGAACGCTGGATTGTAAGGGATAGTGACTGTTACTATATTTTGTTATGCAATGTCTAAAGAAGATGTCTAAAATGGGAAAAACAGTGATAGGGTAAATAGTGAATCGTAAGCCCAAGGGGTCAGGGGTCACGCCGACAGATTTTTCGAATCTTGGAAAAGATAATACAGGCCACCAAAGTATTTATAAATTGGAAAAGTGGCATGTCGATTGGGAATGGAATGTATAAAAACCCAATTACAATGAGCGTTTAAAAAGAGAAATACCAGTGGAAGCTGCGTTGGTTGCGGAGGCCTATGCCAGAAACCCGATGGGTAGCGTTCGTATTTTGGAAGAGGAGAAGTCGTTAGAATGACGCAAAAAAAAACACCAGGACAATTTACTTGCTCTGGTGTTTTTCGTCTGCTGGAAAATTTTAATCTTTTCTTTTTAATAAGCGCAGGCCGTTGAGAATCACGAGTATTGTGCTGCCTTCGTGGAAGACGACGCCGAGGGGCAGGTCGAGCCAGCCGATAATATTCAGGGCAATCAGTGCGACAATCACTCCAACTGAGAAAATCACGTTCTGCAAAATAATTCGATTAAGCCGGTGGCTGAGGTCATAGCTATCGTAGAGCTTATTCAAATCGTTTTGAACAATCACGACCTCGGAACTTTCCATCGCAATCGATGAACCGCTACCCATGGCAATGCCGATTTCAGCATTGGCTAAGGCGGGGGCGTCGTTAATTCCGTCACCAATCATCCCGACCGATAGGCCTTTAGCCTGGCTTTCTTGAACAAATTTGATTTTATCTTCGGGTGAGAGGTCAGCATGAAAATGCTCGATGCCAACTTCGCGGGCGACTTTCGCAGCCACTTCATAGTTATCACCGGTTAATAGCACCACATCCACGCCACTCGCTTTGAAGGCTTCAATCGCTTGTTTCGACTCAGCCCGAACTTGATCGGCCAAGTTGAAGTAGCCGATAATTTCCAACTGGCGCCCGACAAACACTGAGGTGTAGCCAGGTTGAATTTTCTGTCTCATATTGAAAGGATCCGTGAAATTCGCAAAGGCCGCAGGTTTCCCGACGAGTAAATCACCTTTACGTAGGCCTTTACCTGAGACTTCTTCAACGTTTTCGTCACGATTGACTTGATCCAGTTGGATGTTTGGGAAGGCATTGATAATCGCTTGAGCAATCGGGTGACTTGAAAATTGTTCCATATAAACGACTTCTTGAATAACGGCTTCGTCGGCTTCATGGGCAACGACTTCAAAATCACCATGCGTTAAGGTGCCAGTTTTATCTGAGAATAAGACGTCCATGCGACTTAATTCTTCCATGGCCGCGCCACCTTTAAAGAGGACGCCGTTTTTGGCTCCGTGGCTGATCGCACTGAGGGTGGCTGGAGTTGCTGAGGCAACCAAGGCACACGGGCTGGAAACAGTCAGCAGAATCATGCCGCGGTAGAAAGCTTCGGCGAAGGTGTAATTTTGGTAATAAAGAATCGCAATAAAAACCGGGACGGCTAGGAGCACGGTTAACACGTATTTACTTTCAAAGCGGTCTATGAATTTAGAAATTTGAGAGGGGCGATTTTGGGCTTCATCGACCATCCGAATAATGTTAGAGAAGATGGTTTCAGAACTGAGCTTGCTGACAGTGAGATGGAAGGCATTACCTTCGTTAATTGTGCCGGCAAAAGCTTCTTCGTTGGTGGCCTTTTCGGCTGGGACTGATTCGCCGGTTAAGGCAGCTTCATTGACTAAGACTTGGCGGTCAACGTAACCATCGATCGGTAATTGAGCGCCGCGTGCGACAACAACTTGGTCGCCAACGACCAATTGATCGGTTGACACTTCAATCACGTCACCATTTGCTTGGAGTAATTGAGCGGTGGTTGGCACTTGTGCCATCAATTCTTCAATCGCTTTGGTACTTTTACCCATCGCAAATTCTTCCAGCGCTTCAGCGGCCGCAAAAATAAACAGCAACATGGCCCCTTCAGATTCAAATTGAATTAAACTGGCACCTAACGCTGACAGAATCATTAACAAGTCGACATTCAGCTCTTTGTTTTGAACGGTATCGACGACTGCAGCTTTGGCGGCATAAAAACCTAGAAAGAAAATAGCTAGATAAAAGATGTAGGGACTCAATGGACTGCCAGTAACCATCAATAAGAAGCCTGCGATCAAAAACACCGTTCCTATTAACAGAAAACGACCTTGACGGTTAGTAAGTAAATAACGGAACAAAATAACTCCCCCTTTTTTATGAAAGAATTGAATGACGCTTGTTTAGAATCATTCTATTGTATTCAGTATAACCCTTCTGTGAATAAATCACAAGGGCTGTGTGGTTATATTTAGGTCAGGAAATAGCTGAGTGAGGGGGCGCCGAGGTGGGGCGTCGATTGAGGCAAGCTTTATAGAGACTCAGCGCGATCGGGAGCTGATCGTGGGTAAGTTCGTGAATTCTCACTCTATTTCTTTAGTTTATCTGCTCAAAATGCACTATTCTTCAGAATATCAGCTACTTTTCATCATTTTAGTCGGATTTTCACGTGCCGAAAGGAGCCACGTGAATTTTGACTTGATTTTTGACGTGCCGAGGTTAGCCACGTGAATTCTCACTCGCCATTCGGTGTCGCGCAAATCGCCACACCGCTTTTGTCTCATTACTTTCTACTAATAGTTTAGTCTTCTGACGTTTTATTAGTAGATACTTCACTATCACGGGCTTACGATCGTGGTAAGCTTCTATGAGAGTCGTCTCGATTGGTCATCGGTCGCGGGCAAGCTTCTATGAGAGTCGTCTCGATTGGTCATCGGTCGCGGGCAAGCTTCTATGAGAGTCGTCTCGATTGGTCGTCGGTCGCGGGTAAGCTTTTATGAGAGTCGTCGCAATCGGGCGTCGATCGCACCATTCTTTTTGAAAGGGTGTCCCGATCACCGTCCACTTGCACCATCCTTCATTGCGTCACGGCGCAATCGCCCGCCACTTACCACTCCCGCAGCCTGCCCCGAACGCCTGCCCCGAACGTCTGCCCCGCAGCCTGCCCCAAACGCCTGCCCCAAACCACCCACAACCCCCAATCCCCAACTCAGTCATATTTTGCCAATAAGACTCCCAGAAATGTTCAGGCTTTATTTGCCTTTAAAACCAAAACTTGATGGCCGTCAAGGTTGGTCAGGGAAGGACTAGGTATACTATGAAGTGTCAGGTGGCAAAAGTCATTTAAATAAATTATAAAAAAGGGGAAATCTATCATGCAAAGAACAATTCTAAGTCATAAAAATCATATTACCTTAATTAGTGGGCTCCTAATTACACTCGGCTTCTTCAGCCATTTCGTGCTCGACAACGTCACCATTTTTACTTGGTCGTTCGTAATTGCGTCAATTATCGGTGTCGCGCCAATCGCTATTCAAGCTTACCAAGCTATGAAAGTTAAAGTCGTGAGTATTGATGTTCTAGTAACCATCGCCGTTATTGGTGCCTTTATCATCCAAAACTTTGAAGAATCTGCAATTGTCACATTTCTATTCTTATTCGGTTCATTCTTGGAGCAACGCACTTTAAACAAAACGCGCTCAGCGATAAAAGAGCTCACCAACATGGCACCCGAAAGTGCCTTGAAACAACTAGCCAATGGCGACTTTGAAGAAGTCGATGTGGACGAAGTTGATGAAGGGGATATTCTGTTAGTGAAGACGGGGGCGAAAGTGCCGGTTGATGGAACGGTTCTGATTGGCGAAGGTCACATTAACGAAGCGAGTATTACCGGGGAAGCCGTGCCGGTTAGTAAGCAGGTTGATTCAACTGTCTTTGCGGGAACGATTTTAGAGAATGGGACGATTCAAATTCGCGCTGACCGGGTCGGAGAAGATACGACGTTTGGCCGAATCATCGAACTAGTTGAAGAAGCTCAAGATTCTAAATCTGAAGCCGAACGTTTCATTGATAAATTCTCTAAATATTATACGCCAGCAGTTTTGGTGATTGCTTTCATCGTCTGGCTGTTCACGCGTGATGTTGAGTTAGCCATTACTGTCCTCGTGCTAGGTTGTCCAGGTGCCTTAGTCATCGGTGTACCAGTTTCGAACGTTGCCGGTATTGGAAATGGCGCGCGTCATGGCGTCTTACTTAAAGGGAGTGAAGTCATCAATGATTTCAGTCGTGTGGATACCATCGTCTTTGATAAAACAGGAACCTTAACAATTGGTAACCCAGAAGTTGCCGAAAAAGCTTACTATGGCGAGCGCGCCAATCAAGCGTTAGGCTATCTAGCTAGTGTTGAACGTGAGTCGGATCACCCACTTGCCAAAGCCATTTTAAAAGAAATCGGTGACGTTGAATTTTCAACGGTTGAACAAACTGAAGTTGTTAAAGGTGGCGGGATTGTTGCAGTGGTTAACGGCCAGCGCGTCGCCGTTGGGAATGTCTTTTTAATGGAACAAGAAGGCGTTGTGCTAAATGCAGCCGCTCAAGCGGACGTTAAACGCTTTGAAAAAAATGGTAATTCACTCGTGATAACAGCCGTTGATGGCAGCTTAGAAATCTTAATGGGCATCCGCGACCAAATTCGACCAGGGGTTAAAAATGACTTAGCTCAGTTAAAAGCGATGGGCGTCAAAAACCTAGTCGTTCTGTCGGGTGATAACCAGGGAACGGTTGACTTAGTCGCAGCGGAATTAGGCTTAAATGAAGCACATGGTCACATGTTGCCGGAAGATAAATCTGCCTATATCGCAAAAATGCAAGCTCAAGGTCAAATCGTGGCCTTCGTTGGGGACGGGGTCAACGATAGTCCATCCTTAGCGCTAGCAGATATTGGAATCGCAATGGGTAGCGGAACCGATGTCGCAATTGAAACCTCTGACGTTGTCCTGATGAATTCAGATTTCAGTCGCTTACCACATGCGCTGGGCTTGACCAAAGCCACCGCCCGCAACATGAAGCAGAACATTCTGATCGCAGTGGGCGTGGTGCTTGTGCTCCTAGCTAGCCTGTTGTTCAGCGAATGGATGAGTATGTCAATCGGCATGCTGGTCCATGAAGCGAGTATTCTAGTCGTGATTGTTAACGGCATGCGCCTCCTGAAATACGAGTTGAAAGGCGCCAAGAAATACGAAACCACTAAAGCAACCCCAGTCAAAATATAACCAAAGAAAACTTGATGAGGGTCAAGTTATTAATAGTAACTTCCCTCTATAATAGAGTTAAGAAGTAATAAAATCACAAAAAAGGGGAAATTAAAATGAAACAAGCAACTATCCAATTAGAAGCCTTATCGTGTCCATCATGTCTACAGAAAATCGAAAATGCGGTTAAAGGCTTAGACGGCATCGACAAAGACAGTGTCAAAGTGATGTTTAATGCCAGTAAAGTCAAAACGCAATTTGATGAAGAAAAAGTTTCACTTGAGACCATCAATAACTCAATCGAAGCCTTAGGTTACGGTGTCCTTAAATCAAAAGCTAAAGCCGTTTAATCGAAGCCAATTAACCAACAATCAAACAGGAGTGCCGACGCGTGCGTCTGCTACTCCTGTTTTTTTTTAGGTCTAAATTAATTATTTCTTGATGGGGATCAATTTAAAAAAGAGTCGCATCCGCTATTATCTAAGAAGTAATCTTTTACTAACTAACTAAGGGAATTAATGGGTTTTAAGAAAGAAGGGGGAAACATATAATGAAGAGATTGTTTATGGGAGTAGCAGTTATCTTAATCGTCTTGGGGGCAGGGTTTTGGTTTGGTGAATCGTATTTCGCCGAGCGCTTCTTCGCGAATTCATATTTGGGCAATGTGGAAATCAGTTATCTAACTGAAGACGAGGCGAATGAAAAAATTAAAACAGAGTTAGCAAATTACGACTTGGCGGTGACTGAAGCCGGTCGCACGTGGGGCAGTCTGACATTTGAGCAATTAGGTTTAGAAGTCAAGCCCGAGGAACAGGTGGCCGCTTTACGGAGAGAACAATCCCAACAGAATTGGTTGACGAGTTTCTTTCAAGACAGCCAGCTAGCTTTTGATACGCAAGCTGTATTAGCGATTGAAGCTGAATCGATGGAGGCTGGACTCGCAACTTTTGAAAGCTTTTTCCAAGAGCGTCAAGCACCGACCGATGCCTCGCTAGTTTATTCACCTGAAGCAGGCTATACGATTCAGTCTGAACAGATCGGAACGCAATTGGATCAGACAGTTTTAACGGACTTGTTGTTAGAGACGGTTCAAGCGCCAGAGTTAAGCTTAGACGTTAGCGACGCTTACTTGCAGCCGGCTGTGACCGCGGAAGATGCTGAGTTAACGGCGCGCCTTGCTCAAATTGACGCCGCTTCGTCGATGTCAATCACTTTAGAAATTGCGGGCTATGAGGAGGTCATCACTCCGGAGATGATTTCGGGTTGGCTATATGTTGCAGCAGATGATGGTGAGTTATATTTTGATGAGGGGTTGATTTATGAGTATCTCGGGACCTTGAATGAGGCTTATGCGACCTATGACGATTACCGTTACTTCGAGAGTACGCTGCGTGGCGGGGTCGAGCTGGTGCCGGGGACTTTAGGGTGGTCGATTGACCGCGAGACAGAAGTTCAGTCGATTTTAGAGGATTTATATGCGGGTGAATCGGTTGTCAGAGCGCCGATGATTGTGGGGAGTGGTTATAATGGCTCGCTGGATGATATTGGCGCGAGTTATATCGAGGTCGACATTCTCAGTCAGATGATGTTTGTTTATCTGGACGGGGTGCAGGTGATTTCAACGCCGGTTGTGACGGGGCAAATTGGGACGAATACGATTCCGGGTGCTTATTCGATTTGGAATATGGAAACGCCGTCTGAGTTGGTCGGCTATAATCCGCGGACGGAGCAAGATTATGTGCAACCTGTTCAATATTGGATGGGCTTTGACGATACCGGCCAGGGCATTCACGATGCTAACTGGCAACCATATTTCGGTGGCGACGCTTATCTAACGAATGGTTCGCTTGGCTGTATCAACACGCCGCCTGATATCATGTCTTTGGTGTTTGAGTATGCCTATATGGGGATGCCAGTTGTCGTGTTTGAGTAGGGTGCTTTAACGGACTCAAGTTTGGGAATGGGTTTGACTAGGATTAGACCGGTTTTAGTTTGGTTGGAATTGAAATTGCTGGGTAATGATGTGGCTTGCTGGCAACTGTTTAAAATCTAAGAGATAAATCTCACGAAACATACGACACTGTTGTGTAGGCAGTGGTCGTATGTTTTTTTTTAGCATAAGTAGGCGAGGAGAGTACCTGTGAAGAATGGCGATTATTCGTATCGCGCCGGAGACTCGGATGATAGTCTGTAAGTGATTAACAAAGGTGTAATTCGGGTGAGCACGAGGAGTACGCTGAGGCGATTCGTGAGGCGCGAGTTTGTGTGATTAGTCGTGCGGATATGAACATGATTCTGGACGACTAACCGACCATTTACGCGTTTTCTGTTGTAGGAAGTTGCGAATCGTTTGAATGATTCAAAGCGCTAGGCGATGGTGCTGAGTAGGCTGATTTCTTACATCGAGCAGAATACGCAAGCCGATTTGGATAATCAGCAGACGATTCAGCGGTCGAACCGTCAAATCGAGGTGCACGATTTGGATGGCATGCTGATGATAGGAGAGTAGAAAGAAGGCGAGGAGAGTAGAAGCAAGGTATGGAGAGTAGAAGCAAGGTATGGAGAGTAGAAGCAAGGTATGGAGAGTAGAAGCAAGGTATGGAGAGTAGAAGCAAGGTATGGAGAGTAGAAGCAAGGCGAGGAGAGTAGAAGCAAGGCGAGGAGAGTAAAAAGAAGGCGAGGAGAGTAAAAAGAAGGCGAGGAGAGTAAAAAGAAGGCGAGGAGAGTAAAAAGAAGGCGAGGAGAGTAAAAAGAAGGCGTGGGGAGTAGAAAGAAGGCGAGGAGAGTAGAAAGAAGGCGAGGAGAGTAGAAAGAAGGCGAGGAGAGTAGAAAGAAGGCGAGGAGAGTAGAAAGAAGGCGAGGAGAGTAGAAAGAAGGCGAGGAGAGTAAAAAGAAGGTGAGGAGAGTAGAAAGAAGGCGTGGGGAGTAGAAAGAAGGCGTGGGGAGTAGAAGCAAGGTGAGGAGAGTAGAAAGAAGGCGAGGAGAGTAGAAAGAAGGCGAGGGGAGTAGAAGCAAGGTGAGGAGAGTAGAAAGAAGGCGTGGGGAGTAGAAGCAAGGCGAGGAGAGTAGAAAGAAGGCGTGGGGAGTAGAAGCAAGGCGAGGAGAGTAGAAAGAAGACAAGTAGAGTAGAGTCCAATCGAATGGAGTATAATGCTGAAAAGCGAGGAATAATATGGAAAAATAAAGTATAATACAAGTATGCAGAGTTAAGATGAGGTTGGCGAAAATATAAAGAAATTTCAATATTTAGAAGAGCAAACAGTGAAATTTAAAAAGACTCCTGATTTACCAGCTTTTTTATAGCAAATAAAAACTTGATGTGCGTCAATTTAATTCCAGCCAATCCGCGGTAAAATGGTCTTAACAACTAAGGAGGAATATAAATGACAACATTAAAAACTTTTTTATTAGATAACGAGGAAAAACTAAACATGTATACAACAGCTATCTCTAAGGTTCATGTGGGCAATCACCCAGAAGTTCATGAGGTTAAAGCTTTATATGAAGAGATTTTAGCAGAAGTTAAGCAAGAAGCAGATGCAACAGCTTTAACCCAAGCCTTTGACCGTTTAGCTGCCGTGACGGATCACTATGAAATTCCTGGTGATACGTGTGAAACCTTTGCAGCGGTTTATCAGGATTTAGAAAATGCGGATAAACTATATCGGGCAGAAGTCGTAGAATAAGGGCCACGCAAGCCCATTACTAAGATTATGAAACAAGGAGGAACGATGATGACATCAGCAATTATACAACTTGGGACGTTAGACTGTCCTTCTTGCCTTCATAAAATTGAGGCAACCATCAAATCTTTAAACGGAGTCAGTCAGGAAGGCAGTCGTGGCTTATATAATTCAAATAAACTTAAAGTTGTTTTTGACAAGCAGATGATTCAACTTGAGGCGTTAGAACAAGAAATTGAGAAGTTAGGCTATGATGTGTTATATTCGAAAGTCAATCGTCCGTGACGATCTTGAAAAGTATTCTGGTAAGAGGTTAAAAGAAAGTGAAGTGAGACGATGAGTGAGACGAAGGCTTATGCGTGTATTCGGATCGTGCCGATTTTTAATCATTTGAATGATGAGATGATGGACAAAATAGGTCAACGAGCCAAGCATCGGAAGTTGAAAAAAGGGGAATACCTGTATCAAGCGGGTGACTCCGATGACAGTTTATATGTGATTAATCAAGGGGTCATCAGGGTTACGCGGATGGCTTCCAATGGGAAGGAACAATTGGTGCGGTTGCTGTATCCCGGTGATTTCACGGGTGAATGGACGATTTTTGACCAAGCGAGTGAGCATGAGGAGTATGCCGAAGCGATTCGTGAGGCGAATGTTTGCATTATTAATCGTGATGACTTGAATGAAATTTTAGACGAGAATCCGTCGATTACTCGATTTCTGTTAAAAGAAGTCGCCAATCGTCTGGTTAAGTCCGAGCGCCAAGCCATGACCTTGAGCACTGAGAATGTCTTGAGTCGTCTCATTTATTTCATCGAACAGAATGCCCAGGCACCACTGGGCAACCGTCAGGTAATTAAGTTGCCGATGGCTAGAAAAGATATTGCGGCTTATCTGGGGACCACGCCAGAAACGGTCAGCCGAAAGTTCAAGGAGTTGGAGGAGGCTGGTTTTATCCGTCAATTGGCACAGCGCGAAATCGAGGTGCTAGATTTAGATGGCATGTTGATGATGAGTGACGCTTGACGCCGTAGGCGTGCTTTGAATGGAAGTCATACGACTAAAAGAACGCTGAGCAGATAGCTCGGCGTTCTTTTTGCGTGGAGCGTTATTGCGTTTGATCGACTGCAGATGATCGGCGTTCTTTTTTTGCGTGGAGCGTTATTCAGCGCGTGTCAGACCGTTGCGCCTTGGAATTATTTAAGGCCTTGGATGCCGGCTTCCAGAATTTCCATCAAGCGAATCGTTTCATGGTCTTTGACGATTTTCTCGTCGCCGTGAATAATCGAGCGATAAATCCCTTCGTAAATCCGACTGTAATCACCGACTTGGGAGATGATCTTCTCCTCGTGCAGCACGCCGTCAGTGTCGATATAAGTTAAAGCGCCATAATGTTCCGGCTGATCAAGGCCGAAATTTGCCTGGTCCGGCATGTAAAATCGTTTCAAATCTGCTTCTTGACGGTCTTTCGTTTGCTTGATAAAGATACCTTTGCTGCCATAAACAATAAAACTTGGTCGTTCAAGCAGTCTGAAATAACTCGACTTAACCGAGACTTTTGTCTGACCATAATACAAATCAATATCAAAATAGTCATTCATCCGGCCCTCACCAAGCAACTGGCGCACATCGTAATGCACACGGTCCGGTTCGCCCCAATAGGACAGTACTTGGTCAAGCGTATGACACCCATGGCCATATAAATAACTATGGATCGCCGAAAAGCTGGTGGAGCTTTCTGGAATTTCAGGTCGGTAGTAGTCAAAATGCATTTCAACTTCCAGAATATTCCCAAGGCGTCCACTTGCAATCACCTCTTGAACTGTTAGGAAATCTGAGTCAAAGCGCCGATTCTGGTAGCATTGAATAAATAGCTTTTTTTCTTTGGCAAGCGCAAATAGTTCGCGCGCTTCGGCTGCTGTTTCACAGAAAGGTTTTTCAACTAAGACATGTTTATCGTGATTGAGACAATCTTTGGCTAAATCGAAATGAGTATCACCAGGCGTAGCGACCACAACCAGTTGAATTTCCGGGTCTTGATAGACTTCTTGAATATCACTTGTATAATGGATGTCAACTAGTGGCTGCCAAGTATCTTTAATCGTTCGGTTGTAGATTGTTTTGACGCGTATTCCTTCAACCTTGGTCGCAAAAGGTAAGTGATACCGATTCGTACTCTTACCATTACCAATATAAGCAATTGTTAACATAAAACGCTCCTTTCAAATCTGGAAAAATAGCCTGGGAGTAACCGAACTTTAGTCGTGCGGTTCACGAGCCAAGAAAACTTTAGTCGTGAGCTGGACGACTAAAGAAGTGAGTGGTCGGTTGCCTTCTTCAATAATGTTCACCCCTAATTTTACAGCAATCCTTCAAGTAAGGCTATTTAAAGAATTAGCAAGACTACTCAAAAGACAAAAGACAAGAGACAAAGGTGTCAGCCACTGCGTGTCTGACGATTATATAAAGGGCGGATGCTAGTTTTAATCGTCGTGAGCTAGGAGCGAACGACACCGCTGGTGTTTTATGTTTTTTTCTAACCGGCGGTGTGGGTGTATTTGCTTCGTTTCGTGTATGAAGCAAATACTCTTGTGTCTTTTTGCGCTCGAACCCAAAACCCGAACACGAACACGAACCCAACCCAACCCAACCCAACCCAACCCAACCCAACCCAACCCAACCCAACCCAACCTAAAGCCGGACAGCTGTCTCCCAGCCCCAATAAAAAAATCATCCGCCACAGACGGATGACCAAATTCTTCTATTATATATATAAGCACCTATTCACGCGCCAACAAAGGCACAACTAGCATCAGCGACTATTGTGCCACGAAGTGGCCTGGACTGACTTCGACCAGTGTCACAACGTGTTGGCTGGCAGGCACAGCGTCTTTAATTTCCTGGTCACTGGCACGAAACTGGGCGTCAAGACGAGGTACGGCACTTAATAACTGTTGCGTGTAGGGATGCAACGGCTTGTCATACAGTTCATTTGTTTCGGCGATTTCGACGATTTGACCATGTTGCATCACGGCCACCCGGTCGCTAATTTGCTTCACAACTGCCAAGTCATGCGCGATAAATAAATAAGTTAGGCCCAACTGTTCCTGTAGTTTTTGCATCAAGTCGATAATTTGAGCTTGAATCGATACGTCCAAGGCAGACAAGGGCTCGTCGGCCACAATGAAGTCAGGTTCAACGGCTAAGGCGCGGGCGATTCCAATTCTTTGACGCTGTCCGCCAGAGAATTCGTGGGGGAAGCGACTGGCAAAGCTAGCGTCGAGTTCGACGAGTGCCAATAATTCTTCGATGCGCTCTCGGCGTTGGCTAGCGTTTTTGACTAGGCCGTGGGTATCGAGGGCTTCACCGATAATATCTTCGACTTTCATACGCGGGTCTAAAGAAGCATAAGGATCTTGGAAAATAATCTGCATGTCTTTACGGACACGCAACCGTTCAGCTCGTGTTAGTTGCTGCAAGTCGAAACCATGGAACATGATGCGACCGCTAGTAGGTTGATATAATTGTAGAATCGCACGACCTAATGTAGATTTTCCTGAACCAGATTCACCAACCAAACCTAGCGTTTCACCGCGGTAAATGTCCAAGTCGACTTGGTTAACGGCTTTGACTTGTTGACCTTTGCCAAGGTCAAAGACTTGCTCTAATTTTTCAACGGAAATTAGAGGTTGAAGGGGGCTTTTGGCAAATCCTTCATTGTCTGATGCGACTGCCACCGCCTTATGCTCATCTGCTAATACCCCAATCTTGCGCGGCACTTTCTCTTGCTCGATTCTAGGTACCGCGTCCAACAACAATTTCGTATAAGGATGCTTAGGCGAAGCGAACAGCTCCTCAATCGGCCCTTGCTCAACAATGCGACCATTCTGCATCACAATCACCCGCGTACAAATTTGCGCCACAACTCCAAAGTCATGACTAATCAATAGAACAGACAAACCCAACTCGGCCTGTAAATCCTTAATCAGTGTCAAAATTTGCGCTTGAATCGTGACATCCAAAGCCGTCGTTGGCTCATCCGCAATCAACAAGCTCGGCTTGCCGGCCAAAGCAATCGCAATCATAATCCGCTGACGCATCCCACCTGAAAACTCGTGCGGATACAACTTAAAACGCGCAGCCGGCTCCTTAATGCCAATCGCGCTCATTAAAGCGATTGCCTCAGTCCGTGCAGCACGCCTCGACACCTTACGATGCAAACGCAAGACCTCAACAATTTGCTCGCCAACTGTCATCGTCGGATTTAAAAAACTCAACGGATCCTGAAAAATCATCCCAATCTCCTGCCCCAATAAACGACGCAAAGCGCGCGGCTTCAAGGACAACACATCCTGCCCCTTAAACACCACCTGACTTTCTGGAGCCATCCGCGCATTGTCCGGCAACAAACGGGTCACCGAACGCGCCGTCATACTCTTACCACTACCGGACTCACCAATAATCCCAACAATCTCGCCCGCAGCGACCGAAAAGGACACCTCGCTCAAAACCTCCTGAAACTGATCCTCGCTCTCGAAACTCAGCCCTAACTGCTTAACGGATAAAATCTCAGACATACCAAACACCAGCCTCTCATGAATTAACAGCGCTCATTATAACACACCAAAACCACCCCCAACGCCCAACCACCCCTTCAAAAAACCGAACACTAGCCATTAGAAAATCCTAAAACCACCCCCAGCACATAAGCAGTATAATGACAAAGAAAATACCCGGAGGTGACACAATGACCCACACAAGACACTGGAGCGCACTCTACCAACAGATGCACGGACGCTGGCCCTACCGCATCGCGCTCTGGCTACTCGGACTGCCCTTACACCTATACTTATATAGAAAACAACCGGCCAGCCCACCACCGCCAGCCAACCACAAGCTACACACCGAAGAACAAAACAAACAACACTACTTCGGAGAAAATAAGAGTCCAGAAGAGACGGCGAAAATCGTCGCTAAACGCCTCAAACACACGCGCAAAAACAATGGAGGCAATCGAACGCTTGCGAAGCGTTTTGGCGAACTAATGACCAACCGCAAGGGCTTTATCACGGCTATGATTTTAGCATGGCCGATGTTAGGTTTGATGATGCTCTACCGGCTACCCCTATTACGCTATATCATTGAAAGACTCTTCCAAATGGTCTTCGTGATCCTCGGCGTTACCACCATCGTCTTTACCTTATTATATTTCTCGCCATCAGAACCGGCCGTCAATATTCTGGGCGTCCAAGCCACACCGCAACAAATTGATAACTTCAATCTCTTACATGGTTTGAACGATTCTTATTGGCTTCAATTAGCCCGCACTTTAAAGGGGGTTGCGACCTTTGATTTCGGCTATACCTATGTCGGCAATGAATTCGTGATTGACGCCTTGGTGCGCCGCTTCCCAGTGACGCTGCAATTGACCTTCTTTTCATTAGGAATCGCCTTAGCCATCGCGATACCGGCAGGCATTTACGCAGCCGTCAAAGCTAATTCCTTGTTTGATCAATTCTTTATGTTCCTAGCTTTAATTGGGCTATCGATTCCAACTTTTTGGCTTGGCCTGATTTTTATTTTCAATTTCGCCATCGAAAACCGCTGGCTACCAGCCACTTATAATCCAAGCAACCCTTGGTCTTTATTGATGCCAGCCGTCGTTTTAGGTACCAGCCTAGCCGCCGCCGTGGCCCGGATGACCCGTGGCTCAACCTTGGAAGTTATTCATGAAGATTACTTATTAACCGCACGTTCAAAAGGCCTTTCTAATTGGCGCATCATTTGGCGCCATATCATTCCCAATGCCTTAATTCCGGTTGTCACCGTGATTGGCTTACAATTTGGTGGCATGTTAGGCGGCTCCGCTGTGACGGAACAAGTCTTCAATATTAATGGCGTCGGTAGCTATATTGTCGAAAAACAATTCGTGCCCGATATTCCAGCCGTTTTAGGCGGCGTGATTTACATCGCGATTATCGTGTCAATCGTCAATCTAATCGTTGATCTCTTGTATGCCGTACTTGATCCGCGCATCCGGACATCACTAAAAGCTTAAGTAAACAGAAAGGAGTCGACGATCGTGTCACAAAGCAATTTATATTCAGCCAATACTAAACGCTATTTACGCTTTGCGGCTGTCTTATCTGGCGTCTTTAGTCTAGGCGTTTTAGTCTTCAATTTCAGACGCTTTGGCTTGGACTGGGGTGTTGAAAGTCTGATTTTCACCCTTGGACATCTAGTGCTGAGCGCAGTGGGTGGTGCGACCACTTATGGCTTACTCAACGCCCCACACCAAAAAAAGTTGATTAAAGCCAATAACCAGCTTCAAGAAAGCCCCAAGGCGGTCGTTTCAAGCAATCCTAGCTGGCATCGTCCGTTAGGAGTCCTTTTAATGTTATCAGTATTGCTGGGCAATCCCTTTAATTTTATGAGTGGTTTCATTTTTTATTTTAGAAAAATTCAAGCCTATCAATATTTCTTATTATTTGCGGTCTTGGTCGACTTGACGCTGGTCGCGGTGTCGCTGATTAATTTAGCTAAGCCACAAGTCAATCCGCACTTTTATTTAGGCATGAGCCTGCTGCTGATTAATCTAATGCTGCATAGCCTGTTATTGTTGGCGCCCAATTGGATTGACTCACTGAAAGGCCGAATGATTATTGTTCCTATTGTGACCATGGGGGTCTTGTCTTGGTCTGGCAATCTCTTGTCGTTTGCGGCAGCCTACTTGCTGGCGAAAAGTCGTCAACAAGACAAGCGCCGAAGTCTGTTGGCGAATTTGGCCCGCCATGAAGTTGCGATGTTCGGTCTGTACATCATTACGGTGATTTTAGCTTTAGCGATCACCAGTTATTTAACCTTTGATTACAGTTATGCGGTCGAGAATAATTACTCAGCGATTTTACAAACGCCAAGTTGGCTTTACCCATTAGGGACCGACAATTTCGGACGTGACGTTTTTTCACGTTTGATTTTTGGTGGACGTATTTCGATATTAGTTGGCTTGTTGGCAACTTTAGGGCCTTTGTTCATCGGCGGCTTCTTGGGGGCACTGGCAGGTTACTATTCTCAGCGAATTGACCAAACCATTATGCGCGTCTTGGACATTCTTTATGCAATTCCAGGCATTCTGTTAGCCATCACGATTGTGACCGCCTTTGGTACATCGACACAGAACCTGATCTTGGCTTTGAGTATCGGTGGAATACCTGGTTATGCCCGGACGATGCGTGCGAGTGTGCTGCAAGTTAAACAGATGGAATATATCGAGGCAGCACGGGCGCTCGGCGTATCGGACGCGAAAATTATTCTTAAGCATGTGATTCCAAATGCAAGTGCCCCGATGATTATTCGCTCATCCTTGACGGTCGCCACCGCAGTTATATCGACCAGCAGTTTGAGTTATCTGGGTCTAGGTGTCGAAAGTCACATTCCCGAATGGGGCAATATTCTGAGAATTGGTAGCGATTATCTCGAAACCCATCCTTACTTAGCGATTTACCCCGGTTTAGCGATTATCGCCTTAGTATTATCTTTTAACTTCTTAGGCGATGGCTTACGCGATGCGCTCGATCCTAAGATGAAGTAATGAAGCGTAAGCAAACAATAGAAAGAGGTGAGGCAATGAATTTAGACGAAGAAGGTTGTTGTTGTCATTGTGATTGCCGTGCAAATCTAAAACCAGATAAAAAGGAGAATTATCGTTTAATGAAACATTTATTGAGTAAAGCAATTTTATCCGCAACGTTATTAGCAGGAACGGTCTTACCCGCTGCCGCTAACTTACAAACAGTGAAGGCCCAAGATGCAGCCATTCCGGTGACTGTTCTAGCCCAATCTTCATCCGAGCAAAATGCGAACATCGTTCGCGACCAGCTAACAAAAGCCGGCTTCCAAGTGGAAGTAAGCCTACAGCCAGACTATGCAAGCTTTACAGCGCAAAAAGAAGCAGGCAACTATGACTTGGCGATATCAAGTTGGACAACCGTTACAGGAAATCCAGACTATGCCGTGCGTTCATTATTTATTTCAGAAGGTGACAACAGCATCATAAACAACCCTGAAATCGATGAGTTAATCGAATTAGCCGCTTCGCAAACGGCTGAGGAATACGTAGACACTTATAAGCAATTTGAAGAAGTCTTAGTAACTGACAATGCTTATATCGTTCCTCTATACACATCGCTTAAAGCGCAAGCTTATAACCATGAGGTGTTAAAGCCAGAGTCGATTCGTTTATCTAAATCACGCGCCTTCGCCTGGGAAGGTGTCTCTTATGTGGATGACAGCCAAAACGCGACACGTCCTTTAGTTTTAACGCAAGAAATGGCTGACTTAACATCCTTAGACCCAATCAAAGGCAACGATGGAAGTATCAACCAATTAAATACCAACATGTATGTCCGCTTAATTAACTTGACGGATGATGACCAAATCACATCTGAAAATTCATTGAGTTATAACCATGTCATCGCAGAAGGTAATTCAGATTACTATTTCATCCTAAGAGATGATATAAACTTCGCGAAAGTCGAAGACGGAAGAGCAGTGGATACGGGGGATTTAGTATCGGCAGAAGATGTGGTTTTCTCATTAAACCGTGCCAAAGATTCTGAGTCTGTGCCTGATCACCGGACATATAGCTTGCATGAACATATTGCAGAAGTCAGCGTCGTCGAAGACCTTGCGGAATTAGAGTCTGCTCTAGTTTCAGGTAGCGACGTGACAGTTAAAGAAGCATTAGAAGCGGATTTACCAGCAGCGATTGCTGATTTAGTTTCGAGCGAAGCAGAAGTTGATAATGCAGCTGGAAATTACCAAGTGGTTAAATTAACAACGACTGAACCATTCCCACAAGTCTTGAATTACCTAGGTCACCAATCCGCCGGTATTGTGTCTGAGGCACAAGTAACAGCTATCAATACGTATGATGTAGCAGCTTATGATCCAAACGTTGACATTGCCTATGGCGACCAACGCGCAATCACTGAAGGTGGCACGTACGATAATCATTTATGGGCCAGTGGTCCTTACTTGTTAGTCGATAAAAACGACTACCAAGCAAACTTTGCTAAAAACCCAGTCTACCGTGCAGAAACTGAAGCGACAGCTAAGATTTCTTCAGTAACAGTTCGTTTTATCGGTGACGCGAGCAGTTCATTATCTGCCTTACGTGCAGGTGAAGTAGATTTACTATATAGCTTGAGCGAAGTCAACTATCCAATCGTCGAAAAAGAAGCCAGCTTAACTTTACAATCGATCCCAAGTAATGGGGTGGCTTACATGTTATTCAATACGAATACACCAGGTCGCCCAGTCTCTGATAGTGTTGATTTACGTAAAGCCATCCTTTATGCAATCAACCAAGAAGAAATCAATGCGGCATACCAAGGCTTGAAGTTACCAGCTTTCACAACGTTATCGCCTCTAGTAGACACTGGCAATAGCTTAGTGGCAGATCCAGCTAAAGTTGAAGAATTCAAAACCAACTACCTAAACAGTTTGGGTGAGTAATGTTTTATAGTAATTAGTAGTAATACATAATAGTAGAATAAAAAATAGCTAGTAGAAATAGTAGAGTTACTAGTAGAAAATAGTAGAAATTTATTAAGAGCGCCGAGCGGACTGACATGTCTTGCTTGGCGCTTTTTGTGTTGCTTGTTATTGGTCGGGGCTGCGCTGTATCGTGGCGACTCGAACGACGAATCCTGGAGGGGGTCCCACATCGTGGCTAACTTCGCCATGATGTGGAAGATCGCATAATGCCATTATACGGTCATATTTTGGCCGATAAGTGGCATTTCTCAGTATATATTCAGAGCAAATTGTCCTCTCACATCGTGGCGACTCGAGCGACGAATCCTAGAGGAGTTCTCACATCGTGGCTCACTTCGCCATGATGTGGAAGGTTTTAATTGAGTTCATTGAATAAATTAAATGCAAAGAAAAAGGAATCGCTCACTTCGTAAGCGATGATTTTACTCAGGTATTTCTTAGTGAGGATAAATCCTGTATGATAAAGGGTAGTTTATACAGAGAGGGCGAGTGTAGTGAATATACAACAACTAAAATATTTAGACTATATAGAAAGAACAGGATCGATAAATCGGGCAGCAGACCTGTTATTTGTCTCGCCTTCGACAATTTCAGTTTCCTTGAAGGAACTAGAACAAGAAGTCGGACGACAACTCTTCACGCGGTCGAGCAGTGGTATGACGGCCACGCATGAAGGTTATGAATTTATTACCCAGGCGCGTCAAGTGTTAAGTCAGTTGGAAGTAATGAGGGATACGTTTATTGATACGGATACGGAGCGACAGTGGTTTTCGGTATCGAGTCAGCATTATGATTTTGCATCAGAGGCTTTCAGCAAGTTTATTCAAGGCGAGAATTACCAACGTTTTGTTTACCGCTTTTTCGAGGTGGACACTTATACGGTAGTTAAAAATGTGTCGCAAAACATTAGTGAGTTAGGCTTTGTTTATTTGAGTGAATTTAACCGCCGATTATTGACGCGCTTTTTCGAACAAGAAAACCTGCAGTACCATGTGATGTGGGAATTTCAGCCGAAAGTGTTTGTGCGTAAAAAACATCCTTTAGCAGATCGAAAGAGTGTTAAATATAAAGATTTATTAGATTACCCAGCGATAACTTTTGAGCAAAATGATCAGCAAAATGAATTTTTGGCAGAGCATCCTTTAGAAGTTCAAGCGAATCAGCGAAAGGTGGTCGTCAGTGACCGAATGAGTGCGATCAATATTATTATAGGTTCTGATGCTTATTTAACCGGATCAGGCATTATGATTAATCAAATTACCGATCCACATATGGTGTCGATTCCTTTAGAAACTTCAGAAAGTCATTATATTTGTTGGATTGCACCCAAAAACCAGAAGCTATCTGACAATGCAAAATCATATTTAAGGCTAGCTGAAGAATCACTAGGTGAAAGGGTTGAGAGCCTCCAAACGATTCAATCTCCAGATTATTATTCAATCTAAATCGAGCCGCCTTTCCTTTGGGAAAGGTGTTTTTTTTATGCTGAAAATAGTCTGTTATTATTTTGAAAGCAAGTTTAAGATATGTGTGTTTTGTTATATCAAAACCATCTAATCTGTGTCATAATCATATTGTGATATTTATTAGTTAGGAGGAAACTTAATGGTCAAGAATCGTAAGATAAGATATGTAAAAGATTCATTAATTAAATTAGGTTTAGCAGGAATGTTAACGTTTCAAACCATGGCGCCAAGCGTATTAACGGTCGTTCGGGCTGAGGATGGTAGTGAGGTTGTTGAACCATCGACGGAAGTAGTTGAAACACAAGAATCAGTAGTAGAAACATCAGAGGAAGTTACTCCGCCAGAGCAAGATATTCCAGTAGATGAAGAGGCTCCAGTCGGAGAAGGAACACCATCAGAGTCATCGAGTTTGGAAAATGATACTGAAGTAATTGTTCCGGAGAGTTCAATAGAGACACCTGAAGATAGCGAAGAATCAGAGGCAACAGAAGATCAAGAGGTAGATCCAGAAGCTGATCCAGAAGTGATTGAAAGACATGAGATAATTCAATTAACTGTCGCGGAATTATTAGCAAATCCGGAAGGACTAGTGAAAAAAACAGCCGTTGGAGATGTGGCGCTTGATATTCAGTGGCAAGAATCTGAATTTAGATCTGGAAATGAAAATTTTGAAATCAACATTAACAATATAACCGCTTCAATTCTTGTTCCATATAGTGAATCACCAGTAATCGACACTATGGATATGGGTGCTGCTGTTTCTAGCGATGGAACGGTGACTGTATATAATCCAGGGCATATTGCATACTTAACAGATCAAGGAGAGCAAATTCAATACACTCTAACGCTTGAAATATCAGATACATTTAGTGTAGAACATCTGAATGTGAATGTGAAACAGGAAGAAGGAGTTCAAGACTTTGTGACTCAAGATAATCTGTTAAAAGTATCGATTGATCATGCAGCGGGTACTGTTAATTACCAAATGACAAATGGAGATTGGGTAATTAATCAACCGTCTACGGATTTTCTGAGTGAAACTCAATTTACTAATGACTACCGTATAACAGCTTACTCGCCATCGACTAAAAAGACTAAGTCCTACTGGTTAGTGGTTACTATTTTACCGAACGTTGAAAAGTTACAGATGCACATTACGCGAGATAATCGATACGATACAGGGAAAGAAGTCTATGTTCGCTCAGAGGCTTACGATGGCTTTGAGTTCAATGGACGATTTAATCAAGAGGAAGAAGTTTTCATTGTTGAAGTTTTTTCAAATGATACGTTGAAAAACTGGGAAGGTGATTATTATCATACTTTTAGTCTAGAAGAAGAAAGTGGTGAATACTCGATTGTGTATTCTCACCACGATCAAGAAACTGGGGAAGTATTGGATTATATTGAATTAACAATTCTTTTGGATAATCGAGAGGTAGATAATCAAGAATCCAAAGAGTTTGGACCATTCTCAATCAGTCTTGAAGATTTAAAGATAGAATTACCAACAGATGAACTCTATCCTATAACGCTAGACTTTAATAATCGACAAGACACACTTTATCTTGGTTACGATGTGCATGGTTACTATACGGATGAATTTGGGTACTCAACTCAAGATTTGCTTGTCATGTATTATCAATTTGCTAACCAAGAAACACAAATTTTCCTTGGAACTCAATGGCTTGGAGATAATAGTAAGTTAGATATCAGAGGATATTATGGAAATAACATCATTCTTAATCTATCAGATTTGCCTGAGATACCTATTTATGAACAAACATTTGACTTAAACTTTGATCACTCAGAATTTAACAAGCTTGCTCATGATTTTGGTGAATTTAAACTAGAAGCCTATTATAGAGGGTACCGTGACGGAGTCTATCATTTAGAATTAATAGAAAATGAAGATTATTATATACAATTAGAGGATAACAATTATGACTTGTGGGATCAAGAGTCACAGCATGTAAAGCAATTTTCACTTTTAAATCAAAGAACAGGACGGACGGTTGCTAAATATAAACTTACCTTTAATGTTGAAAAGCGTGATTTCTTTAATACAGATGAGGATGGATTTAGTATTACAGATGATGAGATTGATAGAGTAGAGGACATTACAATTACTTTAACACCACAAGACTTATTAGAAGCAGCCAATTCTAAAGATCGTAGAGTGTTAAAAGAAATTGATAATCGATTAGAAGTGGCACTTCATGTCTACTTAAATACTAATGGTCTTCGTGCAAATGAACCTTATTATTCAGCATATTTCAACCAGGATAGCATTTGGCCTAAAGGCTTGAGAGACGGTCAGTTAGTATACTTCGGTAATAATGATTATTGGCAAGTGTATACTAATCATTACTTAGCAGCTGAACCGTATATCGAATCAGAAACCTTATATTATGTCGAACAAGATGGAGAAGTCATTCAATACAATTTAAAGATAGCTTTTGAAGATATTATTGAACCTCAAGAGTTGATAATTGATTTTTCGAATGAAACCGATAAAAGTCAGGTGTTATCAGCGGATAATCTTCTTTCGGTGACGGTTGATTATGATAATCGCTCATTAAGTTTAAATACCATTGAAGGTTGGACAACTGTTGAAAAGCAACTTGCGATTGATATTCGTTACGACAATTATAATTATTATGTTCATTTAATTTCGGATGTTGGCGAAACAAAGTTCTATCATTTAAAAGTGAATACACTGATTAATGATGAAGCTACTAAAGAAGTTGAAATTACGTTAACTAAGAATAATCAAAAAGCTTTTGGAACAGAAGTTTATGTGGACATTCCAGAGTTAGGAAACACTTCAATGATTGGGTTTTACAATGAATACCAGAATAGGTATGAAATCAATTTAGATCCAGACTATGAATTTATTAATGTGTACGGATATTTTGAATACGAAGCTAATGGTGAAGATACAACTTACATTGGTTATCTCGAAGAAGGCGATATTAGTATTAATGGAGAGCCCCAAGTAGGTAAGCGTATCAAGGTGATTGTGACAATTGATGATGAAGCTCCAGCAGATGAGGCGAGATTAACCTTTACACCCAAAGTTTCATTTGAAAAACTTCAAATGCACAGTAAGACTGATGGTTATGAATTAACTTTAGAATATAACGATCGTCGCCAAGAGTCTGTCTTCATAGGTTACGATGCGGTTGGCGTGTTTACCGACTGGAGCTACCATTCAACTAAAGATAAATTTATCCAGTTGTATGAAAATAATGGGATTTACTCACTGCGTAATATCTTATATGAAACAAGTCCAGGTTTTATAGAGTTATATACTGACTATGGGAACACAGTAACGTTAGAGGTAGTTGGTATACCAGAGCTTATTAAAGAAACTATAGAAATACCTGTTACTTTAGAGCATGGCTCTGACAGTCCGCAGCAAGTAAATTCACAAGCTTTTCCAAACTTATCTCTAATCGCGTACCATAATCATTCACAGGATTACTGGGATACAAGCTATACATTGGAAATGCCACGTTACGATTATGACGGTATATATGAAATCGTTTATGATATGGAATGGGGAACCTTTGTTGATGATGAAGCAGAGACTATTTCTGAAATCCTTAACATAAATCGCGTAGGTGAAGGTAATCGTATGATAGGGCAAATAGAATTAGTTTATACTTTTGAAGCACCTAAATACGAAGAACGTGAAACAATTTCAATAGATTTAATTCAACAGAATGCTAATAACTATTTTGCGACTCAAAACTCAGTTAGCGAAGACGGTTTAGTTGTTTTATCCAGTCGCTATAATGAGTATGACCATGAAGATTCACTATTTAAATTATTTAGCCTCTTAGCGGGCGTTACGCCAGAAGCAAAAGAGGACAACTACATGTTAGTGGGTCATTATTACATCGGTGAGGCAACTAAACTAGAGGGAATGGACACTGAATTTAATATTAGTCATAACCCCGCAATATTGTTAAGAAATAATAATTCGGACGTCATTTACAGATACCCTATACAAGTGACTGTGAATGAAACGCCGGGAGAAGACAATCAGGATGGAAACTACTTCGAATTTGAAGGGGATGCGTCTGAGTTTATGAAAGTAACTCAAACAACCAATGGTCCTGTTTATGGGAAACAAGTACAACTGAAAATTTCTGATTATGAGTCTTTAAATGGAAGAATATTCTTAGATAAAGAAAACATTATGGCTTTATTCGACGATTCAACACCACCAGAAGAGCGCTACATGTTCTCTGATATAAGAATGTTAGTATATAATCTACCATTAACTAAAATTGACGAATTTACTTATGAAGGTAAATTAGATCAATTCACAACGTTGAAAGTCAATATCTTAGATCCAGAGCAGACAGTGATTGAAGTAAGAGACCTTCAAGTGAGCGGTGATGATTTAATAGAAAATAAACTGTTATTATCAGGTGGTGAGATATCTTCATTAATCGCCACAGTTAAACCACTTAATGCGACTAATCAAGCAATAACGTGGACTTCATCTAATGAGGAAGTTGCTAGCGTATTGAATGGTGATGTATATGCCCATGCCAGTGGTAAAGCAGTGATTACTGCGGAAACGCATAATGGATTGCAGGTTCAAATAGAAGTTGAAGTGAAAAACAATGCGCCTGTTATTGAGGTTGAAGATGAAGAGTACCGTGAAGTTGTTAAAGTCACAGGTCCATCTACTGCCATACCAAAAGGGGCGACGTTAAGGGTAGAGCCAATTAAAGAAGAAGCCGTCGCCTATAAACAAATGGATCAATTAACAGATGGTCGTATGACGATGTTCGATATCAGTTTATTCAATAAACAAGAAAACATTTCGGTTCAACCAAATGCTCCATTAATGGTTTCAGTTAAAATACCTGAAGGTTACGATGCATCAAAATTAAAGATGTATTATTTTGATGAAAAAACTGGAATGAGAGAAGAATTAAAAGGTTATGTTGATGGAGACTACTATACGTTTGAAGTAAAACACTTCTCATATTATGTATTAGTTGAAGAAGAAGTAGCGGTTCCTGAACCAGTGATTGTAGAAAAAACATCTGAGAAAACTACAGAAATACCCTTTAAAAGAATCAGACAAGCAAATGATGAATTAGAAATTGGTGTTGAAAGGGTAGTTGTTAAAGGGATTAACGGTGAGAAAACGATAATCTTTAAAGATATTTATACGGATGGCGAACTAACTTCTTCAGAACAAATAGGTGAAAAAATTACTGACCCAATTGATGAAGTCATTGAGTATGGTACTTTACCTAAGGAAACAGAGTCAGACGACGAAACAAGTTCAGACGACGAGTCTTCAGATGAAACAAGCTCTGATGAAGAAACAAGTTCAGACGATGAGACTTCAGATGAAACAAGTTCGGACGAAGAAACAAGTTCAGACGATGAGACTTCAGATGAAACAAGTTCAGACGAAGAAACAAGTTCAGACGACGAGTCTTCAGATGAAACAAGCTCTGATGAAGAAACAAGTTCGGACGAAGAAACAAGTTCAGACGACGAGTCTTCAGATGAAACAAGCTCTGATGAAGAAACAAGTTCGGACGAAGAAACAAGTTCAGACGACGAGTCTTCAGATGAAACAAGTTCGGACGAAGAAACAAGTTCAGACGATGAGACTTCAGATGAAACAAGTTCGGACGAAGAAACAAGTTCAGACGATGAGTCTTCAGATGAAACAAGTTCAGACGAAGAAACAAGTTCAGATGATGAGACTTCAGATGAAACAAGTTCTGATGAAGAAACAAGTTCAGATGACGAAACAAGTTCAGACGACGAGCCTTCAGATGAAACAAGTTCGGACGAAGAAACAAGTTCAGACGACGAGTCTTCAGATGAAACAAGCTCTGATGAAGAAACAAGTTCGGACGAAGAAACAAGTTCAGATGACGAAACAAGTTCAGACGACGAGCCTTCAGATGAAACAAGTTCGGACGAAGAAACAAGTTCAGACGACGAGTCTCCAGATGAAACAAGCTCTGATGAAGAAACAAGTTCGGACGACGAAACAAGTTCAGACGACGAGTCTTCAGATGAAACAAGCTCTGATGAAGAAACAAGTTCAGACGATGAGACTTCAGATGAAACAAGTTCGGACGAAGAAATAAGTTCAGACGATGAGACTTCAGATGAAACAGAGTCAGACGACGAAACAAGTTCAATTGAGGTAAAAGACCTTCAAGTAACTGGAGAGAATTTAGTGGAAGGTAAACTAAACCTTTCAGGTGGAGACATTACATCACTAATCGCAACTGTTAAACCACTTAATGCGACTAATCAAGCAATAACGTGGACTTCATCTAATGAGGAAGTTGCTAGCGTATTGAATGGTGATGTATATGCCCATGCCAGTGGTACAGCAGTGATTACTGCGGAAACGCATAATGGATTGCAGGTTCAAATAGAAGTTGAAGTGAAAAACAATGCGCCTGTTATTGAGGTTGAAGATGAAAACTATCGAGAAATCGTTAAAGTCACAGGTCTATCTACTGCCATACCAAAAGGGGCGACGTTAAGGGTAAAACCGATTAAAGAAGACGCTCGCGCGTATCAACAAATGAATACATTGACTAAGGGTCGTATGACAATGTTTGATATTAGTTTATTCAATGAGCAAGAGAACATTGCCGTCCAACCGAATGCACCCCTGATGGTATCCGTTAAGATTCCAGAAGGTTATGATGCGTCAAAATTAAAAATGTATTATTTCAATGATAAAACTGTAACAAGAGAAGAATTAAGAGGGTTCGTCGATGGGGAGTATTATACTTTTGAAGTCACTCACTTCTCATATTATGTATTGGTTGAAGAATCAGATCAAGATGATGAGACTCCAGCAGAAAAAGTTGAATTATCGATTGAAGTGAAACATGAGTGGCAAGGTATCAGTCTAAATAATCAACCAACAGGACTTAAAGGACAACTTGCTAGCGAGACAATCAAAGTGAAAGACGGAGAAGAATTTACTGTTAAAGCTTTAACAACATCAGACGTTAAGTTAGATGGAATTGAAGGCGTTCATGAATTTATTGCTCCTGAAGATCTTGTTGTGACAGCATCACAAGATCAAACAAGTATCACGATGATTTATCAAGTCGTGCAGAAGAACTCTGAAGAACAGGTGAAAGCTTTAGAAGTAATGTTAGCTAAAGCGAAAGCCGCAATCGCTTCTTATAAAGCAAAAGAAGCAGTTACTAGGGCACTATTTGATGGTTGGATTCGTTCAGTATCAGCTCAGCCTTTGACGTTCGATGAAGCTCAAGCAGCTGTAATCACACAAGTTCAAGTCCTAACGGCCTATCTAACAACAATTGAACAAGGTGGTTATATTTCAATTTCTTCAATTGATCAAAGTCTGGTAACAACTCAAGCTGCAATTGATGAATTAGTTGCTGTAGGGCAAGAGAAAGAGAAACCTGCAAAAGAAAGTTCATCTACAGAAGTAACGAAAGGTAAAACTAAAGATGGCAAGTTACCAAATACTGGTGAAAACAGTATGGTTTGGGTAACTGTGTTAGGCTTAGTGATATTAGCTTTCGGAGTGGTTTTAATAGTAAAACAAACAAAGCGTCATAGACGTTAAATATTAAGAGTAAAATCAAAAGAGGTTCTTCCCTAAGTGGAGGAACCTCTTTTTGTATCCAAAATTAAAAAGAGTGTCAGTGAGGATTTCCTCACCAACACCCAAAAATTTGCAACCTCTTTTTAAATTGAATATAAATTACTCTGAAATTTCAGAATAATACATTTTATAAATTATATGCTGTGGATAGTTACCGAAACGCTTTCCAAAAATAGTCATACCTCCAGCATAATCAGTTTCTTCAACTTCGAGTTTAATTTTGATGAGTGTGCCATCTAGTTTGATGTCATTCAGATTAACTTGTGAGATTGGCTCACCGTCAACTAATGTTTCATGAGGCGTGATGCGCAATGTTTTTAGTAAACCATATTGACTGTTCCGGTCAGGCCACCAGTCGGGGTTTAACTTGCCTCGTACATCAGAGAAATTTCCAGGGATTGTCCAATTACCAACATACGTATCATTTATATGGAAAGCAACAGACGAGGGCCAATTATTATTCGAGATGGGAAATTCAGAAGCTAGCTCTAAGATTATTTCCAGCAGTTCCGGTTTTTGCTTTTGGACTATTAAATAATTGGGAATTTTATACTCTAAAAAACCTTTAGTCAGCCAAACAATATCTGCATCCATTCTTCGAGGATCCATGAAATGCATAGGTTGATCAAGTTCACCAATGTAACTTTCGTATGTTGCCAAGCCACAAGTTGGCGTAGCGTAGTAATCAGTAAAGTGACCCACGGGTATGCTTTCTTGATGTATTTTGTAATGTGGAAAAACATGACCTGGAAAGCGGATATACAATTCATCAATCGCTAATCGACAAATCTTATGGTTTCCAGATTGGGTAGACATTAATTGAGTTTCAATTAAACCTGCTGTTTCTAATTGCTTGACATGTCTTGTAACAATCCCACTTGAAAGATAGAGCATTTCTGCTAGTTGTTTTATATTGTATTCACCTTTTGAAAGTAAGTTGATAATTCGCAAACGAGACTCGCTTGCTAGGGCCTCTAGGATAGGTAAGGAGCTTAATTGTGTATCGATTTCCATGAATATTCCTCGCTTTAGTTATTTTATTTGTAGGTGATTTACCAATAGGTTAATAGCTCCGAGAGATTTTTGGTGATAACCCAGAGCCCTTGCTTATTCTATAAATACAGTCTAAACCACTGGGTAAGCGTTTGCAATATAAAGATTTAGCATTTATACTTTGGGTGAAGTTGGAAATTACTGCTGAATGAATTGACTCATAGGTTAATTTGTATCTTTGAGCTAGCGTAGAAGTCTCGAGGGGAGGTTTGTGGAAGTCAGTGGTGTCTGTCGCGTAGTCAAAATCATCTTATGTCCAAAATTTAAAAATACAATTCAATGGAGGAATATTTAATGAAAAAATTTAGTTTAGTAACTTTGATAGTTATGGTTTTCTCTTTCGTTGTACAACTTAACCCTCAGCAAGTGAACGCACAGGAAAATGTCATTACGGTATGGAGTGGAGTAACAGGACCAGATGGTGATTTAATTAGACAGAATATTGACGAGTATAACGCAACTAATCCAGCTTACCCAGTAGAATTATTAGCAATGGAAGGCAGCACATTAAATAGCCGTTTGGTTACTGCGACTCGTTCGGGTGAAGGGATTCCGGATTTAGCTTTAGTAGCGTCTGAGACCGTTTCCCAATATGTAGGTCAAAGTCTATTGGAACCTTGGGATGCATTGATTGATGGTACAGATGTGAATGCAGAGAATTACTTAGCAGAGGCTTGGGACGTGGGAACAGTGGAAGGGTCTCAGTATGGTCTTCCAGCAACAATGGGAACTTGGGTAATGTATTATAATCAAGATTTAGTTGATCAATACGTGCCTGGAGCGACAGAGGATAACATTATCACTTATGAAGAGGTAACAACGGCTGGTGAAGCAGCGAAAGACGATGGCATTATAGCTTATGGTTTTGGTTGGCCAATGCAGAACTTTAATAACCTGTACTTACAAATGGGTGGGAAATTCTCTGATGAGGAAGGTTTCTTGACAATAGATAACGACACAGCAGTGGCTACATTCGAACACTTCAAGAGTATGTATGAAGCAGGTCACACTAACAAAAACGGAGAAGATACTGTGGCTCAGTTTATGAATGGTGAAACAATCTTCTTGCCAGAAGGTACATGGATGTTAAGTCAAATGGAAGAGATTACTGATTTTGCGTGGGGACAAACATTTACACCACAATGGGATGCAGAAAATATTGTACAAGCGAGTGGTGCGTCCCAATTTGCGATGTTTGTTGACGAGAATAGACCGGACGAGCGTAGACAAGCAGCAGTTGAATTTGTTGATTGGTTAAGAACAAATCAAATGACTTGGTTAACATCAGGTGAAAACACTGCATCATTAGCTATGTTAGAAAATGAAGAATATTTAGCAATGCCACAATCTTTCTTAATACAAACGCCTGAAGCAAGGGAAGCCATTACAATTGTAACGGATGAAGGCTCCTCTCATATTTTTGGTGAGATCGATGCAGCTGCGTGGGATGTTTTAGAAGGTAATGTTGATATTAAAGAAAAACTAACAGAAATCCAACAAATCGTCAACGATACAATGGGCTATTAGTCTATTCGAAATAACATCAATAGCATGAAGGAGGATGACTCATCCTCCTTTTCTTGAAAAAAAGGGTGATTAATATGGAAAAAACTCAAATGACTCAAGTCAATAAAAAAGGAAGAAGGTTTAGTTTTCTACCGGCTTTCTTCATTGGACCACATTTATTGATTTTCCTCATTTTTACTCTCATTCCATTTGCTTATGGAATTTATATTGCATTTACTGATTGGGATTTATTTACAGATCCAGTCTTTGTTGGTTTGGAAAACTTTAAAACGATTCTTTTTAACCAAGATTCAAGTTTCTATAATCAGTTTTGGAATGGTCTGCAGAATACATTTTTCTTTGTATTAATATCAGTCCCATTTTGTATTTTGGTACCATTAGTTCTAGCAACCGTTCTATCGACTAAACCTAAGTTACACCGTTTGTTTCAAGCGGTATTTTACGTGCCTTCTTTATTCGCTATTTCTGCTGTTATGATTATTTGGCAATTTTTACTGAGTATCTCTTATGGTCCACTAAATGATTATTTTGATTTAGACATCAACTTACTAAGTAATCAACCTTGGGCTTGGATTTCCTTAGTAGTGGTCACTATCTGGTGGACAATTGGTGGCAATTTAGTGATTTATCAAGCAGCAATAAGTGGCGTTTCAAACGACATGTTAGAAGCGGCTGAATTGGACGGGGCCAATGGTTTTCAGAAATTAACGCGAGTCGTGATCCCAAGTATCCGATTTCAGATTTTATATACAACGATCATGACAACAATCGCTCAATTTAACGTATACGGTCAGCCCTTAATGTTAACGGGTGGAGGACCGAACCGTTCAACGCAAGTTTTAATTATGAACATTCAACAAAATGCTTTCGGTAGTGGAATGGCTCGTGCAGGAATCGCTTCCGCCATGGCAGTTATGCTAGGCTTGTGTATTATGGTCGTTTCAATTTTTCAATTTGTTCTTATGAGAAGACAGGATTAGGGGAGCTGAGTGACATGAAAAAATATAAAAAAATAACTCTTTCGCGTGTTCTAGTCTATCTTTTATTGGTACTAGCTGTGCTTGCTTGGCTTTATCCGATTATTTGGGGCTTATTGACTTCATTTAAACCAGAAGCCGAAATTAGACAATTAGGTTACAGTTTCTTGCCGATTAATTGGACGATTGAAAATTATCGTGAAATTCTATTCGAAAATCCATCGACTCCGATTATCAGTTGGTTCTTTAATTCAGTGACGGTATCCGTCAGTCACGTTATGCTCGTGTTGATTGTCACATCGCTAGCTGCTTATGGCTATGCACGTTTGGATTTTAAGGGAAAGGATCTATTATTTTCTTTCTTGCTTGCGTCAATGATGTTTCCGGGAATTGTCAATTTAATTCCTCTTTACGATATTATGCATGAACTAGGATGGGTCAATAATAAATTAGCGCTTATCGTTCCAGGTGCAGGTAGTGTCGGAAATGTCTTTTTGGTAAGACAATTTGCTTTAAATATCCCTAAATCATTTGATGAGTCTGCTCGAATAGATGGGGCATCCGATTTTCAAATATTCTATCGGATTATTTTACCTATTCTAAAACCAGTGTTGATTGTAACTGGCTTGTTTAGTTTTACAGGTTCTTGGAATGACTTCTTATGGCCCTCTATCATCATGAGTGGGGTAGAGAAATTGACGATTACACCGGGACTGCAGCTATTACAAGGTCAATATCGAACGTTTCCTGGCTTAGGCACGGCGGGGGCAGTGATTGCGATTGTACCGACTTTCTTATTGTATTTATTTGCACAGAGGTATTTTATGGAGTCTTTATCTTTAGAAGCAGGATTAAAAGGTTAAACACTGGAGAGGATAATCATGAGTAGAAAGCTGGAAAGATTCTTTATCTATTTAGCCAGTAGTTGGCAAATCATTACAGGTGCGATTACGGCTGGCATGTATTTACTAAATATAACCTCGACGTTTACAGCGGTTGCGCCAAGCGAGTCAATGTTTGGAATGTTTGTGTTTACCTATGGAATGGCCTACGTCACGATTGGCGTACTTAACATGATTCTAACGCATAAATATGTAACAGATGGCAGTTTGCAAAAAGAAATGGCCCTATTTTGGGTGATTTTAATAGTCGTTTTCTTATTGTTGGCTGATTATGTGAGCATGATGGGTTTAATTATTGCAACGACGCTCACCTTAGCTAAAAACAAATCAATACGGATGATTCAATTAGAAGAGATGAATTAATATGTTTACTTAGTAAAGCTCAAGATAATTGTATGGAGGAGCAGTCAAATGAAAAGAGAAGAATATCCTAGACCGCAGTTTGTACGCGATAATTGGATGAATTTAAATGGTGTATGGGAATTTGCTTTCGACGATCATGATCGAGGGATGGCTGAAAAGTGGTATCAAAGTGATCGCACATTCGATCAACAAATCAATGTCCCTTTCGTCTATCAAACGGAATTAAGTGGGATCAATAGTCAAGAAACCCATGAAATTGTTTGGTATAAGCGACGGTTCGAGCTTGAAGCCGATGCAGAACGAGAGCGCGTCCTACTGCACTTTGGAGCGGTTGACTATGAAGCGACGGTCTTTTTGAATGGTATGATGGTCGGCCATCATATTGGGGGGCATACGCCATTTACAATCGACATTAGTCCCTTTATTGCAGAAGAATTGTTAGAACAAGTGTTAACTGTCCGCGTTTATGACCCGCGCTATGATGAACGGATTCCGCGTGGCAAACAAACGTGGGATGAGACACCCCATTCCATTTGGTATACCAATACTACAGGCATCTGGCAAACCGTTTGGTTGGAAAGAGTGGCTCACACTTATATCGACACCGTTCTTTTTACACCAAATATTGACGATGGATCAGTTAAGGTAACCGTTGATTTAGTGAATTATGTAGAAAATCAGTGGATTGCTTATGAAATTAAACTTAAGGATGTTGTTGTGGCAGCAGGAAAATGGCAAATTAAATCAAATTTTAATGAAATTATTGTTCAATTGAATCAACAGAAAGTGTTTCGTTCCGCCTTCCATGATAGCGGCTGGTATTGGTCGCCCGAACGCCCTAATCTCTTCGATGTTCACTTTAAATTAATTGGTGAAGAGGGAGTGCTAGATCAAGTGGACTCATATTTCGGTATGAGGAAAATTCATACCGAAAAAGGAATGGTTTACTTAAACAATAAACCTTATTATCAAAAGCTAATTCTTGATCAAGGGTATTGGCCAGAGTCATTAATGACCGCCCCTTCAGATGAAGCATTAAAACGTGACATTGAATTATCTAAAGAGATGGGTTTCAATGGCTGTCGTAAACATCAAAAAGTTGAAGATCCAAGATTTTTATATTGGGCAGATCAATTAGGCTTTCTGGTTTGGGGAGAATCGCCGTCGGCGCATTACTTTAGTAAGGAATCCATTGATTATGTCACGAATGAATGGAAAGAAATTGTCAAAAGAGATTATAACCATCCGTCAATTGTGACCTGGGTGCCTTTCAATGAAAGCTGGGGAATAGGCGAAATTGGTCGCGACCGCCAACAACAACATTACACTCAAGCACTCTATCATCTTCTACATGCATTGGATCCAAGTCGCCTAGTGATTTCAAATGATGGCTGGGAAATGACTGAATCAGATATTGCGGCTGTGCACAATTATCAGCATGGACAAGTGGCCGAAGTGAAAAAATTTGATAAATATATAGAAGACATCCACACAAAATCAGGGGTTTTATCCTCACAATCAGCCAATCGTGCCATTTATGCGGAAGGCTTTACTCATCAAGGAGAACCGATTCTGCTGACTGAATTTGGAGGTATTGGTTATAAAGTTGGAGAGCAAGCCGGATGGGGGTATACCACTGTGAATTCCGAGGAAGATTTTGTCCTCGAGTATGAACGTGTTGTTAAAGAAGTGTTCAATTCAGAAGTTATTTTTGGATTCTGTTACACCCAACTTTATGATGTGGAACAAGAAATAAATGGACTCTTAACGTATGATCGCCAACCGAAATGTTCCTTAGATAAAATCAAAGAAATCAACAATCAGTACCATCCAAATATGATTTCGCCCAAATAGAAAATAGGTGATAATATGAACAAAATAGGTTCAATAATCTTATTGTTATTGGTAACTTTATGCTTTGGAGGCGTTAGAACAATGAATGCAGAAACATTAACTTATCAAAATCCGATTGGGACTATGCGAGATATTGGTGATCCGTTTATTCTAAAGGATGATGAGACCTATTACATGTATGCGACTTCCGCTCCAGATATTGGTTTTAAAGTGTGGACGTCAACGAACTTAGTGGATTGGCAAGAGTATGGCCTTGCATACGATCACATTCAGTCAAAAATGTGGGCAAGAGGTGATTTCTGGGCGCCGGAAGTGATTAAATACGGCGAAACTTATTATATGAGCTACAGTGCGCGTAATCAAACGGATAGTTTAAGAATTGCGATTGCCACCAGCGATTCGCCGACAGGACCCTTTGTGGATGCCAATCCTGATTTGCTTGCGGCGGAAGGCTCCTATATTGATGGGCATTTCTTTATCGATGAGGATGGGACGCCATACTTCTACTATGTCAAAGATAATTATGAGAACATCATTGATGGCAATCACGTGAGTCATATGTACGTTCAAGAAATGTCGGATGATTTATTAAACCTAATAGGCGATCCCGTTTTTCTTTTTGGACCGGATCAAGAGTGGGAAGGTTTAGGAGCCGAATTCCAATGGAATGAAGGGCCTTACGTGGTTAAACACGATGATTTATATTACTTAATGTATTCGGCTAACTTTTATGCAGGGCCAGATTATGCGGTAGGCTATGCCGTCAGTGAACACCCATTAGGGCCTTTTGTTAAGAGTGAATCGAATCCAATATTATCTTCTGATTTAGCAAACGGGATTTCAGGCCCCGGACACAATAGTGTGACCCTTGGACTCGATAATGAGACACTGTACGCAGTCTATCATATTCATACTGACGCAAATAATCCAAGTGGTAATCGTCGACCGGCCATCGATCGTTTATATTTTGAAAACGGCGAGATGAAAATTGAAGGACCGACATCAGGTGAAACAGAGCTTCATTAATATCACAAAAAGACAGACTATCATTAGTCTGTCTTTTTGCGTATTTAACGATTGCTATCGTTCTATGCTTATTAATTCTTGCGAATTAAAAGGGGCGTCCGCCAAAAGGGAATTTCAAAACATTGTCTCCATTACCCGGCGTGTCATCGTCGTCCTCTTCATCAAAGACGTCATCATCAAAATCATCTTCGACTGAATCGAGTAGCGACAAGTTATCCATAAAGAAATCCGCGAATTCTTTATCTGAGGTCATGTTCATCATTTCCTTAAAGTCTAGCGTGGCTTCGTCGTAAAAATCATCAAGCGTCTCAATTAAGAGTGGATTGCTGTAAGTTGTCGCCACGGTATCAATGCTGATTTCCACTACTTGAATAAAGGGGTGTTTTTCGCTGTATAATAATAGTTCTTTTTCGATGGTCTGGATTATTTCATCCAGAAAAACCAAACGACGCAGGTTTTTATGTTCAATAGTATGAATCGTTTTGATAATTTGTCTGTCGAGGTGACGCTGCAATAATTTGGCTTCTTTAGGTATTAGTTCGACAACATCATCATTCATCATGACATACTCTGTGTCTACAAACAGAGTACAGAAAATATTAGTTAAATTATCAATGCCAAATGCTTCCAATTGATAGGACGCTAAGTCAATTTCATACTCAATAACGGTAAAGTCTTCCACGACTATCACTCCTTTATTTAGGTTTTTAATTTGTACTTATTGCTATTATACATAAGCCCAATGAGACAAGGTAGTAAAATTGTGTGACTTATTATAGTACTTTTCAAAGCGTCAGTTGGACCATCGTCTGGGGAGGCGCAAAGGACTACAAGTGATTGAAGGATTTATTTTTCCCAAAGGGTGTTCTCACACGGTTTAAAGGTTATTAGGTCGAATTTACATAATCATGACCTAATCTTTACAATAGGCAGGTGAAAATTTACAGAGTTTTTACAAAGCTTTGTTAGTATTTAAATTGAAGAAATTCATATCACTTATTTGAAGGAGTTTTTGTAAAATGAAAAAATCACTATTATTGTCAATGTGCGCGTCGGTTTTACTTTCAGTAGCTTCACCAGTTATGGCATCTGCAAAGCAAGAAGAGGGTCAATTTGCTGACTTACCCGTTGTGACGTTAGAGGAAGGTCGCGCGTTAACAGAAGATTTATCATTAGTGAACGAAAACCAAGCGAAATATGTTTTCTTATTTATCGGTGACGGCATGGGGAATATTCCAGTTTCCGCTGCAGAATACTACTTAGGTCCAGACAATGGCGCACAAGGTTCTGGAATGGCTCAGGCTCAACCGTTAAACTTCTCGCAATTTCCTGTCATTGGTTTACAAAACCCAACAGATGCTGACCATTATGTGCCAGATTCGGCTGCAACGGCCACTGCTTTTGGTAATGGCGTGAAGATCAATTCAAACGTGATTGGTTTAACACCAGACTTTACAGAACAAACGGAATCAATTGCTGAAAAAGCAAAAGAAAGCGGCAAGTCAGTGGGGATCTTATCGACAGTGACGTTGAACCACGCAACGCCAGCTGCCTTCTATTCAAACGTTGAACATCGAAATAACTATTACGAGATTGGTCAACAGATGGCTGCGTCAGGCTTCGATTATTTCGCTGGTGGCTCATTAGGCCAACGTACAGGTAGCGAAGGCTCAGATCAAGATTTATACGAAATTTTAGAAGAAAACGGCTATACAGTTGCTGATACGCAAGAAGCTTTCGATTCGGTTACCGCTGAAACTGGTAAAGTATACGCACCAGCTGAAGTTTTATCGGGTACTGCAATGAAATACGCGATGGACCGTGAAGAAGGCGAACAAACTTTAGCGGACATGGTGGCTAAAGGAATCGAAGTCTTAGATACGAACGAAGAAGGTTTCTTCATGATGACTGAGTCTGGAAAAATTGACTGGTCGGAACATGCAAATGATGCGGCTGCCGCAATCAAAGAAGTCATCGACTTCCAAGATGCAATCCAAGAAGCGGTTGATTTCTACTACGAGCACCCAGAGGATACTTTAATCGTTGTGACGGCTGACCATCCAACCGGTGGGTTCACAGTTGGTAACTCAGAGACTGGCTACAACAGCTACTTCCACTTAATCGACAACCAAGTGGTTTCTCAAGAAGTATTCGATAGCATTTTTGCGGCAGCGCAAGAAGAGAATCCAGAGATGACTTTTGAAGATTTCGTACCAGTTTTAGAAGAAAACTTTGGTTTTATTTTTGACTTAGACGTAACGGAAGAGGTCTTAACTCATGCGCAAAAAGCTGAATTAGAAGCAGAAGAAGTGGACCCAATGACGATTACGGCGATGGAATTGGAAGAATTACGTTATGCTTTCGATCAATCAATGTTAACTTATGATGAGCGTAATGCGGGTCAAGCAGACGTTATCAAAGGTTACCATTCTTACTTACCAATCTCGATTGCAGCAACGCGTCTAGTAGCTAACAAAGCTGGTTTCGCCTTTACAACCGTTGACCACTCACCAGAACGTGTTCCAGTTTATGCGATTGGTGCAGGTGCAGCAATGTTTGAAGGAAACTTTGAAAACAGTGACGTTGCTTACAAATTGTTAGCGGCAATGGGCTTATATCAAGGCGGCGACACGGCAGTTCCACAAATTGAAGTAACTGGTAAAGCAGATGCAGCCAAAGAAGAAGAAGCGACTACTGAAGAAACTGCAGAAGACGCGACATCTGAAGAAGCGGCTACAGAAGAAACTACTGAGGAAACTACAGAAGAATCAGCAGAATAATATTAGAGTTTGCTTGTTAAAAGAATTAAGCGCAGCGTATCCACTAAACGCTGTGCTTTTTGATATGAATGACCGATTACTTACTGAGAAAATAAACTAGGATGAAGGACACTAACTAATATGAAGAAAAGATATTTATTTAAATGGGGGCTCATCTTATCCATGTTTGTACCGAGCCACACGATTGAAGCCGAAGAAGCAGCTCTGACATTGAGCGACTTACCTTTTCAGGGCTACTACGTTACGACCAGTGAACATGCGATTGAAGGCTTGTTATTTGAAGAAAACCAACTGTATATTTACTTGAACGATCATTTACATGATGACACGCCGGGACAAGAGTGGGCAGAATTTCTGGAAGAATTTCATTCCTTCCCGCACCCAGATTTAAAGAATTACTCAGCCGGTGTACGTGAACGCTATCTAGAGGAATACGATTTAGCCTATGACTTACAGGCTGTCTATCAAGAAATTGCAGAGCAAATTACACCAGAAATGTCACAAGCTGACATTCAAAGGCTGATTGATAACCGTGTACCAGGTATTTACTATACACATAAAAATGACCAGCCATATTATCAGATTGCTCGTGCGACAGTCTATCAAGAAGGCGATAGCTACCAGCTTCATCTGTTTGGTGAACACTTATATACATTCGAATCATCCGAAAATCATACGCTTATTAAGGATCAAGACGGTAATACTTACGAGTATATCCCAGGAATCAATCCTTATTGATTCAGCCATAAAGGAGTTCTATCAATGAATAAACAACTTAAATTTATCATCGCTTTATTATTAGCTGGCAACTGTTTGTCGCTAAAGCTTTCGTCTGCAGAGTCAGAACATCACCATAATCACGGCGCATCTTTCGCTAATTTTATCCCGGATAAAATACTTAACCCAGACGACACTGAGTATGAGACCCCTGAAGCAGTCGCGCAACATGTCGGTCTTTATACGACTGAAACGGCGATTGCTGAACTGGGGGTCGATTTGAAGCTCCTCTTGATGATACAAGAAGATGGCCTCTTCAATTTGGCTTACTACTTCGTGAACCAGCCGGAAACGGCTGGCCAACGCTTTTACGTGAACGCAGCCGGCAAGCTTGAAAGCACACCAGCAATCTATCAAGATTTAACCCTCATGACGGGCGCGCTAAGTGAAATTGACGGAGGTCTGGGGTCGGGCTTGATCCGTGAAACCCTTGCGCCGATTGTGCTTGTGGATGAAGCCGGGCAACCTGATGGGTTGTATACGTACATGACGATGGCTTACGGCTTGCGCGAAAATTACCAGAATGCCCGCGTTTACCAGAGTGTTGGTCTGTACATCAGTGACGGCGCGGTGATGGTTGACGTCCCTCATTTGCTTGGACTCGACTCTAGCGAACCATTGTTGGTTCAATTTGAACAAGTCGACCAAGATACCGATGAATTCCTGGTTGCCACGCCAAGCTTCGAACTCCTGCAACATAACTTTGATACTTACTTAGAGGACCACAACGATTTTCTGATGGCTTTCGACACGCCTAACGATTTCGTCCAGAAAGTACTGGCCATGCACTTAGAAACCAACACAAGTTTCCCGCAAGACACGAAGGTCGAGCTCGTTGACGCGACCCTAACGAACACGGAAGCCACTTATGCGCTGCTGATTAACGATGCGCTACTTTACGCCTATGACGGCAAAGCCCTCCACCTGGCGACCGAATTTAGCCAGACAGACACCGGCCACTACACCGCCAACGAATGGACCACCAACTAAAATGAAAAGGAGCCTTCATTTGAAAAAACATGAAACTCATACTGACGACCTAATCGAAAAAGAAACGAGTAAGGATCCCCACCACCCAGACCACCTCAAGCATTCTGACAAGGCTAGTCGAACAGAAAAGCAGGTTACCCGCAAAGAAAATTCTCGTCCTGCCAGCAACCTTATGAAAGACCCTCATGACCCAGACCATCTTCGTAACCGTGATACTTATAGAGCGAACGCTGCTGCTAAAGAGAAAGCAGCAGAAGTTTCACAAGAAGAAAGTGACTCTCCTTTTAGAGTGCCAAGTCATGACCCTCATGACCCTAAGTCTCCTCGCGATCGTTATTAATTAACAGACTTCTAGTGTTAGAAGGCGAGCCCCAGCCTCATTTGTTAAACAACGCTAGGAGTCCTTCCTACTCGTTCCCGTCGTATTAACCAGAAGCCAGCTTTTGCATAGTCGACCTTGAAAGAAACTAGCGGACTCCTTATTGTTTAATAGTGGCTGCCCGCTTTGACAGAATCAATAAGAAAAGACTCTGATATTCCGCCGTCGGCTATTCGCGACGGCTTTTTTGAATAGGTGTGATTGCCTTTAAAAACAACGCTGAAGCCAATATAAAATTGACAAGCTGTTGCGTTCAAGGAAACTAAATCAATCAACTACTATTTCAAAAACAATCGAAATATTTACTTAATAGAAGCCATTAATAATCGCTGGAAGAGAGAACCCTGCATGGCAGTGGGAGTGTGTATACTTTAGTGAAATTGAACCCGTTGATTAGTTCATTTCCCTAATAGGCCATCCAATGAACTAGTTTTTGTCCCCAGCAGAATTCTTAATAAACGAAATAATTAATCATCAAAACATTCAAAGGTATGTTAAAATTAGAAGTAAATATACCAACCAATGGGTTTATTGTGTTGAATTTTTTATAAAAGGGTGGTCAACTATGCAGGCAGTAAATTTAGGTAGAGTGATTGATGATATTAGACGCAATCGAAATATGACAGTTGAAATGTTGTGTGAAGGGATTATCTCACCTTCGGCGTACTCTCGGTTCGTGAGTGGGAAAACCTTTCTGGCGTCGGACTCCTTTATGAAGTTAGTGTTTCGGCTCCATATGACGTTTGCGATGTTTTTACAAGATCATTTAGATTTCTTCAGAATAAAACATCATTATGCCATGTTAAACAACGCCAAAGGTTACGATAATCTTGCTTTGGTTCAGCAACTAATCGGTGACTATCAAGCCAGATATACAGCTGCTCAAAAAAAATCTAAAACCAATGAAGCGTGGCAGGTTCACGATGAACGTTTTTTAATGGTCGCTACAGCGCTAGCTAAACAGCTGTCAGAAAGTCCTGATCGTCAAAAGTATCTGGAAGAATACCAAGAACATATGTTGCAATGCAAAAGTTTAAGCGACAATGATTTTTTCGGCGTGAAACTTTTATTGCCTTATATGACATTAAAGGATGCTGAAGCTGTTGTTAAAAAGCCTTTAAAGCAACTAACAGATCTTAAGGAACCCGGCTTAGCTGAAAATTTATATTATGTCTGTGGCATTCTATATATTAAACATCTCGCAGCCGGACAACCAAAGAAAGCTGACCGTTATTATAAAATGTTAGACGAAATATTCCTTGATTCACTCGATTTAGGCTGGAAGTTGTCACGGAAATTGTATCAGACTATTCACCTGTATTTCACAGGCGAGGAAGATCGAGCAGTCGACCAAATCAATAAACTGAGTGTCTTTTTTTCAGACTTAAATTTATCTCATCAATCTCGATTCATTGCACAGACGTGTCGCGAATTAAATATCCCCCATCAAGAATTGGAGGCAAGCAAATGAGTACTAGCCACAAGGATCTGATTGAGAATTTACGAAAAAAGAAAGCTTTATCGATGCAAGATATCTGTGGAGATTACATCTCGCATTCTTCGTATTCACGTTTTATTAATAAAGGCCAGACGTTGGCGATTGATAAGTTACTTTATATCTTGCGTCAAATGGATTTGAGTTTTAGAGAAGCCGGTCTTTTTGACCACAATATTCAGACTTCTAATGAGGATAAGGTGTTGATGGCAGAAATTGTGGCCAAAAACGATATCAAACTGATGGGCGAAACGGCAGAGTTATTTACCAGCAAAGCCAAACGCACTTATGATATATACGGCATGCTGGCGATTCAGTTGCGCCTTAGAATGGGAGGCGAAACGGCTGACAAACAAGAAAAGGAACTCAAGGACTATCTTTTTAACGTCCAGAATTGGGACTTTAAAGAAATGTATTTGTTTACCTTTATCATGGATCGTATGGAGAGTGCTGTCATTCTCCACCATGTCAACCGAACTTATCAAAGAGCGGCTGAACCGTATTTACTTGAACGCAATCTGAATCTGATTATCTTAATTGGGGAGGCTCATTTTGAGTTCTTAAAACGTAAAGAAACCAACAATGCCCAGAAAATGTTAGACCAACTTGAAGTCCTTACCATTAATCGTACGTTTCACAGTGTGCAAGGGCACTTTACGATTTCTCAAGCTTTGCACAATGTATTGAAAGAAAACCGTCTTGAAGACTTTCAGAAAATTGAGCGCCTCTATCATAATTTTACTGTCATCGAAGCTAGCTTCTTCGCTAATAGATTAGAAAGCCGCTATCAAGAACTTCAACGCATTTACCAACTGCCTGAGCTTAATTGGCAAGTAGACACGCAAGACCTTTTATAATTTATAAGAATCGGGCATTAAGATACGCGAGTGGTAAAGTCCTATTTTGGTAATTGTAGGGATTAGTTTTTCCTTCTTTGGCAGCTTTTACCAATTCAAGTGAAAGTTTTTTTATAAAAAAGATGAATATTGTGCATTTATGCAATAAAAACTAAACTCTAGCTAATTATGTATTATTATTGAGATAGAATCTAAAGATTCAGCAATTGGACAGTATAATTAACAAGCGAGGTAACCTAAGCTCCTGCTGGCATGAGGATAGAGCCGATTCGTTTGATGAATATATTTTCTTTTCAATTCAAGTTAATGCATAGGATTTGAATTGAAAAGCAAACCTCCCCGGTTTGTCAGTTGTATAAATTGCTCTCGATCGCACTGAACCAGCTCAGTTGCGGTCTATTTTTTTTATAAAAGATAAAATTATTCGCACTCTATTTTCGCTTGTTAAGATGGAGTCTGGGGTGAGTTAGCTTTTAAGTAGAAACAGAAGCTGTTTAATTTCCCTTCTGTTCTTTTATACTTGGTGAAAGGATGTTTAATATGAAAAAGTATGGAAAGATTATGTTATTAGTGGCTTTAATTATGACTCTATGTAAGTCACAATTCGTGGCGCTCGCTCGAACGCTAGAAGAAAGTCGAGCGGCAGTCATTGAAGTGCTGACCCAGGGATTATTCGAAGAGTTTACTTATGAAGAGGCCGAAGAATATTTGGCGGCAGAAGAAGCCAATGTTTTAGTGACGGGTTACTTTGATGATTTTCGTAGTTATGGTATTGAAGGGAGTCTTTCGACTGCTTATAGTATGATCGTCGCAGACTACTTAAAGGCATATTCTGAAGCGAACACCATAGAGGATGACTTGGCAGCAATTTATCCTTATGCAGTAAACTTTAAAAAATTACCAGAACGTTTACTTTTTTACCATGCGGATAATACGGCAGGTGATTATGCGGATTTCGATGTGACCAATGAAAATGGTAGGTTAACGATGTACTATGTGTATTGGGGACCTAATCAGTCGCGCTTGAATGCACTGCCCTTAGAGGGGGTAGCGGTGGTCAATCAAACAAAAGAGTTACAGGTGGCTGCGTCTAACCATCAAATAGAAAGAACAGTCACAAGCAATACATACGTCGATGCGCAAGGTCCAGCCTATAGCGACACCACTTATAAAGTATACTTTTTCTATAATGAAGAAGATAAACTAAGTGTGCTTCTGTGGGATTCTACTAATCATCAGCAGACATTAAAAGAGTATGCCACTTTAGAAACTCGTCAAGAGTTGGAAGGACTAGTCGAGGGGGCCAGCATAGACGTCGTCAGCAACTCAGACTGGAAATTACCTGAAGATTGGCGCTTGTTGTCACCACGTCGAGGAAATATTCCGCCTGTAACTTGGTCGATGACCTCTACAGGTGATGGGGAGACTTTTGCGATTGAACCGGTCAATCAAAAGGAAGGCGTTGTGTCGGGCTTTGTTAATCCGACCTACAGTATCCAAGTGACAACCGTCAATCAGATGACAAAGGAAGTGATTTCGACCATGAACGCCACGCCAAATGCAGAAGGCTACTTCTCGATTGATGCAGGTGCGAGTGTTTCCATCCAGCCTACGATCCGACTTTATGATGCGTCTTCGAATCTAGTTTATGAAACGGATCTCGATGTTTATCAATATCAACCGACGGCCTTAGCAAACGACTCGGGATTCTTGACGCTGGAGCGTTATTTTATTGGTCAAACTTATATGGAAGGTTATACCTATCCCAATGCTCAAGTGATGATAATGCCTTTGAATGGCTATGGGACCGCTAGTCTTCCGCCAATCAAGGCAGATGAGAAGGGGTATTTCTACGCCGCAACGCCTGCTCATACGACTAATTTAACCACGAATGTAGTTACAGTTATCCATCCAGAGACTGGAGAACTGTTAACGGTAGCGCCTTATCCATGGACTCAATCAGAATTAGAGACCGCTCAGTGGTAAGTAGTTGTTACTGCAACTGATTGTATAAGATGAACGCTTCGTTTAGACTATATAGCTAAGAAGCAAAGCATGCGCTACTGTATAAGTTTTTCTTTTCAGTTCCTCTTTCAAAATAAGCTGGCCTACCAAATAGCTGCCATTGAAAACACTCTAATTTTTGCTGACAAAGCAAGAGTAGAGTGTTTTTACATTTGACACAAAAAATGCTGTCAAAGCTCTGAGGTTATTACACAGCGATTTACAGGAGGGATTCGTTAGTAGAGCGGCTTAAATATATAGGGGATTAGCTTTTAAAGCGACTGTATGAAGAGCTTATGGTACACTTTTAGCTAAAGGATAGTGGTCGTTTGACATCACGAGTTGTCAAACGTGATGAGCGACAAATAAAGCACATGTACAAAAAGTCAAATAATCCTTGACGATTACTTAATAACTAAGGATCCAAAGGCAAATGTTAGGAATATTTGCGCAATTGAATGGAACATTTGATAGTCAACTTAACTGTGGTCACGTATGCTTTTAATAGGAGGTGGCAGTAATGAAAACATTTAATGAAAAAGTCTATGAACTAAGGAAACACTCTCGACTTTCTCAAGAGGAAGTTGCTGAGCAACTAAAGGTCTCGAGGCAAACCATTTCTAATTGGGAAAACGGGAGCGCCCAACCAGCGTTAGATAAAGCAGTCGAATTAGCCTATTTATTTGATGTGTCTTTAGATGAATTAGTCGGGAAGACGGTTCGGCCCACAACGAGACAGAGTGAAATTTTAACGGCATTAGTCGGTCAAAGGGTAACCCTCTATTTGAATCCAGAATCTCAAGCGTGGCTGTCGGTTAGTAAAACTGAAGTGAAGCAGTGTGACGTTATAGAAGTCAATGCCAATCATGTCAAAGTGATTTTTCCAGAACGTGGCAAACAAATCGAGCGCTTATTTTTCCTGAAAGATATCATTGCTTTTAAAAAGGAGGATGACTAAGATGTGGTGGTTATTTATCGTTATGATTGGTTTGATGTTGTATTCAAAATTGGATGACATTATAGAAGTCTTTAAAAGCAATGACCCAACTTACCAAAAGAAAAAGCAAGCGCAAGAACGCGAACAGTTAACGCAACAATTAGAAGTGGCTAGGCGATTAGAAGAGTTGCTTGGTCAAGAATGCCAGCTTGAAAGTAGTCAGTTTTATTTACTATCTTTACCGGGGAAAGTTCAAGCGACTATTCACGAGGTCAGTCATGGTTGGGTGGAATGTACCATCGAGCAAAAAAAGCCCTTCACATTGATTTTGAAAATTGAAGATATTAGTATGGTCTCGCGAGTTATCTAAAATCAGCCGCTCTAACTTAGGTTAGTAGCGGTTTTTTTATGCTATAAGGGATGAGAAGTATACTGTTGATTCGTCAAGCTTTGTAGAACTTATTTTTATATTAGTTGAAACAAGTCGCTTCGATTGGGAGGCGCTCTACCGAAGCCTTAACGAACGGGAGTGTGAACTATATCTGTCACTCTTGTAAAGAAGAAGAGCTGATTCCGTAGAATGTAGTGGAACATTTTGATTTATTAGATGGCAGGGATCCCCTGGATCCACCAAAACTTTGTTTTCAAAACTGTCAAACCCAAATGGTTGCGCAATATTTTAGAAGTCATACGGGGATAGTATGACAGTCGTGTGGGAGTTAAAGAAAACAAGCAAATCTAAAGAGACCTCGGGTTTTGTCCGAGGTTTCCTTACGGACGATTTGTTCTTCTGGGCGGCAGCGGACTGTTCTATCTACACTTGTCATCAGATGACAAGTGTAGATAGAATTCTAAATACCAGTGTCATCATGTGACGAGTGTAGATAGAGTTCTAAATACCAGTGTCATCATGTGACAAGTGTAGATAGCGCTCTAAATACCTGTGTCATTTGATGACAAGTGCTTTTAGAAGATTTACGAGGTTTTTCGTTGCGATATACGAGATGTTTTTGTAAAGCTGACCATTTGTTCTTCTAGGTGGCAGTGGACTGTTCTAAATACCAGTGTCATCAGATGACAAGTGCTTTTAGAGGGTTTACGAGATTTCTTGTTGCGATATACGAGATGTTTTTGTAAAGCTGACCATTTGTTCTTCTGGGCGGCAGCGGACTGTTCTAAATACCAGTGTCATCATGTGACAAGTGCTTTTAGAGGGTTTACGAGATTTCTTGTTGCGATATACGAGATATTTTTGTAAAGCTGACCATTTGTTCTTCTGGGTGGCAGCGGACTGTTCTAAATACCTGTGTCATCATGTGACAAGTGCTTTCAGAAGATTTACGCTTGTTTATGAATGTTATTCACAATATAAGGCTTCCAGACAATTGGATGATATCACTGTTTTGTGAAAGCGTTTAGTTGCTTATATTAATAGGTATCCGTAAGCTGATTTTTCATATGTTATATTTTGGATGAAATAACTAATTTCCGTCGTGATTTTAGCAGAAATGACTAATTGAGCTTGTGGGTATATGTGATATTGTGAACATGGAAAGAAGAAACAGACAGTCAGTTTAAATTAAAAAGGAGCGAGCGATATGTCAGAAGAAAAATTAATCAATGTCAGTGCAATGGAATTAGAGTCTTTGATTCAGGCTAAGTTGGAGTTGGCAGGTTTGCCGGAAGTTCAAGCGGTTGAAACAGCCAAGCATTTAGTTTATGCCGATTTATGCGGCGTGCATTCACATGGTGCGGTCCGGGTGGAATATTATTCTGAACGCATCAATAAAGGCGGTATTACACGTGAGCCGCAAATTAAATTTGAAAAAACTGGCGAAAGTTCAGCTGTCTTGCATGCTGACAACTCGCAAGGGCAATATGCAGCCAATTTAGCTTTAGAGCCTGCCATTGAAATGGCAAAGGCATCAGGTGTGGCAGTTGTGGGCGTATCTAAGTGTGGACATACGGGTACTTTATCCTATTACTTACGTAAAATTGCTGAAGCTGGTTTAGTCGGTATGGCGATGACACAATCGGATCCAATGGCAGTGCCCTTCGGTGGAGCGGAAGTTTACTATGGAACCAACCCTATCGGTTTCGGTGCACCAAGTTCGACTGAAACGCCGTTAGTGTTCGACATGGCCACAACGGTTCAAGCATGGGGTAAAATTTTAGATGCACGTTCTAAAGGCCGTGACATTCCTTCGGACTGGGCAGTTAATGACAAAGGGGAGCCGACGACGGATCCTAATGCGGTGAGAGGTTTAATGCCAATTGCTGGACCAAAAGGTTATGGCTTGATGATGATGGTAGATATTTTCTCAGGTATGTTAATGAACTTACCCTTCGGCAAGCACGTTAGTTCCATGTATCATGATTTACATGCCGGCCGTAATTTGGGTCAATTATACATTATCTTGGACCCAGCTCGTTTCGGTAATGCAGAGATGTTCAAAGAACATATCACACAAACCATGCAAGAATTAAATGACATCAAACCAGCAACAGGTTACTCAAGCGTTCGCTACCCTGGTCAAGGGTCTAACCAACGTTATGAGAAGCATTTGAAGAACGGCATTGAGATTCCAGAAAGTATCATCAACTATCTAAAATCAGACGATATTCACTATAACAATTATGAAGGCCTAGGGGCTTTTGCTAACTAAGCTATTTAAATCTAAGGAATGTGAGGAAAATATTATGTTTAATTACGCAGGGAAAGTAGTCGCTATTACAGGTGCATCAAGTGGGTTAGGTGTGCAAATGGCCAAAGGTTTCGCCGCTCAAGGGGCAAAAGTAGTGTTAATGGCTAGACGTGTGGAACGTTTAGAAGGATTAGCAAATGAATTAAAAGCAGCCGGTGCCGACGCTTTAGCAGTTGCTTTAGATGTGACAGATGAAGCGCAAATCGATCAGTCATTGCAAACCATTCTAGATACGTACGGTAAAGTCGATGTATTAGTTAACAATGCCGGTGCTAGTGAAGGTGGCGCCATCACTGAAATGACCAACGATGCTTGGAACTTCACGATGGATTTAGATTTAACCAGCGTTTTTAAAATGACACGTGCTTATGCGAGAGTGATGAAAGAAGCGAATTATGGCCGAATTATCAATATTTCGTCAGTGTATGGTTTGGTTGGAACGAACCAATTGCAAACCGCTTATCATGCATCAAAAGCTGGCGTCATCAACTTCTCGAGAGCTGTAGCGGCTGAATTAGCTCCTTACAATATTACATGTAACACAATTTGCCCAGGTTACTTTGAAACAGAATTAACCTCTGGAACGTTAGATACACAAGAATTTCAAGGTTATATGGATGTCACGGTACCAATGAGACGTTATGGAAAAGAAGGCGAATTGAATGCCGCAGCTATTTTCCTCGGTTCAGAAGAAGCAGCTTATGTCACAGCTGTGACTTTACCAGTTGATGGTGGTTGGTCAGCAACTAAATAATCAGTCTAACTAGCGATTTAAACAGACCGGTCCTTTGTAAATGAGGGCCGGTCTGTCTGTTTGTCTATTGTTTATTTTGCCTATTTGGTCTGGAGGGTGAAGGGATTAAGGTTTAAGCGCGATTAACTCTTCAAGTGTCACGGCTTCGGCCTGATAGCCATCCACGTCGAAACCAGAGTTAACATTGAACTCCTTAATAAAAGTATCGTAACCTGTCACTGGGGTGTTGAAGTTTTCAGCTGTAATGGTATTGATGAGAGCTTCCGTTGCAGCTTGTGTTTGGGGATCCAACTCCCAATTATCTGGACGCAAGCGGCCTTGTTCGTCATACTCTGGCTTGTCGCCATATAACATGTCGCGATAAATGCGGTCTTGATGCATAATCGGCGTTTCGTGTGTGCCGTTATCTTCCATGATGCGGTATAAGCCCAGGCAGTAAACAGGGAAGAAAGGAATCACCGAGCTCGCTTTTGTTGTGACAGCTGTTGCGACCACAATCGTTGCTTTACCATTGATATCTGCTAGTAGCTGATTGATGTGTTCGGCTTTGACTTCACAGTCCGCTTTGGCTTGGCCTAAAGTTCCGCCACCATAGTAAGGTCTGTTTAAAGCGGAGCCCAAGTAAGAATAATTAACGGTTAGCACATTATCTGCCAATACGTCTGCTTCTTTTAAAGCGTCCATCCAAAATTGCCAGTCTTCGCCACCCATCACTTTAACGGTATCTGCGATTTCTGCTTCCGTCGCTGGCTCCAAGGTATGTTCCAAGTACTCTTGTTTCTGGATATTAACGTGTGGTCCCACTACAGTATCGCCAATTGCTTTGATGACTGAGTTGAAGCGTTCGCCGGTATTAGGATCCACGCGGACACCCGATGCTAAACTATAAACAACGAGGTCGATTTTTCCGTCGAACTCTTCTTTAATATAGTTAATCACGTCTTGCTTTGATTCATGACTAAAAGCATCCTGGACAAAGTTTTTAGCAACTAAACCTTCTGCTTCAGCAGCCTGTTTGAAGTAAATATTGTTGTACCAGCCGGCTGTTCCTAAGTTTTTTTCAGACTTAGGTTCCTTCTCGAAGGACACACCGATTGTATCAGCTCCTGCTCCAAAAGCCAGAGTAATTCGTGTAGCCAAGCCATAGCTTGATGATGCGCCGATGATTAAGACTTTCTTTGGACCTTCATATGATCCTTGTTCTTTAACATAGTTAATTTGATTAGTAACTTCTTGTTTAAGGCCAATTGGGTTGACACCAAACGACACATTGCCACGCATTTTATGTTCAAAATTTAGCATAGTTACCTCCAATTATATTTAGTAACTTAAAGATACCAAAATATTCTTTAGATGGATAGAGTAAAAGCACACAGGTAATACTTCAAATTCGAATAGTTCGTATTACAAAGTAGTTTGGGGTGCAATCGCTGCCGAGATAGTCTTTCAAGCGTGTTTTCTAGTGAAGTTTGTGAAAATTATTAGTCACTCATCTAGCAAGCAATTAATAAATCTTATGACGTTTCTTGAACCACACGTAAAAATTTGTATCGTGGGAGGCAGGCGCATAAAAAGTAGTTTCGTAGCCAGCACGAAGCAATGAAGCTTGTGTCGTTTTCTGAACGAAGTTAAAGAGCTATCTGGCAAGCAGACCATAAGGATTCCGTCTCTTCTTTACGGAAGACTTATAAAGTCAGACAAAAACTTTAATCGTCGTGAGCATTAAGCGAACGACACTGCTGGTTTTTGTCTTTTTAAAAAAACATCCCACATCCCTCAAGGTTTTAGGCGAGGGGTGTGGGATGTTAAAATTATTTATTTAAGGCTTGAACGGCCTTCATGCCGCCTGTGATGACGATGGGCTTGTAACCTTTGTCACTTAGAAAAGAAGCGGCTGCTGTAGCACGGCCTCCAGAACCACAAAGTGTGTAGATTTTCTGTTTTTCTTCAAGCTTTGTATACTCTTTTGCCAATGCTTCAATTGGGATATTGCTTAAGTTTCTATCAGGTGCAGGACGAGTAATCTCGGCCGCTTGACGTAAATCTAATAAGGTAAAGCTATCATCTATTGGTAAAGATAAAAAATCTTCGGCTGAAATGGTATCGATGCTTTGTAAACTATCTGCTGGTAACTCCGCAAACAAGACGTAGCCTTGGACATTTGTTAGGCCGATTGCATTGGCCTTGTCTGTTAATTCAGAAAGAGTTTCTGGACTGTCATCTTCGACTACAAAAGTGATGGCTTGGTCAGTAGCTAGAAAATTCAAAGCATATTTGCTGAGATTTGAAGGGCTTAAGTTAAGAGAGCCTTTGGCGTGAGCTACTTGGAAATCAAATTGAGAGCGTACATCAACTAAAGTTGAATGAATTGTTTGAGTGCTGCTAATTTTATTCATGGTAACCTCCTATAAGTGATACTTCAATTATACAGCTTGTTTGTCTAAAGACCTATCCAAAGCCTTTAGAAATTGAAGGCCGAGCGAGTGTTTACATGGGTGCGTTTATTCTTGGGCTGCTTGCGCTTCGGCAACGATGTCCCAAGCTGCGATGCTGCCGCCTTTGGTGACTTCTTCGATGACTGCCACAGTATCGTCTTGTTGGAAGAGCTCAACAATCTTCAAGTAAAGTTCGTTGTCGGCATCCTCGGCACGGGCCACAATATTATTGACACGCGAAATATTAATCGTGTCTGGTGTGTCACCAAACACATAAATAGCGTCAGAAGGTTTGAAGTCAGTCGCTTCTAGAAATGAATTATCGATGAAGGCCGCGTCTACATCTGGAACGATGGAGGGAATATTGGCACCATCGACTTCGATGAACTCAAGGTTTTTAGGATTTTCGACCACATCATCTGGTGTTGGTAGTAGTTCGCCCGTTTCATCCAGCTTGATTAAACCAGCGCGCTCAAGTGTCTGTAAGTTATAACTTAGACTGGTTGGGGCGTTGTTGACGGCAATTTTGGCGCCATCTGGTAAATCATCTAGTGACGCGTGTTTTTCTGAATAAATACGCGTAGGCACGGCAACTGTATAACCGATGGTTACCAAATCGCCCTGGTTTTCAGCGTTCCAGTTCTCGAGAAACACATCATGTTGAAAGGCATTCAAGTCAAGCGTCCCATCACTCAAAGCAATATTAGGAATATTGTAGTCAGTCAGTAACACCACGTCAATTTCGATGCCTTCGGCTTTGGCTTTTTCAGCCACATGGAGCCAAATTGCTTCATAATCTTCGCCTACAACACCAACGGTTACCTTATCTTGTGCAAAAATTGTTTGAGGACTTAGAAATAAAACCGCGAGTAACAAAGCTTTAAAAATTCTTTTCATTGAATAATCTCCTGTTCCAAATAAGTTATTTATCTGTCTGTTTCTCATTTATAAGTGCAAAAAAAGTCCGCCCCAATGCCATACGTTTGTACAGCATAGGGACGGACTGATCCGTGTTACCACCCTAGTTCGTAGTCTCCTTACGGAAGCCACCTCTATCGTTTCTAATGAAACGTGCAAAGTAACGGTTGCGACCGATCAAGCAGCGTGAACTAGTTGATAACTCGGAGCTCATGTTCACCTAACTAAACTGACCCGTTCACAGCATTGCGGGCTCTCTTGGCAGTTTTATCAGGTTACTCACTCGTCATTGTTTTCTCACTAAAATGAATTTTAGATTAGATATTAATGAGAGTATACTGGGCTTTTACTGACTTGTCAAGTGGATTTCGAGCTTTGTAGCACACGCGTTCGGATGACTATTCAATTTTATAAAAGGCTGATAGACGCAGCGAGAAAAATTTTTGTGCTAGCAAAGAGTGGTCTTATTTTCTAAAAGTGGAAATCCTGCCGATTGGCGGTTATGATAGAGAAATAATGATGAGGAGTTGAGGGGGATGGAGTGGTCGCAGGGTTTTGAGCCGGTGTTTGATGAGGGGGCGCGTTTGTTGATTCTGGGGAGTCATCCTGGGGTGCCGTCCTTGAAGAAGCAGCAGTATTATGGCAATCCGGGTAATGCTTTTTGGCGGGTGGTGTTTGCGGCTTTAAGGGTCGAGGATCCGGTGGATTATGCCCTGCGTTTGGCTGTTTTAAAGGCGCATGGGATTGGATTGTGGGATGTGTATGCGCAAGTGGAGCGTGAGGGTAGTTATGATCACACGATTTCCCAGCAGGTGTTGAATGATTTCGATCGGGTGTTAAAGGTAGCTGATATCAAATTAGTCATTGCAAATGGGCAAACGGCTTACAAGGAAACGCAGAAGCACGCGGTTTTCAACGGTTATGAGGTGGCCAGCGCTTTGTCGACAAGTGGCTTGAACAATGGGCGTGAAGCCCAACGGATGGCTCAGTGGACTCAGTTGATTCGTCGGGGTCTGAGCCTCGATAAAACTGAATAGACAAATTTCTACCAGTCGTTTGTATGATAGAATGTGGTAGAATAAAAGGAAAGAGAGGGGGAGTCAAGTGGTTACTTTAAATGAGATTGCTAAGCGGGCTGGGGTCGCCAAGAGCACGGTGTCGCGCTTCTTGAATAACGGGCCGGTCAGCGATGAGACGCGCGAAAAGATTCAGAAGATTATCGATGAGACGGGCTATGTGCCCAATCAATTTGCGCAAAGTTTGAAGGCCCAGCGGTCGAATATGATTGGGGTGATTCTGCCGCGTTTCGATTCACCTTCAACCAATCAGGTGTTGCGTGGTATCGATGAGTTGGCCTATGAGCAGGGCTATCAGCTGGTTTTGACGAATTCGAATTTAGATAGTCAGCGAGAAAAAGAGAATTTAGCGCTGTTGGAACGGCAAAAAGTCAGCGGCATTATTTGGATTGCCAGTTTGTTTGATGAGACGTTGGTTCAACAAATCAAGCAGTTGAAGGTGCCGATTCTGGTGATTGGGCAACAGATTGAAGGCGTGCCATGTCTGGTACATCAAGATTATCAAGCCGGCGTCAAAATTGCCGAACATGCTTTGTCGTTGGGCCACCGTGATTTGTTGTATGTCGGCGTGACCGAGGATGATAATGCGGTCGGTGTTTTAAGGCGTGATGGGTTTGTAGAGACAGTCCATCAAGCTGGCGCTACTGTGTCTTTGCTTGAAACCGACTTTTCTCGCAAACTAGCTTACGAACAGGCGCTGACGTATTTGCCTGATGTCAAGGCGACCTATATTGCTGCGGCCACCGATCAGATTGCGATTGGGATTGCCAATGCCGCTCAAGATTTAAAGCTAAAGATTCCAGAAGACTTTTCATTGTCCGGTTTTGGTGGCTATAGCGAGTCCGATTATGCTTACCCGCGAATTACGACGGTCGATTATCCGTTTTATGAACTAGGGAAAAAGGCTTTGGAATTATTGAAAAAACTTATTGTGACCGGCTCAATTCCGTTACTGCAGACGATGGGGAACGAGTTACATGTTAAACCATCGACGCGTCAACTGGATTAAACAGAGCTAAACTGGATTTACACTTAGTAAAATCAGGTAGAATCTTTAAATTAAATAAATTTCAGTAAAACGCTTGCAAAGTGCGTGCGTTTGTTTTACACTATTGTGGAACCGGTTCCTTCCGAGCGGTTTAATTCTAATTATGGAGGCTGTAAAAATGGGTAAATACGATCAGTCAATTGAGCAATTATTGGATGTTATAGGCGGCAAAGAGAATATTAAAAACTTTGAACATTGTGCCACACGTTTACGGATGATTCTTAAAGACGACAGCAAAGTAGATAAAGCAAAAGCAGATGCCATTCCAGAAAGTAAAGGGTATTTCTTTTCAACAGGGCAACACCAATTTATTTTTGGAACAGGCAAAGTCAATGAAGTCACTGCAGAGTTACGCGAGTATTTAGGTGAAGGAACCACAAATGATGCCAGTATGAAAGAAGATGTCTACGCGAATTTGAATCCCGTTCAAAAATTTGTGCGTATTCTAGCAGACATCTTAGTGCCTCTAATTCCAGCCTTAGTCACGACCGGTTTGTTAATGGGAATCCGTGGCTTATTGGTGGAGTTAGGTATGACCATGACAGACGATGTAACGGCTTTGTTTGCGATGTTGACGGATACGGCCTTTGGTTTCTTACCCGTTCTGATTGCTTATAGTGCCACACGTAAATTCGGTGGGAATCCTTTAATCGGGATAGTAGTTGGTTTAATGATGGTGGCGCCTCAATTACCAAATGCCTATGCGGTGCGCGGTGAGACGGCCGATCCATTATCGATTTTCGGAATTGATGTTTATGGCTACCAAGGCTCGATTTTCCCAGCGATTATCGCCGGTTGGTTAGTCAGCAAGTTGGAAACCTGGTTACGTACTTGGGTGCCTCAAGTGGTCGACTTAATTGTGACACCATTCCTAACGATCACTATTTCAATTTCTATTGTCTTATTCTTATTAGGTCCTATTATTCAAATAGCTGAAAATGCGGTAATCAACAGTATTGTTGGTTTGATTAATGCACCATTAGGGATTGGCTATATTCTATATGCTGGTTTCCAACAATTAATCGTGGTAACCGGCTTACACCATTCCTTGAGTTTAATCGAAATTAGCTTATTGAGTGACACGGGTTATAATGTGCTTCAACCACTGGGAACCGCCAGTATGGCAGGCCAATTCGGAGCGGCTATTGGAACAGCTTTCTTAATGCGCGACCAATTGAAGCGTTCAAATATGATCAGTGCGGCCGTACCGACTTTATTCGGAATCACAGAACCTTTATTATTCGGTGTTAACTTACGTTCGCTAAGAATTTTTGCGGCAGGAATTGTGGGAGGAGCCGCAGGTGGCTTCTTAACTTACCTCTTCGGCTTAAAAGCGACCGGCATGGGCATCACTTTCATTCCAGGTTTACTATTGTATACTGGAAGTGTAGCAGCGTTATTACAATATATTGCCGTCATTTTAGTAGCTTTCGGTGTTGGTTTCTTATGCGTTCGCCTTCAAGCTAAGCAAATTCGTTCTGAAATTTAGACGGTTTGATAGGTGAAATAGCAGCGATAAAAAAGGAGCAGATAAAGAGTATGACTAAGAATGTGAAGATGAAGAAAGATATGCAAGCTTATTGGCAGTCCTTGCCAGAACTTCAAGCAGCTTTAATGGAAAAAATTGCCGCCGATCCTTGGCGTTTGACTTACCATCAAATGCCGGCGACAGGTTGGTTGAATGATCCGAATGGTGCCGTCCAATTTAAAGGGACTTATCATTTGTATCACCAGTATGTGCCTGAAACGCCCAATGGAGGCGCGACGCATTGGGGCCATAAGACGTCCCAGGATATGGTGCATTTTAAAGAAGAGGATATTTTTCTGTCACCTGACCAGCTCTTCGACGAAGACGGTGTCTATTCTGGGAGCGCCTTTGTCCACGATGACAAGATTCACTTCTTTTACACGGGCAATGTTAAACACGAGGGCGACCACGACTACACTTACAGCGGACGCGAACAAAATACGATCCATGTTGTCTCGGCTGACGGCTTCACAGTGGAATCACGCGAGGTGGTGATTGCCCATGCTGACTATCCTGCAGGTTACACCGATCATATTCGTGACCCTAAAGTCTTTGAGCATGAAGGAGTCTATTATATGATTCTCGGTGCACGCACACGTGATAACTTAGGACGTATTCTTTTATATCGTTCAGATGATTTATATGACTGGTCATACCAAGGGGTCTTTCTAGCCGGTAATGAAGAACAAGGTTTCATGTGGGAATGTCCTGATTATTTCGAGTTGGATGATAGTCAGGTAGTGTTATTCTCGCCCCAAGGTCTGTTACCCACCACTTATAACTATCACAACCCACATACGGTCGGCTATTTGACCGGTGCCATCAATTGGGATGAATATGCCTTTGAACCAGAAACGGATTTTGTTGAACTGGATCACGGCTTCGATTTCTATGCGCCCCAAACGTTTGAAGACGAAAGTGGCCGCCGTATCTTATGGGCATGGATGGGCATTGGTGATATAGAACCTGAGTACGGTAACCCTACGGTTGCCAGAGGCTGGCAACATGCGATGGCTTTACCACGCCAGTTGACCTTGGAAAATGGGCGTTTGAAACAACGTCCTTTACCTGAGTATCAGAGCTTGAGACAGCATACGCAAACCCACCGCTTGTGTGAAATAGAGGAGTCGACCTTAAAAGGCGAAATTTACGAATTGTTGGTGGAGTTTGACGAAACGCCTCACTCTTTTGAATTGACGTTGCGCCAAGATAGTAAATTGAGTTATCAAGATGGCCTACTAACTTTAAAACACGGTGAGAGTGGCTTCGGACGACGCAAACGGATGATTCCATTAACTGATTTATCGCAACTGCAAATCTTTTCGGATACATCGTCGTTGGAAATTTTCGTCAACGATGGGGAATTCGTCATGACAAGTCGTGTTTATCCAAGCCCAGATCAGCAGATGATTCACGTCACCGGCGACGCTCAAGGCCAAATCAGTTATTGGGACTTAAAAATTTAGTCACCAAAGCCACTATCCACTACCAAAATACTAATAAGAAAGCGGAATCCTATGTAAAATAGGGTTCTTTTTTTTCTAGCTAAAGACTGTTGTGCATTGAACGTTTAGGTAATCTTAATTAAAGAAATAATTAATTTCGAAAAAAACAGGAATAACGCTTGACAAGTAAGCGCTTTCTTGATAAGCTATAGATAAGTTAAGAGAGAGATGCACTGTCAAAAGAATGGCGTTTCACTCTTTACGACAGAACCATCTTTGTGGTTCAAGTGTATGATGTTCGCTCCGTAGATTTTAGTAAGAAAAAAGTCAAACAGAGGTAACTGTGTAAAGGCACAGCGAAGACTGGGATACATTTAGGGCAGAAAGTTGTTTTAAGTGGCGTGTTGTAAGTATCAATAAATTTGCAGTACAGACGGAGAATGAAGCATACACAAAATAGTGCTGTGATTTCTATCATTAATAAGTAGAAGAGAAGTCGAATTACCAAAAAATAGAAAAATGAGTCTTGAAACGATTCATTTATTCTGAAGATAATTTTCGAAAGGAAATCACACACTAAGTTAGAAGGGGGCCCAATTGGGCCTCTTTTTTTTGGGGGAAAATATATATAATCGATTGAATGATTCTGGCTTCATATTATCCTATAGCCTAAATTCCCCGTACTCCTAACGATTAAACCTAAAATCCCGCCTCATTAGGAGTACGGGGTTAAGGCTATCTATTTACTGGTGATGAAGTGAGTTAGTTCGGTCGTGGGAATTGCGACAGTCAAAGTCGCTTCTGCATCTACGAAAATTCAGCTTAATTGCGTTAGATCGAGCTGCACTATATAAGAACGGCGCACGATACAATCAGCTCCTTTCTTCCATGCAGTATGCTGACAAAGTCAACACGATTTGACACCTGCCCTTTTATATAATTGTCACGGCTCGAAGGGAACGACAGCATTATCATTTATTCAAGCACGGTTTTTGGCTGGCACAGTAGCGGTTGAAAAGATAAGTACATACTGTATGTTGCAACGGATGTATTGAACTAGCTATCAGTTGAGTGAAACCTTACGTTTCAATTTAATAATGTACCAGCATGAAACTTGCAAGGCCTTCGAGTGTTTATGGGCAAGTCTCTTAGTGACTAGAAATTTTCAGTCATATTCTATGACAATTATTACGACAAGAGACATGTGTGAAAGAATTGTTACAGGAGAAATTCATTTTCTTTAAGTTAGCTGTCAGGCTATTGGCTTATTCTGATTGACGTGCTAATGTAGGCATTGTCAGAAAACCAATTGAGAGAGGTAACATTGAATGAATTATAAAAAGAAATTATGGCTAGGTTGTTCAGTGCTTGCTTTGGCTGGTCACGCGGTAGCAATGCCGGCAGTGGTTACAGCTGAGACTTGGCAAGCGCGTCAGTTGCATGAAGTAATGGCAGATGTGGTTGTTACGGAAGATAATGCTGTATCCTATAGTGTTCAATATGGAGATACATTAGGTGTTATTTCGGAAGCAATGAATATTGATGTCAGATATTTAGCAAGTATAAATAATATAGATAACGTCGATTTAATTTTCCCTGAAACAGTATTGACTGCGCAATTTGATGATAATAATCAAGCGAATAGTTTAACAGTTGAGGCCCCCGATGCAGAAAGCATTGCGGTCAATATCCCTGTAAACTTATCGCCAATTGAAACCATCGAAGAAGCGGTAGCAGTGGAAGTAGTGGCGAATACGCCAGTTGCCTTAGAGCCAGTTGTAGAAGAAGAGCAAGTGAAAGAAGAACTAATAGACGTTCCGGCTGAATCTGGGAATAACGATCCGATTGCAGATTCACCAGAAGCAGAACTTGGCGCACCAACACCAGAAATAGAGCTTCCAACAGAAAACTTGCCAGTTGAAGAAACACCAGAAACAGAGCTTCCAACAGAAAACTTGCCAGTTGAAGAAGTGCCTGTAGAGGAACTTCCAGCAGAAGACTTACCTGTTGAAGAAGCGCCAGAGGAAGAACTTCCAACAGAAAACTTACCGGTTGAAGAAGTGCCAGAAGAAGAACTTCCAACGGAAGACTTACCAGTTGAAGAAGCACCAGAGGAAGAACTTCCAACAGAAGACTTACCAGCTGAAGAAGTGGCAGAGGAAGAACTTCCAACGGAAGAGTTACCAGTTGAAGAAGCACCAGAGGAAGAACTTCCAACAGAAAACTTACCGGTTGAAGAAGTGCCAGAAGCAGAACTTCCAATGGAAGACTTACCAGTTGAAGAAGTGGCAGAGGAAGAACTTCCAACGGAAGACTTACCAGCTGAAGAAGTGCCAGAGGAAGAACTTCCAACGGAAGAAGATCCAGAGGAAATCATCCCGGAAGATCCTGCATACGAAGAACCTGCATACGAAGAACCTGAATACGAGGAACCAATTATTGAGGAACCTGTAGCACCAGCTCCAGACCTAAACGGTTTGGCATCCAACGCCGCTGTCTTCCGCGATGAAGTCGTGAACATGTACGGCGTGACGGCTTATGGTATTCGCCCCGGCGACGCTGGTGACCACGGAAGCGGCCTTGCCGTTGACTTTATGGTGCCGGTCGGTTCAGATATCGGTGACGCAATCGCAAACTACGCGATCAACAACATGGGCGCTCACAACATCTCATACGTGATTTGGGAACAACAAATTTACGGTGGATGGACTGGCGGCTGGGAATGGATGGAAGACCGAGGAAGCGTGACTGCCAACCATTATGACCACGTCCACGTTTCATTTTATTAAAACACTCACCCCCTTTACGATTTGTAAAGGGGGGTTCGTCGGACTGAATAATCAGGGGGGGAATCCCACTGCTACAAGCTGAAAAATAAAAAAGCAATCCTTAGAAAGCCTGAACGAAAGGCCTGCTTGGGACTGCTTTTTATTGTGGCAAAAATGAGTTAGTCAGAAAAAGGTATCAGGATTTCTTCAGATTTCCCGCTAGGGCTATAGTAGGCATCAACTCGGATATAGAGTGGGGAGGTCGTGTCGGTAATCATCGGCACACTTTGGGCAACTTCGTCACTAACCACTTCTTCATCACTAATAATTTCGTCTTCTAAATAATCTTCCGCATAATAGTACATACTCTCTTCGGTTAAACCAATCGTCAATTTGATGGTGGCGCCACTCTTAAGGCGCAAGTTGCTGATTGTCGTTTCGCGGCCTTCAATATCAGGTAGCATGTCGTTATCAATCCACAACTGCTTAATGGACGTGTCATCTTCGCGGGCGAACGTAATCATCCACATATCATTCATAATATCGAGTACGCCCTTCGTGTCATTTGTATAATCCAAATCAATCAGAATGCGATCCGAATCAATCCGTAAATTACTAAAAACGAGCGTGGCTGTGTTCGTTTCAATCGTATAAAGTCCTTCGGTCGTGGCCTGCAACTCACGCAATTCAGCTTTCTTTTGATTCAAGTTAAGTTCAAGTTCAGTGATTTCATTGATTAAATCGGTCGTCGGATCGGGTGATTGAGCGTAAACGGGAGGCAACGTCATCAAGCTAGATAAAGTAACTAGCAACATCAATCGTTTTATCATTGTGAGACTCCTTTCGAAATAGCTGTTGTTACCTCATTATACCTCTCTAAGACTGCGTTTAGAAAGCGTTTTCCGACTATGGGAGACCTTGTCAACAAATTTAGTATTTATTTAAGTTTTCAAGCAATTTACTTCAGCAGAAAACCATTAAACTACGCCTTTAATCACGGTGGCTAGTCTATTGATGGAAGATGAAATGGACGAAGAACCTGCATATGACGAGGCAGTATACGAAGAACCGGTAGCGCTAGCTCCAGACTTAAACGGTTTGGCCTACAACGCTGTCTTCCGAGACGACGGCGTCAATAACTACGAAGTGACGGCTTATGACCTCCGCTCCGGTGATGTGCCGATCATTATGACCACGTCCACATCTCGTTTTATTAAAACACCAACCCTTTGCGATTTATAAAGGGGGGCGTCGGACCGAATATGACCGGGAATCGTCCACTTGAAGCGCCAAATTATCCTAGTTTCCAGCAATATGATAAAATATAACAAAGCAATCGAAAGGAGGAGGCTCAATGAAAGCTATCATTATAGCAGTCAGTTCAGCCTTGTTAGAAGGTGCCGCTACCAATACGAATGCGGCTTTTCTCGCACGTGAATTAACCGCTTTAGGTTTTGAAATCACAGAAAGTGTTATGATCCATGATGACGAAGCCAAGCTACTTCAAGTAGTTAAAGAAGCACAAGCTCAAGCCGAACGGATCGTCTTGGTCGGTGGTCTTGGACCCGATGATGACGCTATCGTTAAAGCGACGATCGCCAAACATTTGGATCAAGATTTAGTTTTAGATGAAGAGACGCAAAATCGAATCATGACTTATCATAAAAACTCGAGTCTCATTATGCCGAAGAATAATCAACTTCAAGCCTTAACTCTCTTAGATTCAATTCCTTTAGTCAATGTGACGGGCTTGGCGCTCGGGATGTTTTATCAAACGGACACGCACAATTATTTATTATTACCTGGTCCAGCAGACGAATTAGAACCCATGTTTACTGAAAACACCCGGCCTCTATTAATCGAAAAATTAACCGACAAGCCATGCATCTCCAGTCGAATCATCAGACTGTATGGCCTCACGATGGCTCAAGCGCACCAGGATCTAGGTGAGCTCATCACGACGGTGGACAATCCAATCATTCAACTCTACCCATCTGATGTCGAAATTGAAGTCCAATTGACAGCACGGGCCGACAGCCAAGAAGCTTGTCACCAGCTGATTGCGAAAGCCGAAAAGCAAGTGGAAGACCAAGTCGGTGATTATATTATTGGCTATGGTACGGACAATTTGCCTAATATTGTTCGCCAACTCCTCAAAGAAAATGAGCTCAAATTAACGGCCGCTGAAAGTTTAACAGGGGGAGCCTTCCTCAGTGAAGTTTCCAGTTTATTTGAAGCGGGTCTGATTTTAGATGGCGGAATTGTGACCTATAGTGAGGCCACCAAACACGTTGCTCTTGGCGTTACCAAAAAAACCATCGAAACTTACGGTGTCGTTAGTGCAGAATGTGCCTTTGAGATGGCGGAGAAGGCACTCAAGCTGTTTAATGCTGATATTGCGGTTTCCCTGTCAGGTGTCGCAGGACCAAGTTCACTTGAAGGTGAGATACCGGGTACCGTCTGGTTAGGAGTCGCAGTCAAAAATCAAGAAACGTTTGCTCGCAAATATCACTTCGGCTACAAGCGCAACTTAAACCGCCGCCATTCAGTCTGGAGTGCCTTCGACCTGGTTCGAAAAATCATCCAAAAAGAAGAGATTGAAGGCTGCGTTTATAAAAGCAAGTAAGACAAGCCACCCGAGTTTGGGTGGTTCCTTTGTTCTGTAAAAGCTTAGCTTACCGTAAGAAATCTTGCTTATGCGCCACCGCTAGTATGCGAATATTTTGTAATGAATGTGGTAGTTGAGATGACTAGTCATAAGGGACAAAAGACTTGCGTGAGTTTCTTGAAAACGCAAGCAACTTCGCCAGTAAAGCTTACATAGTATAAAGTGTATTGTTTGCAATGACTTCGTGTGAGGTTTAAACTTGGGATAGAAAGTAAACAAAAGGAGCGATCGTTAATGAGTGTAGAAACTTTGGTAAGTAAAGTTGCCGCATGTCAGAAAGCTTGTAATTTTTGTTTTGACGCCTGTTTGAAGGAAGATCATGTACAGATGATGACGGAGTGCATTCGCTCGGACCGAGAATGCGCTGATTTATGTGGGGTTGTTTTAACATTCGCGCAAAGAGATTCTAAAGTCTTGCCTGAAATTGTGGCGGCTTGCGCCAAAGCTTGTCAGCTTTGTGCTGAAGAATGTGAACAACATGACCACGACCACTGTCAAGAGTGTGCTCGCGCTTGCCGTAAATGTGAAGCTGCTTGCCATGAGTTTTTAGCGACTGTCGCTTAAGCAACTGCAATAATGTTACATAAAATCAAGATTATCTGAGGGGGTAATCAAATGAGTGAAGAAAAGAAGTTAACACGTGAAGAACATGTTGAGAAAGTTCGTCAATTGATTAAAGATAGTGATATTGCATTATTAACAACGGTGACACCGGATGGTTTAGAGACACGTCCGATGATGACTCAAGAAGTCGAATTTGACGGAGATTTATGGTTTTTCACATTGAAGGATACAGCAAAAGTGACTGAAATCACTGAGAACCCGGCGGTCAACGTCGGCTATGTTCACAAGAACAAGTCCTTCGTTTCGATTCGAGGTGTCGCCGAAGTGGTGGAGGACACCGAGAAGAAAGAAGAGCTTTGGAATAAGGCATATGAGGCGATTTTCGATGTCAACGCTAAAGATCCGTCGCTGATTCTACTGAAAGTGCTTGTTCAATCGGTTGAATATTGGGAATCGGGCAGCATTGTCAAAAGCGCCTTTAACATCGCTCGCAAACTGTTGATCGATGATGCTGAAACTGACTTAGGCACCAATGCCACGGTCGAACTTGACGTATGATGCGTGGACCTAACTTAAGCAATAGATAGAAACTAAGGAGCCGTCCGATTTTGGATTGCTCTTTTTTTACAAAATAGGGCTTCAGTTAGCGAGTCAATTAGAAAACGAATCGAAAGGATGAAATTACAATGGAGATTATCTTTATTCGTCATGATATAGCGGAAGAAGGGCATGCAGATTTACCTGACCGTGAGCGCCGCTTAACCCAAGAAGGCCAGGAGCGAAGTCAAGCAGCTGCAGCGAAATTGGCCGAGCACTTGAAGCAAGCGACGAAAGAGCAAAAGCCACACATTTGGTCGAGCCCGGCTTTAAGGGCACAAGAAACGGCACAGCCTCTAGCTGACGTCTTAAAGTTATCCGGAACGCAACTACAAGAATTCATTTACACGGGTGAATTTGAAAAACTGACAGTGGCTTTGGAAGAATTGCCTCAAGCGACTGAGACATTGTTAGTGGTCGGCCACGAACCGACTCTGTCCAATTGGATTCACAAACTGACCGGTGAAACGGTCAAAATGAAAAAAGGTGCCATGGCAAGCGTCACCTTAACTAAACAAGAGGGGCAAGCCATAGCCGGGATATATCAAGGGAAAATTTAAGGGAGCGGAACGCGCCCAAAGAGCAGCTTTGATTTTTAGGAGCTGCTCTTTTTTTTTGCAGACACTTATTAGTTCCTGCAGACGCTCATAAATTCAACCAGGCAAATATCAGTCATATTGGGGCAAAAAAATGGGCGTTTAAATAGCTGTGCTCTTTATGTTCCGCTTTAAATTGGAAAATAATCGTTCATGAAATCCTTTACAAGGTTGCTGACAAGCCTTAATATGAATATCAACCGGTAAAGGCAATGCGTGTTGCCTACAAAGGCTTCTACTTCGAACTGGAAAATGACTGTTTCAGACGTCGTATACAAGTACTGGCGTGGTTATTTATACTATTGGGTGTCGGACTTAGGTTATATATATTTGGTACAAAGTTTCATGAGTGGTTTATTAGGAGGAAAAAAAGATGAAAAATGGATTTTTAAATAAATTATAAAATTCGCTAGGTGCTCGTCAAATACCGATGGCAGTCATCAACCCACGCGACTATGGCACAATGAATGGTGAAAAAGTTTTACAGCAAGCATTGAACTTAATTAAAGGATAGGTGAACCCGATGGAAGATAACAATTTAGCAGTAATGAACTTAATAATTAACGCAGGTGACGCCAAAAGTAGCGCGATGGAAGCCATCTACGCGGCTAAGAAACAAGATATCGACGGCGCTCGTGAGAAAATCAAAGAGGCCAATCTGAAAATCAACAAAGCGCATAATTCTCAAACCGAACTATTAACGGTGGAGACCAGCGGTAATCATACGCAGATTTCGCTTTTGATGATTCATGCCCAAGACCCCTTGATGACGGCCTTAACTTTTCTAGACCTAGCCAAAGAACTCGTCGACGTTTACGACCTCATGCAAAATATGACTTTGAAAAGCGAGGCGACCAACTAAATGACAGACTTTTTATGGGGAGGAGCCAGTGCGGCTAACCAAGTCGAAGGGGCCTATTTAACCGATGGTCGTGGCTTATCGAATATCGATTTATTACCTCACGGCGAAGACCGTCTCGCAATCGCATCGGGTCGTATGCCTTATCAAGAGGCGGCTGCAGACGCTTTTTATCCGTCGCATGAAGCAATTGGTTTTTATAATCACTACAAAGAAGATGTGGCTTTGATGGCAGAATTGGGCTTAAATGCATACCGCTTTTCAATTGCCTGGTCACGCATTTACCCAACCGGCTTAGAGAACGAACCGAATGAAGCAGGTTTAGCATTTTACGAGCAATTAATTGATGAATTATTGAACTATGGGATTGAACCAATTGTCACGATTTGTCATTTCGATGTGCCCAAGGGCTTAATGGATGCCTTTGGTTCATGGCGAAGTCGCGAGATGGTTGCCCAATATGAAAAATATGCGGTGACTTTATTTGAACGCTTCAAAGGTAAGGTTAAATACTGGATTAGTTTTAATGAAATCAATATGATTCTACATAAGCCCTTCACTGGTGCTGGGTTGACGATTGCTGACGATGAAAACCGTGCGCAAATCATCTATCAAGCGGCTCACTATGAAATGGTGGCGAGTGCGCTCATCACGAAGCGCCTCCGCGAGATTGACCCTAATGCCCAATTAGGCGCGATGTTGGCTGCGGGAGATTATTACCCATACAGTGCCAATCCTGAGGATGTCCGCCAGGCGCAACGCGCCAACCAAGAAAATAACTTTTTCCTAGATATCCAAGGTCGCGGTGAATACCCACGCTGGACAGAGCACTATTTTGCCAGTGAAGGGATTGTCTTGGATCGTAGCGAGGCAGATTTCAACTTGTTGAAAGAGTATACGTGTGATTTCATTTCTTTTTCTTATTATGCGTCGCGGGCGTCGAAGGCGGATACGACGGGGGTTGATACGAATACGGGGAATGCGGCTGGTGGGGTGGTGAACCCTTATCTCAAGCGTTCCGAGTGGGGTTGGATGATTGATCCTTTAGGTTTGCGAATTGTGATGAATTCGATTTGGGATCGGTATCAAAAGCCATTGATGTTGGTGGAGAATGGGCTGGGTGCCAAGGATCTGGTGACGGTGGATGGTAAAATTCATGATGATTATCGAATTGTCTATTTGCAGGCGCATTTGGATGTGATTGAAGAGACGATGGCTGAGGACGGGATACCGCTCTTGGGCTATACGATGTGGTCGGTGATTGATTTGGTGTCTTCGTCGAGTGGTCAGATGTCGAAGCGTTATGGTTTTATTTATGTTGACCGTGATGATGCTGGGCAGGGAAGTATGCGCCGCTTGAAGAAGGATTCTTTCCACTGGTTTAAGACTTATTTGGAAGAAAAGGGTTTGAAAGCTAAGTAATACTTATTGGAAGACAGAAGGGGTGAGTGGATTTGACAGCTTTTATTGCGAGTATCGATGTTGGCACGACAAATATTAAGGTGAATTTATTTGATGAGACGTATCAATTACATTCTACGCTCAGCTATCCGCATTTGGATATTGTGAGTACCGATGATGTGTTTGAGTTATCCTTTGAAGAAATCTGGCGCAATATTGTGGCGGCGGTGTCTGAGTTGTTGGAGAAGGTTAAGATGTCAGAGTTGGAAATAGTTCTGACAACGGCCATGCATAGCCTGCAGTTGTTAGATGAGGACTTTGCTTTAGTGGGTGGCCTGGTGACTTGGGCCGATAAGCGTGGATCCCAAGTGATTCACGCGGAGACTAATGACTTGAAGCGAGCGCAGTATTTACGTACTGGTACGCCAATTCATACGATGAACCCTTATTATAAGTTGCGTGAATTGTATGTGCGGGGCTTGAAAGTGGCGTCGGTTAAGGACTTATTGTTTCAGCGTTTGACCGGCCAGTGGGTACTTGATAAGAGTAATGCGGCGGCGAGTGGCTTATTGAATATTGACAGCTTGACTTGGGATGAGGCATCTTTAGAGGCAATCGGTTTGACAGCTGATTTGTTACCGAGATTGGTTGAAGTGGATTATAACTGTGAGGCATTGGCTATTCTTGCGGGGGCTACTGAAGCTGGTGTTAAGGTATCTGTGACGATTGGGACATCGGATGGCATTTCGTCAAATTATGTCTTCGATGATTTAAAGAACGTTGCGGTCTTGTCAATTGGAACCAGCCATGCGGTACGAGTGGTACATACGAGTGCCCAATTGAACCCGGACTATCAAAACTTTGCTTATTATATTAAGCCCGAGCGGTATTTGGTGGGCTTGCCGAGTAATAACGGCGCCGATGTCTTAGCCTGGGTTAATCGGATATTTAACAGTAGTTTTAAAGAGTTAGATCAGGTTGCTGAGTTAAGACCGGATACTCGTGAGGTCTTTTTACCTTACTTGAACGGTGAACGAGCCCCGCTTTGGGATGAGTCTGCCGTTGGGCACTTGTTTAAGTTAACCCGGACCAGTAGCCGCGAGTCGATTCTTTATTCTGTGATACTGGGCATGATGTTTAATATTAAGCACAACGTTTCTTTGTTGGCTGAATTAGTCGACTTTGAAGCTTTGGGCGTGGTAGGAGGCGTCATGAGCCTTCAAGCGATGCCGCAGCTTTTAGCGGATGTCTTGGGGTATACATTATATGTACCCAAGTTGCCTAATGCAGAAACCTTAGGCAGCATTGCGGTATCCAAAAATATCACTTTCCAGGGTAATTACCGGGTGGTTACTCCCAATCCAGAGGCGGATTTTGGTGACTTGTATGCTGGTTTCTTGGAAATGAGTGAAAGAGCTTTTCTTTAGTCGCTAGGTGGAGAAAAGAGAAGTGGGTAAATTAGAAAAGAGCTGACGCACCGCGTCAGCTCTTTTAATGTTTTGAGGATCAATAGAATAGTCATCATAACAAAAGACTCTTTAAATAGCTATTATGAGTTAGAAGTTTAGCCTTTACCGCCTGTAACCCGGAACCCCCCTCTAATACCTTCTAGTATAGTTGACATTATACTTGGAGTTAAATCATAGTCGATTAATTTACGGCTAGATTCTACTCCATCTTTTTTAACCACTTCAAATGTCCGAGTTAGTTTTCCAAATTCACCGTACGCCCCGTCATACAGTTCTTCGTTGAATTTTGTAGGGTCATAAATCGATGTATATCCATTAGAAATAGAATTCTTTTCAACCATAGTGAATGTCTCGATTAAAGATCCATTTTCATACTTGCTGTCTATTAGAGTTAAAGTTGGTTCAGCATAAGCAAAATTAACTGTCGGATTGTATACAGTGGTAATTAACTCTGGTTTTAAATCCAATTCAAGTTCAAAATCTTCTTCGTTGAACCTCACGTTATGAAACTGGTCTTGGAAATCGGTATAGGAGTGTTTTACATTAAATAATTCTAAGTAATGAGATGTTTTGTTAAATAAACTAGAGTAATATTCTCCTTTTAACCTATGTGTGCCATACAAGTATTCTTCGTCAAGTTTGTAAGAAGAATCTCCTGCATTTAGAATCTTATCAATTGCTTTCAATTGATCTTGAGTTAAGTCAATTGCACTAAATTTACGAGCGTTTTCCTTAAAATAAAGATTTAAATCGGGAATGTCAACAGTGATTGTTTGTAATACTGGCTCGCCAGTCTCATCATATACCGTATTGCCGTCTTGATCATATTGATAATCTTTAATCTCGACTCCCATCCATTTAATAGAATTTGGATTAACCACATCTTCTGCAAAAGAATTGGCATTCGTTCCGACTCTTATAATTTTTTTCCTTGGTTGTTCAATTTCAGTTGCATGATTATCTTCTATGAATATAAGTTGTCCATTGTAGTAACCTTCAGTAAACTGAGTCAGCCCGAGAGACCCCTCATCAACTACCACAATTTCTCCCGTTGGCAATGATGAATCTTCGATAATTTCAATGAAGTCACTCATCATGTCAGGGGTAATTTTAAAGCTTTCCGTTAAACTTAACCTTCTATGGAACAAGATATCATAGGCACTAGTGGTTTGAGTAGGTCTAACGCTAGTTTTTATTTCAATTAAATTACTTCCTACTTCAACTAATTTTGGTAAAGCTTCAGTTATCTTCTCTTCGCCAATTAGAAGCCGTCCAATTTCTTCGCCTGCATTATTATAAGAAATTTCGTAGTGATAGTTTACTAAACCATCAACACCTTCGCGTGTAGTTACAGGCACATCACTAGTTAAATCTGGATTGTAATTATAATACACTTCAGGTGCGATGACTTTTTCTTCTACAGCCAGTTCTTTACGGTATACCTCAGAAGTAACCGAACCGATTTGGATAATTTCAGTAATCGGTTTCAGAGAAACTTCACTATTAAGTAGCTCACGTTTATCTTCGATGCCTTTAGTATAAGTGACTAAATAAGTATCAATTGCTAAACCGTTGACACCTTTTTGAAGAATCGTTTCCGTTTTATCTGAACCTGGGAATTCTTTGTATTCAGTTTCGAAAGCAATCGGGCGCTCAACGGTTATTTTTTCTGTTGTGGTGATTGGTTTAGTACCGATAATTTTAATATCAGAGACCGCTTCTTGTGTTTCTTTATCTATAATCGTTTCAGTCGTTTCTTCACCCATCGTTAAAATTTCAACGGTTGTCTTAACGAAGCCATCTTGACCTTCGATTGTCGAACCTTCATCTTCATAAAGAGTAGGATCTGTTCGGTGGATTAATCCTCGTGTAGTCACCGTACTATTTAGAACGATTTTTTTGCTTCCAATAACTTCTTTCGTGCCAACTTTAATAATTTTATCTTGAGCTGCGACTAAAGTTGTTTCAGTTGCTAATGAAGTTTCAGTTACTACATCATTGACTGTTGTCGTGGTGGAGAGTGATGATAGTTGCCCCTCAATGCCTTCTTGTATCACTTCTTGCGTTCCAACTTCTAAAGTGTTGTCGTATTGAGTGATGACATTGAAAGGAAGTCCGTAAATAGTCGTTGTTTGTGATACAACGGTAGTTGATGCAGGGGAAACAACCACTTCTCTAGTGTGTTCAATTGTAAGCATGTTTCCAGTTGCTTCTTTTACGAATTGTTGTTCATAAATTGGCTCACCGTTTTCATCATCACCAACTTGAACTTCTATCTCACCTTCGAAGATTTCCGGTATTTCTTCTGTATAGGTTTCTGTTGTAGTTTCTTCTTCTTTGATGTCTCGACTGATTTCTACTGTATCAGTTGAGAGAATGTAACGTTCGCCAGCAACTGTGGTGATTTCTTCACCAGACTCACCGCCGTAAAGAATTTCTTCAGACAGGACTTTGTGTGTGGCGTCTTCTACAGTATGTTCCTGAATAACCTCATCCACGTATACCGGAGCTTCAGGTACACTTGGTTCTGCAGGCACTTCTGGAGTGTCAGGTTCCGTTGGTACACTTGGTTCTTCAGGCACTTCTGGAGTGTCAGGATCTGTTGGTTCACTTGGTTCTTCAGGCACTTCTGGAGTGTCAGGTTCCGCTGGTTCACTTGGAACAGTTGGTTTCTCAGGCACGACAGGAGTTTCAGGTGTCACCGGTGTTGTTGGAACAACAGGTTTAGCTGGTTGTTCAACTTGATTCGGCGCCTTTGGAGCAACTACGACATTTTGAACGGGTGTCTGACTAGCTGTTGGTAGGATTTCCACTTCTAGAATACCACTTAGAATATCACCCGTAATAATATAATCTCGATTGGTGATGCCATTTAAATTTCCAAGAAGGACAGTATCCTGATCCGTTGCGGCAGCAAGTATACTTAAAGTGTCTCCCCATTGAATGACATAAGCATCTAAGCCGGCATCTTTTTGACGTTGGATTTCTGATCTAATATCCTCCACAGAATTAGCCGTCCATTTGTTAGTAACCTTGTCTAAGGCTTTACTACTTTCTTCCTTGATGGCCTCATTTTCTACTAAGGCCGACTTTTCTTCAAAGTCTGAGGACAATACTGACTTTAGTACGCTTTCAACGGCTTGAGGACTTGCAGCCTGGATGGGTGAAACTGCTACAGAAAGACCCGTTAACACCGCTAAACCAGTTGAAGCGGCGACCCAACCTTTACCTTTTAGCTTTCGCATGATTTTAGCACCAGTCGAATGATAATCTCTACGAGAAATACTTCTTCTCATATCTGACTCCTTTAATAAATGTTATTTACATTCAGTGTGGCATCTATTTAATTGGATATTTATGAGTAGTGCATAAACGCACGAAAATTGATGAAATTTTCAGACAAAGGGGAAAATAAGCACGTCAACCGGCTCATTCGATCTTACGAAAATTGCAAGATCCTTCAAAGAATCCTTTCGTTTTCTGCATCATTCGATCTTAGAAAAGTTATATGTACAAACTATTATTGTATGTGTATAATAAAATGGTAAGTTAACAAACGCCACAAGCGATCACCATAAGTATAGAAATCATATTGTGTAGGGGGTGGAATTATGTTGAAATACGAGCAAGTGGCGAAGCAGATTGAGGTCTTTATTAAGGATGAACAACTGCAACAAGGGGATAAGCTACCGATTCTTGATCGGTTGACTGAGCAATTTGAGGTTAGTAAGACGACAATCATTAAGGCGCTTGAGGTGTTGGAAATCAAAGGGTTAATTTATCAAGTACGTGGCAGTGGGATTTTCGTTAGGCAATCACAAAGGCCAGGTTTCATTAATTTGACCGGTGCTGAAGGCTTTGCGAATGATTTGGCTGGTTTTGATTTGCAGGCGGAAGTCTTGTCGCTGGAAACGCTGAAGGCTGAAGAGAAGTTGCAGGAACTGTTGAAGTTGTCGCCGGAAGAGGATGTCTACTGCTTGAAGCGTCAGCGATTGATTCAGGGCTTGCCTTACTGCTTGGAAGAATCCTATTACAGCAAGCGTCATGTCTTGTACTTGAATGAAGAAATCGGGCGGGCGTCGGTCTTTACTTATTTGCAGGAAGATTTGAAGTTGTCATTTGGTTTCGCGGATATTTATTTTCGTATCAGTAATTTATCGAAGGAACACGCACCATTGTTGAATCAACGTGAGAATGATGCGACTTTATTGACGGAGAGTATTTACTACTTGCATAATGGCGAACCATTTAACTATTCGGTTCTACGTTATCACAAAGATCAGGCGCAATTTTTCGTGCCCAGTCTACGTTATTAGACCAACTTTACAAAGCGCTGAGTTTAATAAAATCGCTCAGACGGGCCCGGTCAAACAGGGGTCAAAATAAAGCTCTATTTTGCCTAAGGATTATCTAACTACTTGAAAACGACTACTATCATAAGGAGTGTCACTATGTATCATAAAAAATTATCAGAATTTCCACAGGATTTCCTGTGGGGATCCGCTTCGGCTGCCTACCAAATTGAAGGAGCCTGGGACGCCGACGGCAAAGGTCCATCCGTATGGGATGATTACGTAAAAATTCCAGGGAAAACATTTAAAGGCTCAAACGGAGAAGTGGCAGTGGATCACTACAATCGTTATAAAGAAGACGTTGCTTTGATGGCAGAAGCTGGCTTGAAAGCTTACCGTTTCTCAGTGGCTTGGAGCCGTGTTTTGCCTAAGGGAACGGGCGAAGTCAACGAAGCTGGTCTACAATTTTACGATGACCTGATTGATGAATTGCTTGCTCACGACATCGAACCTGTTGTGACAATTTATCACTGGGATTTACCAGCAGCCTTGCAAGAGAAATACCAAGGCTGGGAAGACCGCCAAATCGTTGAAGACTTTACGGACTATTCAGAAGTGTTATTCAAACGTTTCAACGGACGTGTCAAATATTGGGTCAGCTTGAACGAGCAGAACGTCTTTACTTCACACGGCTACATGATGGCGGTCCATCCACCAAATATATCGGATCAAAAACGCATGTATACGGCCAATCACCATGCATTCCTAGCCAATGCGGCGACCATCAAACGTTTCCGTGAATTAGGTATCGAAGGGAAAATTGGGCCAAGCTATGCTTACTCACCTACTTACGCGCTCGACTCTGATCCATTGAATCAATTGGCCGCGGAAAACAACCGCGAAATGAACGAGCACCTATGGATGGACGTTTACACGCGGGGAGAATATCCAAAAGTTGCCCTCAAATTCTTAGCATCGATTGACGCCTTACCTGAAATGACTGAAGCTGATACAGCTCTGTTAAAAGAGGGGACGCCTGACTTTATGGGCTTAAACTATTATCAAACGAATACAGTTGCCCACAACCCGCACGACGGTGTTGGTGCAGGTAAAGCCAACTATAGTGGTGAGAAAGGCTCATCTTCTGAAAGTGGCGTTCCTGGCATGTACAAACAGGTCCACAATGCTAAAGTTGAACAAACGAACTGGGATTGGGACATCGACCCAACGGGGCTGCGCATTGCCTTACGTCGTATTCAATCGCGATATAACCTACCCATTCTGATTACAGAAAACGGCCTAGGCGAGTACGACACATTGGAAGACGACCTGGCGATTCACGACGACTACCGCATTCGTTACATCAACAACCACTTGATCGCGATCCAAGAAGCGATTACTGACGGCGTTGACGTCATCGGCTACTGTACCTGGAGTTTCACGGACCTATTGAGCTGGTTGAACGGCTACCAGAAACGCTACGGTTTTGTTTACGTCGACCGCGATGAAACTGACCAAAAGGAACTGGCGCGTTACAAGAAAGACAGTTTCTACTGGTACAAGAAAGTAATCGAGAACAACGCCCCTTTTCCAAAATATGATTAATAAACAGTCAGGCTTAAACTAAAAAAGGAGTGTCAATGATATGGATGCTAAGAAACTACAAGAAGCTGCCTTTCAAATTATACTATCCAGTGGAGAAGGTCGCGCCTTGACCCAAGAAGCTTATGGCTTAATGCGCAATGGTGACTTTGAAGCGGCCCAAGCCAAACTCACCGCAGCCAGTGACAGCTTCGTGTCTGCTCACCAAGCGCAAACCGAGTTCTTGCAGGCCTTTGCGGCTGGCGAGGACATCACCATGGACATTCTCATGGTTCACGCCCAAGACCACTTGATGACCGGCATGGCGATGCGAGAAGTCGCCATAGAAATGATGGAACTCTACAAAAGGCTAGACTAAACCCAACAGAAAGACTCCGCTCCTTATCCGAGCGAAGTCTTTCTGTCTATCAGGGGCGCGCGCATATTCTGCAGGGTCACTCTTTTTCTTCATAAAACATAAAGGTGTCGCTCATGATATTCGCGACGATTTAACTAAAGAATGTCTAGTTGAAAGGCATAATATGGAAGAATTAGACAGTTTTCTCGCTCATACCTAGCCACGACTGAAGAAAACTTTGGTCGTGACTTTGACGAGCGAAGAAAACTTTGGTCGTGGCTCTGACGAGCGAAGAAAACTTTGTTCGTGGCTTTGACGACTGAAGAAAACTTTGGTCGTGGCTCTGACGAGCGAAGAAAACTTTGGTCGTGACCCTGACGAGCGAAGAAAACTTTGGTCGTGGCTCTGACGAGCGAAGAAAACTTTGGTCGTGACCTTGACGAGCGAAGAAAACTTTGTTCGTGACTTTGACGAGCGAAGAAAACTTTGTTCGTGGCTCGCACGAGCGAAGAAAACTTTGTTCGTGACTCTGACGACTGAAGAAAACTTTGGTCGTGACTTTGACGAGCGAAGAAAACTTTGGTCGTGAACTTGGCGACTGAAGAAAACTTTGTTCGTGACTTTGACGAGCGAAGAAAACTTTGTTCGTGGCTCTGACGAGCGAAGAGAACTTTGGTCGTGGCTTTGACGAGCGAAGAAAACTTTGTTCGTGGCCCTGACGAGCGAAGAAAACTTTGGTCGTGGCTTTGACGAGCGAAGAGAACTTTGGTCGTGGCCCTGACGAGCGAAGAAAACTTTGTTCGCCACACGCACGGCTGAAGATCTCTGTATTCCTGCGTCAAACGAACCAAGATATCTTGATTCAACCAGCACAACTTAAGCTATATGACACGATTGTAAGCCCAGCGTATGTTCCATTCACAAGCTTGTGATCAACCAGTTCTTGCATGACAAGATAAAGGTGTCCGAAGTTACTCTTCGGACGATTAAATAAAGAGCCTTGGTCTTGTAAAATTGTCACGCAACGATAGTGAAGTGACACCTTATGGGCTTGTGGTCTTATGCAAGATTCTAATTATCCCACTCGCCACGCGCGACATGAGTGGGACCATTAAAAGTTTAACGTGTCCACTCAAAATCTGAATAGAACAATTACACTTAAAACCATTCTAACCGGCGAGGTTCGATTACCCTACGCCACTTTTACGCACAACATGACAAGCACCATCGGGACTTTTCGCCAGCTACCGAAAAGAAATATTTTGTCAGGAGGGTTGGCGTGTGCTATGATTATTGGCATATCGGGCATAAAAGCCTGAACTTTCGTTTGGGTTTTATTAAAGCTTCAATTATCATCTAAAGTATGCGAACTCATTTACTCAATCCCAAGATACTAAGAGTTAGGAGGTGTGTTATGTTTGAAGATGGCGTAATAAAATATGTGTTTATTGCGAATAAACTGAAAAAACAAATCGAAGAGGGACACTATAAATATGGCGAAGCCATCCCCTCGGAAAACGAGCTGACCAAACTGTATGACGTCAGCCGTCACACGATACGCGAAGCGATCTCACTACTGGTGAAGGAGCGCTACGTGAGAAAAGAAAAGGGCTCTGGCACCTATGTGGCCTATGACGAAACGCAGCACCAAAGCCCGGACGCCAAACCACTACTAGTGGGGGTTATCACAACCTATTTATCAGACTACATTTTCCCGTCGATTATCCGCGGGATTGAAAAAGAACTGAACAAAGAAAATATTGGCCTATTGATAGCCAGCACTCATAACAATTATGCAGATGAGGAAAGCGCACTGAAGAAAATGATCAGCAATAACGTTGACGGCCTGATTATCGAGCCGACCAAAAGCAGCTACTTCAACCCTAATACGAACTTGTATCTGGACTTGAATGCCAAAGGAATTCCCTTTGTGATGCTCAACTCGACTTATAGCGAATTCGACACCAACTCGGTCGGCGTCAATGACGAACGCGCTGGATATATCGCGACGGACTACCTAATTGAAAGAGGCCACCATAAAATACTGGCAATCATGAAAATTGACGACAAACAAGGCAAATACCGTCTGAAAGGCTACGTGAAGGCTTTCGCCAAACACCAGCTGAGCTTCGCCAATGATGCGATAATTACCTACGAAACCGAAGACAAAGCTAACCTAAAGACCAAACTGGACCAGACGGACTTCACGCAATACACCGCTGTGCTGACTTATAACGACGAAATTGCGCTGGAAGTCGGCAACTACCTGAACGCTAAAGGCATTCAAATACCCGACGACATTTCCTTGGTCAGCCACGACGACTCGACCCTCAGCGATAACTTCAACCCGCCGATCACGAGCGTCAGCCACCCCAAAGAAAAACTCGGCATCGAAGCCGCCCGCTGGATCGTCGCAGCCATTCGCGGCAAAGTCAAAGAAAGCAACCAGATGCTCTTTGCCCCCCGCATCGTCGAGAAAGAATCGGTTCGCGACAATTCCCCCACACCTCTATAACAAGAGGTGTTTTTTTATGCAACTTGTACGCTGCACCAATCGACAAACCCACACAACTTGTTAGGTCAAAGTAAACAAATGACCAACCCTTCGGACAAAATAAGGCGAACAAGTTTTTGGGTTAATAACCCAACAACAGTTGGTGTCATCCTGTTTATCGCTACTTACCACTTGGCTAGCCGAACGATAAACCTAAAATCAATCTGAAGATGTCCGTATGAATTCTCTTGCTAACAAGAAATGTGTATGGTATATTCTAATTGTAAATGAAAGCGCTATACACGAGGTGAGAAGATGACAAAAGAAGCAATGAAACAAATACTCGCTAATCGAGAAACTAGTTTAGGGATTGAACTAGGCTCGACACGAGTGAAAGCAGTACTGATTAATAAGAAGTTTCAGGTCATAGCAAGTGGTGAGTCTCAATGGGAAAACGAATTAAGTGACGCAGGTTTTTGGACATACAGCGAAGACTTGATTTGGCAAAAACTTCAAGAAGCCTACGCTCAACTTAAAGCAGCAGTCAAAGAACAATACCAACATGACTTAACTGGCTTTGGTTCATTAGGCTTTAGTGCCATGATGCATGGTTACATTGCCTTAGATAAATCAGGCGAGTTACTAGTACCTTTTAGAACTTGGCGTAATGGTAACACGGATCAAGCAACGAAAGTCTTATCAGAATTATTTAGCTTTAATATTCCACACCGTTGGAGCGTGGCCCATCTTTATCAAGCCATGCTAGACAAGGAAAGGCATGTCGTAGACATCGACCAATTAACTACCCTAGCAGGTTACGTTCATTGGAAGCTAACGGGCAAACGTGTTCTCGGAATAGGTGATGCTTCAGGCATGTTCCCAATCGACAGTCAAAGCAAGCAATACAAACGCGATATGTTAACAGCTTTTAATCAAACTATCTCTCAACTGGGTTATGCCTTAAATATCGAAGCTATTTTGCCAAAAGTTCTTGTCGCAGGGGAAGCCGCTGGGCAGTTAACCTCAAGCGGGGCTCGTCTATTGGATCCAAGTGGTCAATTAGAAGCAGGTATTCCACTGGCACCTCCTGAAGGAGATGCAGGGACAGGCATGGTCGCAACGAATGCAGTAGAAGAAGGCACTGCCAATGTGTCTGCGGGTACATCGGCTTTCGCGATGGTTGTTCTAGACAAAGAACTGAAAGCGGTTTATCCAGAGATAGATATCGTGACCACACCAGCCGGTGCAGATGTCGCGATGGTCCACATTAACAACTGTACGTCAGAAATCAATTATTGGTTGTCGATGTTTGAGGAAGTTTTCGAAACGATGGGCGTCGAAGTCTCAACGAACGATCTTTACGAAAAACTATTCAACAAGTCACAAGAAGCCGACGCAGATGCCGGTCAAATGGTCATTTATGGTTTCCACTCAGGTGAAAACAGTGTCCAAGTTGAACATGGACGTCCAATGTTAGTCAGAAATCCAAACGGACGGTTTAATCTTGCGAACTTTATGCAAGCCAATTTAAACTCAGCTTTCGCAAGTATGAAATTTGGCATGAATATTCTACTAGAAAAAGAAAACATTCAAATTTCAAATACGGTCGCTCATGGTGGGATTTTCAAAACCCCATTGATCGCCCAGAAAGTCCTCGCCTCAGTTATGCAGTCGTCGGTAACCGTTATGGAAACAGCTGGTGAAGGGGGCGCTTGGGGAATGGCAGTTCTAGCTGCTTACCTGCACGCAAACGGCAAGTTAGACTTAGCCGCTTACTTAAATCAAGAAGTCTTCCAAACCGCTCAGTCAGTCACCGTCGCAGTCGATGTAGCCGACACAAAAGCTTATGTTGATTATATTGATGCCTTTGAGAAAGCTTTGCCTTTACAACAAACGGCAGCCAAGTATTTATAAGGAGACATTATGTTAGAGAAACTAAAAAAACAAGTGTTTGATGCGAACCTCGAATTGCCAAAACATGGCCTCGTTAAATTTACTTGGGGCAATGTCAGTGCAGTCGATCGCGCAAAAGAATTGATTGTCATTAAACCCAGTGGCGTTGATTATAAAACAATGACTTACGAAGATATGGTTGTGATTGATTTCGACGGCAATAAAGTCGAAGGCAACATGAACCCTTCATCGGATACAGCCACCCACGTGGCATTATACAAAGCCTTTCCAGAAATCGGAGGCATTGTTCATACGCATTCACCTTGGGCGACTAGTTGGGCTCAAGCCGGTGTGGATGTGCCGGCTTTAGGAACAACACATGCGGATACCTTTTACGGAGATATACCTTGCGCTCGCTTTTTAACAGAAGAAGAAGTTGATCGCGCATATGAAAAAGAAACAGGTCATGTCATTGTCGAAACATTTAAAGCACGTGGCATCGATCCGATGGCCATACCAGCGGTTTTATTAAAAGGGCACGGTCCCTTCACGTGGGGCAAAACGCCAGAAGAGGCCGTCATGAATTCGGTCGTCTTAGAAGAGGTTTGTCGTATGAACTACTACGCTAAGTCAATTAATCCATTATCGAGCGTGCTTCCACAAGCCGTACTCGACAAGCACTACTTACGTAAGCATGGAAAAAATGCCTATTACGGGCAAGGAAAATAGGAGGCTATTATGCAGGAATCTAAAAAAGTATTCTGGTTTGTTGTCGGCAGCCAGCATTTATATGGTGAAGAAACGCTGAAGCAAGTAAGCGATAACGCCAAAGCAATTGTAGAAGGGTTAAATCAATCAGCACCTTTCGAGATTGTGTTGAAAGACACGGTGAAAACAGCCGATGAAATCACAACGTTAATGAAGGAAGCTAACTACCAGGACGACGTATCCGGTGTGATTACTTGGATGCATACTTTCTCACCAGCCAAAATGTGGATTCAAGGAATGAAGTTATTGCATAAGCCATTACTACATTTGGCAACGCAATTTAATCAAAGTATTCCATGGGACACAATGGACATGGACTTTATGAACTTAAACCAAGCAGCGCATGGTGACCGTGAATATGGTTTTATCAATGCGCGTTTGAAGAAAAACAATAAAGTACTCGTAGGTTACTGGGAGACAGAACGCACGAAAACGGAATTAGCTAAATGGATGAAAGTGGCCAATGCTTATATTGCCAGCCATTCAATTAAAGTAGCACGTTTCGGCGATAACATGCGTAATGTTGCGGTAACTGAAGGAGATAAAGTTGAAGCAGCCATTCAATTTGGTTGGACAGTCGACTACTTTGGTATCGGAGATTTAGTCGCTGAAATGGCGAAAGTCACAACAGATGAAATCGACAACCTATACGCAGAAATCAAAGACCTATACGACTTTGACATGGGCCAAAATAGTAAAGAGCATTTTACAGCCAGCGTCAAAGAGCAACTGAAAATTGAAATCGGCTTAGAGCGCTTCCTAGAAGCTGGAGGTTACAATGCTTTCACATCGAACTTTGAAGACTTGCATGGGATGAAACAATTACCAGGTCTAGCGGTCCAACGTTTAATGGCTAAAGGTTATGGCTTTGCCGGCGAAGGTGACTGGAAAACAGCTGCCCTTGACCGATTAGTAAAGGTGATGACTTTAAACAAAAACACTGGTTTCATGGAAGATTATACTTACGAATTAGCAGCAGGCCGCGAAGCGATTCTACAATCGCATATGTTAGAAGTGGATCCATGTCTAGCGGTCAATAAGCCAGTCGTTAAAGTGGAGCCTTTAGGTATCGGTGGTAAAGAAGACCCAGCGCGTTTAGTGTTTGATGGTAAAGCAGGCGAAGGCGTAGTCATTTCTATGGCAGATTTCGGCACTCACTATAAACTGTTAATTAATGATGTCGAATTGTTCACACCAGAAACGCCAGCACCGAAGTTACCAGTGGCGCGCGTTATGTGGAAAGTTAAACCTGATTTCCATACCGGTGTTACCAAATGGATCGAGGAAGGCGGTGGACATCACACGGTAGTATCCTTAGATGCAGACAGTCGTCAAATGATTGATTTAGCTAAAATGTTCAATTTAGAATATGTGTTAATTAATTAGTAAACAATGGTTGTTACTGTCATTTATGCTTCAAGTGTAGGAAAGTTGCATCAAAGGTCGGTAGACTAACTTACCGGTGGTATGCCGATTGATGCTTGAAGGAGACGCAAGTGAGTAATCACCGCGTGTGATTGTGAGTCAAATTGTTAAAAAAGGTGTCAGTAGTGGTTCAGTTAATTATGTACATTAGCCTTTAGGCTAACATTCAGGAGGAAAATCATGAAAAAAACAATGAAAAAATTAGTCAAATTTACTTTAGCAGCATTAGCAGCTACAACTATTGTGTTACCTACAGCCTATGCACAAGATGATGCGCCATTTGTTGGCATTTCGATGCCAACACAATCCGCTGAACGTTGGATTGGAGATGGTAATTTCTTAGTTGAGAAATTAGAAGAGTTAGGTTATGAATCAACACTACAATATGGTGAAGACAATGTGTCGAACCAGGTAGCACAAATTGAAAACATGATTACTTTAGGCGTAGACTACCTTGTTATTGCGTCTATCGATGGGTCAGCTTTAACGGAAGTGTTGAAACAAGCAGGAGAGCAAGGGATCACAGTAATCGCTTATGACCGTTTGTTAATGAACACTGAGCATGTCGATTACTATGTAACGTTTGATAACTTTCAAGTTGGGGTAATCGGGGCAAGTTATATTGAAAATGCTTTAGGCTTGCAAGATGGTAATGGACCTTTCAACATTGAGTTGTTTGGTGGATCACCAGATGATAACAATGCAGTTATCAACTTTGAAGGTGTAATGTCAGTGTTTCAGCAATATATCGATAGCGGACAACTTGTAATTCCATCAGGACAAACTGAGTTTAACCAAATCGCCACATTACGTTGGGATGGTTCAACAGCGCAAACGCGTATGGATAACTTACTAAGTGCTAACTATACAGATCAACAATTAGACGCCGTTTTATCACCATATGATCCAATTAGTTTAGGGGTAATTTCATCACTTAAAGGCATCGGTTACGGTTCAGATGAACTACCTCTTCCAGTAATTACTGGTCAAGATGCTACTGTGGCCGGTTTACAATCAATTATCAAAGGTGAACAAACGCAAACAATCTTCAAGAATACTCAAGAGTTAGGTATTATCACTGCAGGTATGATTGAAGCCTTAGAAAATGGTAACGAAGTTGAAGTGAATGATACTGAAACGTATGATAACGGATCTAAAGTTGTGCCGACTTATATGGCAGAACCAATCTCGGTAGACTTAGAAAACTACTATGATGAATTAATTGAAAAAACAGGTTACTACACGCCAGAAGATTTAGGTATTGAAGCACGCTAGAACATTTTCGGTATCCTAATAAAATATTTATTAGGATACCTTTTTTTATAAGGAGGCAGTTATGGCAGATTATATCTTAGAGATGAAGAATATTACAAAAGACTTCTCTGGAGTAAAAGCACTTGATGATGTTAATTTGAGAGTGAAGCGTGGGGAAATTCATAGTATTTGTGGTGAAAATGGGGCTGGTAAATCAACTCTAATGAAAGTATTGAGTGGCTTATACGCCTATGGCAATTATGATGGCAATATTTATTATAATAATGAAGAAATGAAATTTAAGAACATGAATGATAGCGAGGCTGAAGGTATCGTCATCATTCACCAAGAATTAGCTTTAAGTCCTTATTTATCTATTAAAGAGAACATATTCCTAGGTAATGAACAAGCCAATCGCGGCATTATTGATTGGAATTCGACCGACTTAAAAGCGGTTAACTTATTAAAAACAGTCGGCTTACATATTGATCCTAACACGATTATTTCAGATATTAGTGTAGGGCAACAACAATTAGTAGAGATTGCGAAAGCCTTCTCGAAAACGGTTAAATTATTAATTTTAGATGAACCAACAGCCTCGTTAAACGAAACCGAAAGTCAAAACTTACTCAGCTTACTTGAAGAATTTAGACATCAAGGGATTACATCGATTATTATTTCGCATAAATTAAATGAAGTCACACAAATTGCGGATTCGATCACGATTTTACGTGATGGTAAAACGATTCAAACCTTAGATAATAAAGACAAAAACATTGATGAAAATATTATTGTAAAGGGCATGGTTGGGCGTGAATTAACCAACCGTTACCCAGATAGAAATCCCAATATAGGTGATATGTTATTTGAAGTTAAGGATTGGACGGTTCATCATCCCAGTGATAAATCGAAAGTAATGATTGATTCGGCTAATTTCAATATCCGTAAAGGTGAAATTGTCGGGATTGCTGGTCTAATGGGTGCAGGGCGTACAGAATTTGCGATGAGTATGTTTGGAAAAAGTTATGGCTCAAATATTACAGGCTCAATGTACATGAACGGCAATGTCATCACAGCTAATGATGTGAGTGAAGCGATAGATAATGGCTTAGCTTATGTATCAGAAGACCGTAAGGATTTGGGATTAGATTTATTAATGTCGATTAAAAATAACATTAGTCTATCGAATTTAAAAGCAACGGCTAAAAATGGCGTGATTGATTTTGATAAAGAAGTTCAGGTGGCTGAAAGTTACCGTAAGCGCGTGAACATTAAAACCAACAATGTTGAAAACAGAGTAACCAGTCTAAGTGGAGGTAACCAACAGAAGGTTGTTATTAGTAAATGGCTGTTCACTGAACCTGAGGTTTTATTTTTAGATGAGCCAACACGTGGTATCGACGTTGGGGCAAAGTATGAAATTTATTCAATTATTGAAGAAATGTCACAAGAAGGGAAAGCGGTATGTATTATTTCATCGGAGTTACCTGAAATATTGGGCATGTGTGATCGAATTTATACAATGAACGAAGGTAAAATCACGGGCGAAGTATTACGCGAGGACGCCAATCAAGAGATATTAATGGCCAAGATGACTAGTTTAAGAGGTGGAAATAATGAGTGAAAAAAACACGAATAAAGCGAGCGAAATGTTAAGGAAAATCTTTGAGAAATACAGTATGATCATTATTTTAATTGTCACATTGTTAATTTTTCAATACCTAACCAACGGAATTCTTTTGAGACCTGTTAACGTAACAAACTTAGTTTTACAAAATAGTCACATACTTGTCTTAGCAATTGGGATGTTGATGGTGGTTCTTCTGGGGCATGTTGACCTTTCGGTTGGATCGGTGATGGCCTTTGTCGGTGCGATTTCAGCTATCTTAATGATTCAACAAGAGTTAAGTCCTTGGCTAGTTGTACCAATTTGTTTACTGATTGGTGGCTTAATCGGGGCCTGGCAAGGTTTCTGGATTGCCTATGTGAAGATTCCAGCCTTTATTGTAACGTTGGCTGGTTTACTATTGTTCCGTGGCTTAACTCAATATACATTAAAGGGAACATCGATTGCGAATTATCCTGAAATGTTTAATTTCTTGAGCTCAGGTTATTTACCAAGTATGGGTGAGGGCGAGTTACATATGACCTCATTATTAATTGGTGGTGCGGTAGCTATCTTATTAGTGGCAATTATGGTGACGTCAAGAAATAAAAAGAAAGCTAACTTATTAAAGGTTGAAACAACCACTTCTTTCTTTGGGAAGTTAGCAGTTTTAGTTGTAACGATTTTAGGGGTTACTTATATCTTCTCGCAACATAATGGATTTCCATTTGTGATGATTTTAATCGCTATATTAGCTGGAGGTTATACGTTCGTAACCAACCGTACAGTAATGGGACGCCATATTTATGCGACAGGTGGTAATTATAAATCTGCTGAATTATCTGGAGTTAAAACGAAGAAAGTAACTTTCTGGGTATTTGTTAACATGGGTGTGCTCGCAGCGTTAGCTGGTATGATTTTGGCAGCAAGATTAAATGCAGCAACACCTCAAGCGGGTAATGGGATTGAACTAGATGCTTTATCAGCTGTTTACTTTGGTGGTGCCTCAACTTCTGGTGGTATTGGTACGATTGTTGGTGCACTAGTTGGTGGTTTAATTATTGGGGTCTTGAACAACGGAATGTCTATTCTTGGTGTAGGGATCGACTTACAACAAGCGATTCGTGGTTTAATTCTATTACTTGCAGTCGTGATTGATCAATATAATAAACGTAAAAAAGGATAGTGAAAGTTGATGAATAAGGAAGCTAAAACGATTTTACTGATCTGTTCTGCGGGGATTTCGACCGGTTTGTTAGTCAAGAATATGAAAGATGCTGCTCTAGAGCAAGAGTTGGATGTGCATATTTATTCCGCCCCAGCGATTACTGCAGAAGATATCCTAAAGCGTGAGATGATCGATGCCCTTTTAATCGGACCCCAGTCCGAATATGAGATTCATCGTTTAAAAGACTACTTAAATTACAATCGTGTTCCATATAAGTTAATCGACAAAGACAACTATGCCAATTTGGATGGCAAGAAAGTTTTAGAACAAGCAATGATTTTGTTGAACAAATAGTTTAGAATTAAATATTTTTGGCGGCCTGCTTGATTTTTCTATTAGAAAAAATGAGCAGGATTTTTTGCGTGGTGGAGGAGGAGATAGAGAGTGACTGGCGGTTTCAGGGGAGTTGTTTTCGTGCGAAGTTGGCCGGAAACGCTGTCAATTAGCTTTTTCTCACAAATGTAAGGTTATATTTTGGCCAAAGGGGTGTTAGTTGTCTGGGCGTGATTATGCTATGATAGGGTAAATTGATTTGAAAGTTGAGGTTTTGTAAGATGTTGAATGCGATTAAGCGTGTGCCGGCGGGGACGTTTTTGGTGCCGATGTTGATGAGTGCGTTGATTTATACGATTGCGCCTAATTTTTTTGAGATTGGTGGTTTGACTCAGCACATTTTTGGTGGGCTAGGGACGAATGGCATTATTGGTGCGATTTGTTTCTGTTCGGGGACTGGGATTGACTTGAGTAAGATTAGTTATGCGTTGAAGCGTCAAGGTGTGTTGTTGCTTGTTAAATTTATTACGGGTGTGATTTTGAGCTTATTATTTATTCATTTTTTCGGGCAAGTTGGTATTTTTGGTGTGAGTGCTTTGGCGTTCACAATTGTTATTTGTTCGATTAATCCGGCGGTTTATTTATCGCTGATGCAACAATATGGTACGGAGGATGATACTGCTGTCTATGGTTTGACTGGTTTGTTCAGTATTGCTGCTGTTCCGATGATTGTTTATGGTATCGCTGGTGGAGGCGGTATGGATTGGATGCCAACGATTAGTACGGTTATTCCTATGGCTGCGGGTGTGGTGTTTGGTAACCTTGATCCAAACTTCAGAGGGTTATTTATGCCCGCTTTACCTGCTTTGACCGTTTTGATGGGGTGGAACTTAGGTTACGGTTTGAATTTAGTTGAGGCGTTGAAGGCTGGTGTTGGTGGTGTGATTGTGACAGTTGTGTTCTTCATTGTGAACTTGTCGATGATTTTCATCGACAAAAATATTCTGAAGAATGATGGATCAGTTGGCGCGTCATTTATCACTGTAGCTGGTTTATCAGTGTCTACTGCCGGTATTCTTGGCGCAATTTATCCAGATATGTTGAGTGAGTATGTTGTTTCAGCTGCGTCTCAAACGTTGATGGCAGTGGTGATTACAAGCATGATTACGCCGTTTATCGTAGCGAAGTTGTCAACGATTAAAAACGATATTTAAGTTCTTGGTTTGGTTTTAGGCTTGGATCTTAGGCTTGCACTCAGAGTGCATTCCTAAGGTTTAATTGGATAGAGTTTATATAATGCCAGGGAGTCATCGCGAGATGGGCTTTCTGTTTTTTTGTGGGGGTTAGCGATGGTCTGGGTGGCATCGTTCTGGAGAATGTATTAGGGGGATGACGTGTGGCGATGCGCCATGTGCCAAAAGATAAAGGTGTCGCTCACTGCGTGTCGCGACGATTAGATAAAAGAGTCGTCATTCGGTGGTGGTTTCCCTGCCGACTGTTGTTGAGAGTCGTCATTCGGCGGTGGATCTCCTGCCGACTGTTAGCGAGAGTCGTCATTCGGCGGTGGATCTCCTGCCGACTGTCAGCGAGAGTCGTCATTCTGCGTTAGTTTTCCAGCCGACTGTCAGCGAGAGTCGGCACTCTGCGTTGGTTTTCCTGTCGACTGTCAGCGAGAGTCGTCATTCGGCGTTAGCTCACCTGCCAACTGTTGTTGAGAGTCGTCATTCGGTGGTGGTTTTCCTGCCGATTGTTAGCGAGAGTCGTCATTCGGTGGTGGTTCACCTGCCGATTGTTAGCGAGAGTCGTCATTCGGTGGTTGTTCACCTGCCGATTGTTAGCGAGAGTCGTCATTCGGTGGTGGTTCACCTGCCGATTGTTAGCGAGAGTCGTCATTCGGTGGTGGTTCACCTGCCGATTGTTAGCGAGAGTCGTCATTCGGCGTTAGTCCACCTGCCGACTGTCAGTGAGAGTCGTCATTCGGCGTTAGTCCACCTGCCGACTGTCAGTGAGAGTCGTCATTCGGCGTTAGTCCACCTGCCGACTGTCAGTGAGAGTCGGCACTTGGCGTCAGTTTTCCAGCCGACTGTCAGCGAGAGTCGTCATTCGGCGTTAGTCCACCTGCCGACTGTCAGTGAGAGTCGTCATTCGGCGGTGGATCTCCTGCCGACTGTTAGCTAGAGTCGTCATTCGGCGGTGGATCTCCTGCCGACTGTTAGCGAGAGTCGTCATTCGGTGGTGGTTCACCTGCCGATTGTTAGCGAGAGTCGTCATTCGGCGTTAGCTCACCTGTCGACTGTTAGCGAGAGTCGTCATTCGGCGTTAGTCCACCTGCCGACTGTCAGCGAGAGTCGTCACTCGGCGTTGGTTTTCCTGTCGACTGTCAGCGAGAGTCGTCATTCGGCGTTGGCTTTCTTGCCGACTGTCAGCGAGGGTCGGCATTCGGCGTTGGCTTTCTTGCCGACTGTCAGCGAGAGTCGTCATTCGGCGTTGGCTTTCTTGCCGACTGTCAGCGAGGGTCGGCACTTGGCGTTAGCTCACCTGCCGTCTGTCAGCGTTGGTCGGCGTGCGTTAGCCATTCGCCACCCATGCTGGCGAGAGTCGACATTTTCTTGCCGAATTTCACCAACCATCACAAATAAAAGCATCCAAATCTACATGGCTCCAATAGCCGCGTAAATCTGGATGCTTTTTTAAAAAGCGTTAACCACCAAGTTAACTCGCAATATCTCGTCTACTGTAATGTACAAATCCAACCGCACTCACCAACAAACTGGTCCCGAAGACAATCGCAATCAAGCTTAGGTCGAGTTGTTCGGCCTTCAGAATGTCGGAAGCAAAGGCGTACTGGAAGGGCGTGATGAAACGTAGCCATGCCAGTTCTTGCCAAATATTCGCAAACAGGCTGAAGAAATATAATAGCAAAGCCACGCCCATGCCTAAACCAATTGATTCATTCTTCAAGAAAGCGGAAAGTCCGAAGCATAATAAGCCGATATTCAACTGCACCAAGAGGCTTGCGACATGTAATAAGCTAAAGCCAAGCAGTGGAACGGACTGTCCCGAAACGATTATTGTCACTAAAGCAATCACATAGATAATCAGATTGAACAGTGTCAACATAAGGATCAAGGCGGCTGCTTTTTCTAAGTAAACGCGTGAACGTTTAATAGGGTGGCTTAATAGGAATTCAGCCGTGTGGCGGCTTTCTTCTTTAGATAGTAAGGAAATTCCTAGATAAGCAGCGTACAAGGCGCCTGCGATGCCGACCATACTTTCCATCTCCATACCGTAGAAACCGATTAAGGAATTTAGTTGGCTAATATCTAAATTCAAGGCATCGGTGAACACTCCCAGGCCGTCAACTAAACTTATCAAGCCGCCCATGTCTTCAGCCATCGAAGGATACATTAGGACGACGACTGCCAGAATGAAACTCAAGGCTAAAGCGAAAATGACCAAAGGTAGCCATTGACGTTTGATTTCATGTTTCATGATAAACATACTAATGACCTCCTTTAACTTGCGGGCTGTTTGCGGCATTCTCGTAGTAATGCATAAAGACTTCATCCATATCCGGATCAACGATCGAGACGTCCAACATCTCGCCTCGCTGCTGATACAAAGCTTTTAACAACAATTGAATGTCGCCATTATATAGGAAACTAAGCGAATCCTCCGCTTGCAACACGTCTTTCATATCGGCTAAATCCAAATCCACAGGGCCTCGGCCGTGAATCGTCACTCGCTTGGCAGTTGTTTGAATCAAGCGTTGAACAGTATCATCAATCACAATGCGACCATCTTGAATAATGGCAGCACGTTGGCAATAACGTTGAACTTCGGACAGGATGTGCGAAGACACAAAGACCGTCGCCCCTTGACGGTTACGTTCGGTCAACTCTTGCCAGAAGAGTTTCTGCATAAAGGGATCGAGACCGCTAGTCGGTTCGTCCAATATATATAACTCTGGTTGATGTTGGAGGGCGCAAATGATGCTGACTTTCTTGCGGTTTCCCAAGGATAACTCTTCAACCTTCTTATGCGTATCCACTTGGAACAAGTCACACAGGCGCTTTGCTTCTAATTGACAGGCCTCACGCACAGCCTTCCCGCGCAAATCAGCAGACAAACGAATCACCTCGCGCACGCTCATGCCTTTGTAAAAGACAGCCTCTGACGGCATGTAACCAATCCGAGCGAGTACGTCCGTTTGATTAGGGCCTGCCAGCTCACTAAATAAGCGCGCCTTCCCAGCAGAAGGACTAATCAAACCGAGTAATAAACGAATGGTCGTACTTTTACCAGAACCATTGGGACCGATAAAACCGTAAAAGTCACCTTCGGCTACGCGAATATTCACATCTTCAATACCTCGATGAGTGCCGAAACGCTTCGTCAAATCAATAGTTTCAATAACAAATGGTTGAGTCATTTTCACAAGCTCCTTTGCATTTTACTTCTAGCTTCAGTTTACCATCAAGCAGAAGATTAAGTACCCTATTTTGTCCAAAATAGGAAAAATAATCCTCTACTTGACATAAACAGGTACCTGTTGTATAATTGTAGCAGGTACCTGTTGAAGGAGGGTTTTAAGTGAATAATAAAGAAGAAATGATGTTAGCATCCTTGGACCGTGTCATGCGGACCTTGCGAAGACGCCCGGCTGGTAAGCAAAAATTAGGGCGCGGGGGCTACCGCTTATTGAAAATTATCTCAGAACAACCGAACACACCAACGCGAGTCATCGCAGATCGATTGGGCATGCGCACGTCATCATTGAACGAACGCCTAGTGCGGATGGAAGCCGAAGGCGTGATCACAAGAGAGCGTGACGAAAAAGACCAACGCGTATTTGTGGTGAACATTTCGCCAGCAGGTGAAGCAGTTTTGGAAGCTTTACGCGGCGAAAGACAAAAAATGGGCCGCGTCATCGAAGATATATTAACTGAAGCAGAAATCGATACATTGACTGAATTAGCAGACAAATTGAGTAGTGGCTTGAAGAACTTGGGCGAAACGCCCTAACAAGAGAAAGGTGATGCTTATTGGAATTACGAATCGCACGTCCTAATGGTAAACAGGGTCGCGGCTATATGAGCCGTGAGGAAAAAGCCAATCGTCCGGTCATCACATGGGCATTTTTTAGCCGCGTGATGAGTTACATGGCACCTTATTGGAAACAACTTGTTTTGATGTTAACAGCGATTGGCCTGAGTGCCTGGCTGAATCTACTGCCGGCCATTCTAACGGGGCGAATTATTGATGAAGGTTTAATTGGTCAAGATTTCAATCGTTTATTGTGGCTAATTGGTCAGTCTTTTGTCGTGATCTTAACGGCCAATTTAATTGGTGTCGCCGAAAGTTTCCTGAGCAATTGGATTGCTCAACATATGACACTTGATATGCGCAATGCAATGTTTAAGCATCTCTTGAAAATGCCGCATCATTTTTACACAAGCAATAATCAAGGTGATATAATCACGCGGATGACGAGTGATATCTCAGGCGTGCAACAAGTGATGACTAGTACGGTTACCAGTATTCTCTCGAATAGCCTGACCTTGGGGCTTGCGCTGCTAGCGATGTTACAAAAGAGTGTACCGCTAGCTCTGGTCGGCCTCATAATTATTCCCTTGTTTATTATTCCGACCAAGAAAATGGGTAAATTGCGCTGGCAACTAACAAGCCAAGCTCAGGCCACCGAAGACCAAGTCAACGGGATTCTAAATGAAACCTTGTCGGTCAGTGGCCAGTTGTTGGTCAAATTGTTCAACCAAGAAAAGCAAGAAGCCGATCGCTACGAAAGCTTTAGCCGTGACTTGTTGGCCTTGAATATGAAGGAGCGCATGGCCGGACGTTGGTTTAGAGTGGCTATGAGTACCTTCTCAAGTGTCGGTCCGCTGTTACTGTATTTAGTGGGTGGTAGTTTGATGATGCATTATGATGCGACGTTATCTGTCGGAGATATTACCGTGATGGTGGTATTCCTTGGTAAAATGTATGGGCCGGTTAACTCTTTATTGAACATTCAAATTGATTGGATTCGTTCAATGGCCTTGTTCACGCGTATCTTCGATTACTTCGACCGCGACGTTGAGATTGAAAGTCCGCAACAAGCGATTTGGCCGGCGGGAATGGGCGAGGGGAATGAAACCGCTGGTGTGGCGCCAAGCGAAACCACCACCGCCGAGACTTCCACCGCCGCCGCCGAAGCTTCCACCGCCGCCGTAACCACAACCAGCAAGCCAAGCGCCTCAATTAACTCAACCACAACCAGCAAGCCAAGCGCCTCGGCCGACTTGATATTTGACCAAGTCGTCTTCGCCTACGATTCTGAGCGCCCCATCTTGAAAGACATCAACTTCACCGTCCAACCAGGTGAAACGGTCGCCATTGTTGGCCCGTCCGGTGCCGGTAAAAGCTCGCTGATTAATCTCTTACCGCGTTTGCATGATGTTGACGCGGGTAGTATCCGTCTGAATGGTGTCGATTTACGCGACCTCGACTTACATTATCTACGTGAAACCATCGGCATCGTGACGCAAGATACTTACCTATTCAATGGTACAATTAAGGACAACTTATTATATGCTAAAGCTGATGCGACTAACGAGGAACTAGTGGAAGCCTGTCGCTTAGCCAATATTCACGACTTGATTACTCGCTTGCCACAAGGCTACGACAGCCTCGTTGGCAACCGTGGTCTGAAGCTTTCAGGTGGCGAGAAGCAGCGTCTGTCGATTGCTCGCGTGCTTCTAAAAAATCCAGCTATCCTGATTTTTGATGAAGCCACGTCATCACTTGACTCGATTTCTGAATCGCTGATTCAAGCGGCCATCGAGCCATTGATTCAATCACGCACGAGCTTGATGATTGCTCACCGCCTGTCGACAATTTTGTCGGCCGATAAAATTCTTGTGATTGAACAAGGACAGCTTGTGGCTCAAGGCAGTCATCAAGACCTTTTGAATTCAAACGCACTTTACACCGAACTATACGAAACGCAATTTAAGCAAGAAAAAAACGAGCCAGCAACTGAAATTAATTCAGCGAGCTAGCTCGTTTTCTATATAAAAATTTAAGCTTTTTCTGGACCTAAATCGCCAGCTTCAGTGTCTAGCACAAAGTTTGCGACAACCGCAGCCAAGGCACCCCCCACTAAAGTTGAGGCAACATATAACCATAATTGAGATAAAGCAGCGCCACCCATTAAGACAGCTGGGCCGAAGCTACGTGCGGCGTTTAATGAAGCGCCAGTCAACGTACCACCCATGAAAATCATAGCAGTCAATGTTAAACCGATCACTAAACCAGCCATTTGACCATTCCCGTTACGTCCAGTAACCGTTACAATCACTAAAACGAATAAGAATGTTAACAGCATTTCGATAACGAAACCACCTGCAACAGAAACACCTTCAGATAAAACAGTTTCGCCTAAGCCAACAATCTCACGACCAGCAGCCGATAAAACGAAACGCAAGGTTGCTGAAGCAGCTAAAGCACCCGCTAATTGAGCCACGATGTACACGCCGAAAGCTTTGAAATCCATACGTTTGTTGATGAACATAGCCAAGCTAACCGCTGGATTTAAATGAGCACCCGAAACAGTCCCAACGCTAAAAGCCATCGCCATCAACGTTAAACCAAAAGCCAAACCGATGGCTAATAAACCCGTATCGCCGCTATCAGACACAATTGCACCAGTCCCAATAAACACTAACGCAAAAGTCCCAATAACTTCAGCCAATGCTTTTTTCAACATAAAAAAACCACTTCCATTCATAAATTTTTATTTAAAATTCCTTTTTAAGAATACCACTTTCAAAAGAAATAGCCAAACTATTAACACTCACCCAATTCCTCCGGCGCTCTACCTCCCCCGAACGCTAAAGGCCATAAGACCAAGCCCCGCTATTTGAACCCCCATAAGAATCGACTCTTCTAATGCCTACCATTAGAAAGTCATATAGAAAATTAGCCCCATCAGCCGTCACTGCACCACAACACTTTAGTCAACGCCCAACAAACCCAAACAGCCAAAGCTATACTAGGCACGCGTGACATGCAAATGTTCTTCATGAACACTAAAGACAAACCCACTTCGTCATCCTTACCGTAAAGGCAACGAAGGCTTGTGCTATTTGGAAAAATAATGGTGACTGATCTTTTAATCAAATGATTTTCGGACAATTTTGTTCCAAGAATGCAAGTACTTCTTATAAGTTAATGTAGCGAAAAGTCGAATTAACAATAAGTATGGTCGAAAGAAAAACAAATCAGCTAAAGAAATGAGTATTGCCCAGACAAAATCACTTGAGTAATAGGTATAATCTTGTATAAAGTAGCGCCCGGCAAAGAAAATTAAACTTTGGAGCACACTAAAAAATGAATACAAGATAGTAACAGCAATTGTGAAAGGCCAATTGATATAGTTGGTATAGATCGCTAAAGCAATGAGTAGTACTCCGGCTAACTCAACAAAAGGAGCAAGCAATTCGTATAATAGGAAGTAAGTATAAGATATTAGACTAATATGTCCGTATTGACGATTCATAAAAAAATCACGATGGTTCCACATAGACTGGATTAGTCCGCGATGCCATCTGGATCTTTGATTAGCTAAATCTTTTAAAGTGAAAGGAGCCTGTGTCCAACAAACTGCGTCTGCAGCAAACTTGATGCTATAAGGTATGTTTTTACCAGCAAAGTGTTTATGTAAACGCAAGGCCAAGTCCATATCCTCTCCAACACTTTTGGGATCATAGCCGCCAATTTCGATGACTGCTTTTTTCTGGAAAAGACCATAACCACCTGATACATTTAGATTTCCATTAAATGAATCATTGAACACTCGAGACCCCATAAAGGCACGGGTGTATTCTAGTGATTGCATGGCCGCAACAGGGTTACGAGTTAAAGGCGTATCTACAGCACGGGCATTTTTGAACGTAACCCCATTTGAGATATTTAATAAGCCTCCCACAGCGACAACATTTTCATCTTCCAATACGAGACGTGCAGAGTTTTTTAATGCATCAGTCTGTAAAATTTCATCAGCATCCATAGAAATGAAGTAGGGATACGTTGCGACATTGATACCAGCATTCACTGCATCTGCTTTACTTCGACCATTTTCCTTGCGGACTAATGTAATGCGATGTTTCTGAAATTGTGACGTATAGATTTCTTGGGTCGGTTTAGATGGGACTTGAACTCGTAAAGGACCTTCTTGCTTTTCCATATGGTATGTGTCGATGATTTTGGTGGCGGTATCGTCAGTTGATCCGTCGTCGACAATAATGATGTCATAAATTTCATAATCCAGGTGGAGTAAATGATCAACAGTCCCGAGTATGGTGAACGATTCATTAAAAGCAGGTACTATAATTGAGACTGGGAAATAGTATGGGTGTTTAAGAATATTGTCTAATAATTTACGGCGTCGAGCTTTAAATATGTTTACAACTGCCGACGCATTACCAATAAATATGAAGGTTGCGTAAAAGAATAAATAGATGGCAAAAAAAACACCAGCGATATCAAAAATAAGCTCGACCGTCATACGCTCACCTGTTTTCTATAAAAGTAATTTAGTTGATTTTTTGCATAGCTATCATCGCCTTCAAACACTTCAGATAATTCTTCTAAAGGCACTTTCAAGACCGCAAGTGCTTGCGCAGAATTTCTTCTAACATACCAGTGTTTAGAGTAAATCGATCGTATTAAAGCTTCCACCGTTTCAGGACTTGGATAACTAACCAGAGCGCTAGCTGCTACTGAACGAGGTTCCCAATCAGTTAGTTCATACTCGTCCCCCTCTAAGCAAGCAATGATAATGGACTGGTAAGCGGTGACTGGAAACTTGGTGTAATACCTCAATACAGCACATGTAAGATCAATGTTTGTCTGATGGTCATTGATTAGAGTGATTAAACGATCCTTCAATATTTCAGCAGCTGGTTCCAAGCGAAAGAAATTAATAAGCGCAATTTGGTAGTCTGTCTGAAAGTATGGCAATTCATCATATAACTGTTCAATCAATTCTGTTTTGTCTCCTGAGTAAGTGAGTAAGCTATCAGAAATGAGTTTTGGATCATGTAACTGACGAGTGCCTGATAGATGATGAAGCGCACTCACGATTGGTTTCGCAAGACCAAAGTGGTAAAGCGCCTTTAAAACATTCTCCTTACAATATATAGAAGGGTCATCTATATATGTAAGTAATAAATCGGCTAGGACATGATAGTTTTCATGCTTTGATACAGGCATTCGATTACACACAGAGGCATAATAAGCCTTCTCAAGGGACGGTTTTCTTGAATAGTAAGCACCTAATTTGATCCACTCGTGTAAATTAAATTCAACCACTTGAATAAATTTGTCTCGATGTGAACCATTTAAGTATGCAGCGAAAGCATCTGAAAAATGAATGAAAGTTTTTATGTTGCGTAACTTTCGCCAAACACGCGCTTCTATTTTTAACGAATGCCCCTCTTTGGGATGAAGAATACTGTTCTGAAAATAAAGCATCCATTTTATCTTATTTGCTTGCTGATTATTATTCTGGTGCTTCAAATAAACTTGGTAAATGATGACGAAACTTATCAGACCTAAACTGATAAGTGTATACAAAATCAGAAGAAAATAAATCAAACTGAAATAGTTCATTAAAACAAACTCCTTTTTATTCTTTTAATGAGCGAAACTCATGGAATGAAAGTGATAAATTATGTTCTGGATATGCACGCTCTAATTGTTTGAAATTATCAATAACAGCTTTAAAACCATGTCCGTCGTATGTGTTTGCTTCATGCAAACCAAATTGACCAGCAGCTTGCATTTCATAGATGTTAATCAGTGGCTGATTGTGACGCAAGCTAAGCTTTGCTTCTGTTTCTATCCGAATGATCTCTTGTCCGCGATGGTAATTCATGATTGCTACTTGGTCAGTTGCCTCGCTTATAAGTTGTTCAAGTTCATATTCAAAGCCTAAAGTATCATAGGAATTAGGCAGGCACAGTATGACGGTTAATCTAGCTTGCTTAGCAACTTGATAGGCGTTTGTCATCCCCTTGACAAACGTTTCCAGTACGCGTGACGGATTTTCCTGGAATTCAGCTAAAGATTGAGGTTCGACATCAATCACGACACCTTGTAAGGGGCCATTCTCATATTGGAAAGTTTGGACACGTTCAATATAAGCGATTAGTTCAGTAGCCTCGGGGTCTAGAGCCCACTCCGGTTCTCCCGTTAAAAAGTAGACCTCTTTTTTATAATGTTCTGCAGTCTGGAGAAAGTGATGAATCACTTCATCATCATTTGCTTGATAGGGAATAAATTGATAGATCGTTTGGATGTCCCACTCATCTAACTGCTTAAAAGTACGATCAGGATGTAGTAATTCAGAAGTAAACCATGAGAACACAGAGGAAGCAGGCTTCTTCTGCAGATGTGAACGATTTAATGCGAAAAGACTAACCAATAATAATACACCTCCCAATAAACGCCATTTGGTACCCTTGTTTTTCATGATATATCTCCTTGTTTGAACAATGTGTATATCACATTATACTAAGCATTGAGGAGAGAGGCAGTATCATTTCCGTCTACAACACTTGAGGCAGTCTTTAGTCTTATTTTGTTAGGAAAAGGTAAAATTAAATTGTTATTACTGCGTTTCTTGGGAGTGAAATGTTATGATAGAAGCACAAGAATGGAGGGGGAGCCTATGGAGTTTTTCCAACAGTTGTTAACACCGATTATTGATAACTTTTTTAAATTTGATTTTCTGATTATACTGATTGCGATGGGTGCTTGGGTTTTATACTTGAGGTGCCTGGCTAGTTGCAAGGAGCTGAGTCAGATTTTGCAGCCTAAGGGCAATATGGCGCTCGGTAAGCAAAATCAGGCGCAGATGAATCAACATTATGAGCGTTATTTCGCACCAGAAGGTGAGGATGTCTTGCTGACGAAGCGGGCCAAAAGTAATAGTCTGTATGTTGGTTTCACGAATGTTGTCGCAATTTTTCCTTTGATGGGTCTATTGGGGACCGTGATTTCCCTGATTCCGATGGTGGGCGAGATGGATACGGATCTGTTTTTCATGGCGCTGACGTCGACTTTCTGGGGAATTGTCTTTGCGATTGTTTTCAAGGTCTTTAATGGATTTCTGCAAGCACGCGTCGAGGAGAATAATGAGTTAGTCCAGACGTATTTACTGCGCAAGGATGCTTTCATGGAAAGGCGCGCCCAGGCAACATTTAGGGAGCAGCCACATGAAAATTAAAGAAATGATTGTGGATTTGACGCCTTTGTTGGACGTCATCTTGATTTTATTATTTATGGTGCTGGCCAGTCAGTCGCAAGCGTCCGATGAGAAAATCGTGGCCTTGGAAACGCAAGTGGCTCAACTTGAAATGACGCAAGTGCCCGGCACGCCGTCTGAACAGGCTTGGTATCGGACCTTTCAAGAATCGATTGGCAAATTGAATATTGTCTTTCCATCAAGTCTCGATGGCCAACCGATGTATTTGATTTTGGAGGATGGCTCGCAAGTTGAGAAACCCGAAACGCTCGATTTATTTAGTTGGCTACACGGCCAAGTCACCAGCATGAGCGAGGCAGTGATTATTGTGTCATTTACCTACGATAACAACGCGATTTACGTACGCGATTACCGCAACATCCTGGCCGCTGTGACGCGACTTGACCAGGAATTGGATAAAACGGTGGTCTATCAAGAGGTACTGGCAGATTTAAAATTGAGGTCTGACGGGGAAAGTGTCAGTCCAGAGTTAATAAGGAGATGAATGAGTTATGAAAAGAAACAAGCGTAAAAAGCGTGGCGGTCGTTTCGGCCTTTTAGGTTGGGGGGCGGCTCTCTTGTTATTAATCGGTGGTGGCGGCTTTGGCCTCTATGAAGCCGGTGTGATTGGCGACGATTGGCTGAATATTATGGGCGGCGATGAGGCGGTCGATATTATCGGCGAGACCGGTGTCGTCAATTTGACAATCAGCGGCAACGAGATTTCCTGGAACGGCGAGAGCATTTTGTACGACGAGCTAGTCAACCGCGTGGCCAAACTCGAGGAGGACGCGACGTTCACGGTTACTGACAATCAAGCGATTAAGGCGACATACGAGGATGTCCTCAGAGTCTTGGAACACAATGAATTGGATTACCAAGAAACAGAAGCCCTTTAATTCCCGGTCAAAATAGGACGATAAGTCTGACGGCCCTATTTTGTTAATGGTATAATAGAGGCGAACGGAGTGAGGATATGGCACGAAAAAAGACATTTACGCAGGATGAGTTGTATCAGGCGACTCACGATTTAATGTTGGCGGTTGGCTACGATAGTTTTTCTTTTCAATTGCTGTCGAAGGAATTGGATGTTTCGCGGACCGCACTCTATAAATATTATGGCAATAAGGCCGACTTGTTGCGTGACTATTTGAACCAACAAATGGAAGAAATTGTCGAACGCCTTTCAACGGCTGAATGGCCACTCGAATATCAAGCGAAATTATCGCATTTATTGGATATCGTCTTTGACTATGCGGATACGCACCGAATTTCTAATATGGTGCCGGCACAAAAATGGACAAAGGCTACCGAAGACAGTCCCGATGTCCAACGGTCGAAGGAATTGCACATTCAATTTTTTACTTTTATTCAGGGGATGATTGAAGAAGGGCAAGCAGATGGTTTTCTTGACCCAACGATTCCGCCAATGCTTATGGTCGAGAGTATTTTTCACAGTATTACGCTGCCGAATCGCTCAGGCTTGAGTGCAAACGAGCGTGTGCATTATTTGAAGAAAATGTTGTTTGACGGAATTGCCAGTCGCAAGTAGCCTGGGATTAAACGTTTTGGCGAGAAAGTCTGTGGCTGTCATAGCGGCAGATTTTTCTTGTGTTTAGGAAGTTTTTTAGCCGCTAAAATGGTAGAATAAAGTTAGAAAACAAAAGGGGTGTTGCTTGTGAAAGTGAATTACGTAAAAGCATTCAGTGACAATTACATTTGGGTCTTGGAAGCAGACGGACAAGCTGTTGTCGTTGATCCAGGTGAATCTGCCGGTGTCTTGGCTTACTTGGCGGCTGAAGCGTTAGAATTAGTCGGTCTATTATTGACGCACAAGCATGACGATCATGTCGGCGGAGTGGCTGAAATGATCGCACAATTTCCTGATGTGGCAATCTATGGACCATCTGAAGTGGCGTCTTTAGTGACGGTTGAAGTAGCACAAGGCGATCAGTTTGAATTATTAGGTCAAAAATTCAGCGTCTTAAAAACAGCTGGGCACACAGAAGAACACGTCAGCTTCTTAACGGACGGCATGTTATTCTGTGGAGATGCTTTATTCTCAGGTGGTTGCGGTCGCGTCTTTACGGGTGATTACGCAGCAGCTTATGACGGTTTGCGCAAATTGCGAGCATTGGATGACGAAGTCGTGGTCTTTGCCGGTCATGAATATACACAGACTAACTTAAAGTTTGGCTTGTCAGTCGACGGCTTAAGTGATGGTGTCTACCGATTATTGCAAGCAACGCTTAGAACCGTACAAGACTTAAGAAACGAAGGTCAAGCAAGCTTGCCAACAACAATCAGTCGTGAGAGAGGCATCAACCTATTTATGATGGCCGACTCATTAGAAGAATTTATTGAATTAAGACAAGCCCGCGACCAGTTTTAGGTTGGTGTCTGGCTGTCTGGCAATAGTTGGCGACGGTTTGGCGATAAATAGGGTGAAAGGTAGGTTCGTGCGAGTTGCGAGCCTATTTTTGTTGGATTGGGCGTGACGAGCGAAGATATCTTCAGTCGTGAGTGTGACGAGCGAAGATTTCTTCAGTCGTGGGCGTGACGAACGAAGATTTCTTCAGTCGTGGGCGTGACGAACGAAGATTTCTTCAGTCGTGGGCGTGACGAGCGAAGATTTCTTCAGTCGTGAGCTTGACGAGCGAAGATTTCTTCAGTCGTGGGCGTGACGAGCGAAGATTTCTTCAGTCGTGAGCTTGACGAGCGAAGATTTCTTCAGTCGTGAGTGTGACGAGCGAAGATATCTTCAGTCGTGGGCGTGACGAACGAAGATTTCTTCAGTCGTGAGCTTGACGAGCGAAGATTTCTTCAGTCGTGAGCGTGACGAGCGAAGATTTCTTCAGTCGTGAGTGTGACGAGCGAAGATATCTTCAGTCGTGAGTGTGACGAGCGAAGATTTCTTCAGTCGTGGGCTTGACGAGCTAAGATTTCTTCAGTCGTGAGTGTGACGAGCGAAGATTTCTTCAGTCGTGAGCTTGACGAGCGAAGATTTCTTCAGTCGTGAGAAAAGTGGACCTTATAGAATGGACACTTTATGACGAGGGTCTCCGATAAAATAGACAATCTTGACGTGGCAGTCAATAATAGTGAAGAACGTGCCAAATAATCCTAAAAAGAAATTTCGCCTAGAAAATGCAAGAGCAAAAGGAGTGCCAACCGGCTCGGCTGGCACGATGAGATGAGCGTGTAGTGATTCTCTAGCATGTACTATTGACAGAAGCGTCAATACAAGATAATAACAAATGTATACTTCACGACAGTTAAAGAGGCAGGTGGCTTTAATAGGATCGTCGCGAACCAGAGAGAGCGACACCTGATGCTTTTGAAATAACCGTAAAAATTGAACACAGTCTAAGGTTCAGAGCACAAGAAAAGCCAGCCCGGTGAGGGCTGGCAGTCCTATTTTGTCAGGAGATTAATTACCTTCTACTTCGAAGACTTCGGTTACTTCACCGTTCTGGTATTTCAACATTGGGGCCTTGTTAACGGCACTGTGGAATTCGTCGTACTTGAAGTTTCCGGCCACACCTTGGTATTCGATGCCTTCAAGGGCTTGGCGAATCGCTTCAGGTTCGTCAGAGTCAGCCGCTTCGATGGCCGAGAAAATCAGGTGAGCCGCGTCGTAACTTAGGGCGTCGAAAGTATCTGGCGCTTCGCCGTAACGCTTTGTAAAGCGGGCGATGTAATCTTGAGCGCCCGGGGTTTCGCTGCCGGTATAGAACATTGATGTGATGTAAAGGTCGTTGATATTGTGAGCACCCGCGATGTCAATTAGCGTATCGCTGGCTAGACCGTGCCCACTTAGAATTGGCTGCATAATGCCCATCTCACGTGCTTGGCGGATGATGCTGCCACCTTCTGTAAAGAAGCCTGGTAGGTAAATCACGTCAAATTCTTGTGCTTGTAAAGCTGTTAATATGCCCATAAAGTCTTGATCCCCACTATTGTAAAATTGTTGGTCAACAACTGTCCCGCCAAGAGCCTCGAATTCAGCAATAAAGGGGTCGCCCAGACCAACTGAGTAGTCGTTCGATTGATCAATGATGGTCACGGCCTTTGTCGCGCTCAGGTGCTCAGTCGCAAATCTGGCGGCCGCATTCCCTTGGAAAGAATAAGTAAAAGCTAGGCGGAAGATATTGTCGAGTACCGCGCCCGTGTCATCCAAGGTCAATTCATCAGACGTTCCTACTGGATACATCGTCGGAATCAAACTTTCGATGGCTGTCGGCCTTGAGGCGAAAATCATATCAGAAGTGGCTGGTCCAATGATGGTTGAGATATCTTCACCTGCTAGTCGTGTCGCAATGGCCGCAGCTTCAGTTTTATTTGAGGTATTATCGTATTCAATAATTTCAATCGGGCGTCCATCTAAAAGGCCACCTGCTTCGTTGATTTCATCAGCCGCTAAACGTAAATTGTCGAGAATTGGAATGCCGTATGCCGATCCGTAACCTGAAAGTTCCAAGTTAGCGCCAATTCGAATAGGTTCATTCTCTTGTGCATGGACGACAGCTGCGCCACCTGTTGTGTGTGTTCCTAAGGCTAACGTTGCTAATAAACCATATGCGAATTTTCTAATCTTCATTTTTATCACTCCAATTTTTTTTACTATTAAAAAGTCCTAACAATAACAAAAAGCCTCACTCTATTTTGTGTAAAATAGAATGGGGCATTAAAAAAGAAAAATCCCATTCTGTCACTCATGACGAATAGGACTGAGCATATCTTCGATTAAAATCGAGTACGCTAAGTCCTGACAATGTCGACGACGACGTTGTTTAATTTCGTTTGAGTAAACAGATGCATAGGGATTCTCCTTAAAATTTAGTCTTTCTAATGTAAATCTAATTTAACAGACTTGAAAAGCAATTGCAAGTAAAATCATCACTTGCGATTAAATCTCATTATTGGTAACTTTAAAGCCTAAGAATAAGAAAGATGGGATGAGCGAATGACAATTAAACGATCGACGAAACTAAAGAGTTTAGTGACAGAAGACTGCCTAAACTCGCCAACTTTTAATAAACGCACTGCCTTTGTGACGAGTCTTATCCTATTACTGACAGTTATTTTCCCTTTACATTCTGGGCTGGCACACACGCAAACCGCAGACCAAACTGAACAAGCCGCTCAACAAATTTGGTTAATTACGGATATTCACTATATGTCGCCGTCACTCAGTGATCATGGCAAGCGTTATGAAATTTTTCAAAAGCAGGCAGCTGGCATAGATTATGATTTTGGCCCTGAGCGACTGGAGGCTTTGCTTGTTCAAATCGAACGTGACAAACCTGAGGCCGTTATTGTGGCGGGAGATTTAACGTCGAATGGTGAATACCAATCGATGTTAGATTTGGCGGACTATTTTGCCCAAATGGAAAAAATAGGAACGCAAGTCTTCGTGATTCCAGGCAACCATGATATTCATAATGGCTGGGCGGTGCGCTTTGAGGGTGAGAAAACAGTGAAGGAAAAGCAGACGAGTCCTGAAGATTTTGCAGAAATCTTTGCAGACTTTGGCTACAATGAGGCCTTGTCGCGCGATAGCAACAGTTTGAGTTATTTGGCGCAGCTTTCGCCTAATTGGCAAGTCTTGATGTTAGATACGAATGTCTATTCTGACAAACCAGGCAAAGGCCAGTCCGAAAGCCGCGGGCAGACCAAGGCTGAGACGCTTGAATGGGCGGGCACGTTGTTGGACCAAACGCTTGAGGAGGCGCTGGTGTTGCCGGTGATGCATCATGGTGCTCTATCACATTTTCAAGGGGAGTATCAACAAACGACGGCGGCCGAAGCCAGCAATCTACAAAAGCTGCTTGCTCAACATCAGCTCCCTCTGACTTTGACTGGCCATTTACATTCTCAACATATTACGACACTGATGGTCGACGATACAGCTTTACATGAGGTGGTTACGACGTCCTTTTCGATTTATCCAGGCAAGATCGGTGCCGTCACCTTTGAAAATGAGCAAGTGACTTATCAACAAATTGACTTGGAGATGGAAAATTGGCTCGGCTCTGAAAAATACCCAGACTATCTGGCACACCTGAAGGCCCTGCAAACTAATTCTACGCATGTGAAAATATTTGACACCTTATATAATGACGCGGCTTTGAAACCCCATACTCAAGAGATTTCAAACGTCTTCCAACAGTTAAATCTCAGCTTCTTTATGGGCAGTATTCGTGAAGATTGGCCGGCATTGGAAGTCGCCTTGGCCAATATCCAGCCTTATATTGAAGGCACGGATTACCGTTTTTTCAATGGTTATCTCGAATTATTATTGTCGACTAAAGACTATTCACAAACAGAGCTGACGGTTGAGTGGGCGCATTAGGCTCTTCACATCCCATTTCATTAACGCTCCTTGCAGCAATCGTGATAAACTGATGATGAATCACGCCGCACAAGTCAAGCAAATGAAAGAGGGAAACACCATGATTAAAAGCGTTCCTTATCTCAATTTCCAACAAACTCTAGAGGCACTTGCTTTCTATGAAACACTCGGCGCTAAGACTACAGATATCACCAAGATGTCGGACCCTATCTTTGCCGACATGCCCGAAGAAGAAAAGATGAACCCGGACTTCGTTATGAACGCCAGTTTCACAATCTTCGACCAGAAAATTTACTGCTCGGACTCATGGGGCAATCAGCCCGTCGACCATGCCGGCTCAAGTCTTTGCTTCACTTTTGACCAACACGACCCAGACGACGTGGAACAAATTCACAATCTATTCGCTAAGGCCGAAGCCAACGGCTGTCAAATCAGCATGCCGCTCGCCAAATCAGAATGGACCGACCTTTTCGGCATGTTCACTGATCCCTTCGGTGTCAGCTGGCTTTTATCTGGCGAATAAAAAAAGAGAGTCAGCAAATTACGCTGACTTTCTTTTGGACAAAATAGGACTGAACTTTAGACGGCTTGGCATCTTACACGGACTCAGATTGTTAGAAATGACTGCCTGGCTGTTCCAAAAAGTCCATTTCTTCCTGTGTCGATGGGCGGCCTAAGATCGCATTACGATGCGGATAACGACCAAAGCGGTCTATGATTTCCTTATGGGCAACTTCGTATTGATAAGTGTAATCATCGGTATAGATTTTGAATAAAGGTTCGGCTAATTTCTCATGAATCTCTGCCGACTCAGAGTGCTCTAAAGGTAAGAGGGCGAATGCTTTTTCGTTAGGTGTTAAATATCTAAAATCCGGGTGCTTAATGATTTCTTGTGACAAAACCACAGCCATCGGATCTTGAGCAAAAGCGCGGGCGTCATCACGCATCAAATTGCGCGAAAATTGGTCGAGTACAATGATTTCAGCCAGTCGACCATAAATAGTCGAGCGCCAAGGATACAACAAACCCTGACAGGCTGCGTGCCAAGTATCTTCAAACTGGTCTCGGATTGCTTTATCAAAGGCGTCATTCTTCTCAAAAAGTAAGGCCTCATTGGCAGGATCAAACCAGAAATCGAGAACAGATTTCGGTGAATGCGGCATCATATTATTTCCTCCATTCAATCGTTTAGATGCATCAATCTTAGCACTTTAAAGTGTTTTATTCAAAATATTCGAAAGAAACTTTCGGTCAAACGGTCGTCACAATTGACAACTCGTATTTTTTTATGGAATATTAAATAACTCAATTAGGTGTGGATAGCCACTCGTAAAGACTTTGGACTGGACACGCGCAGTTGCTATATTATGAGAAAAGAGGCTTTATTATGAAACTATATTTAAAACAAAAGATGTTTTCATTACGTGGAGATTTCAATATCTACGATGAAAACGAAACCCCCGTTTACCGAGTAGAAGGAAAACTAATCTCATTAGGACGCCAATTGCGTTTGTTTGATATTGCGTCTGGAGAAGAATTAGCATTTGTTAAGCAACAACTCTTAACCTTCATGCCAAAAATGAATGTCTCTTACCAGGGCGAGCACATTGCGACAATTTCTAAGAAGTTTACTTTCATGAAACCCACTTACGAAATTAGCGAAATCGGCTGGTCAATTGAAGGCGACTTCTGGGCTCATGACTATACAGTTTACGACGCAAACGGCCAAGTAGTCGCCGACTTAAACAAGAAAATATTCTCCTGGTCTGATACCTTTGAAGTCAATATCGTTCAAGATGCTATCGATCCAGCAATGGTTATCGCGATTGTTCTAGCTATCGATGCCGCAATGGATGCGTCACAAAACAAAAGCTAAGCAATCACACAAACAGCTCCCCAAAATCGTGGGAGCTGTTTTTCTTTTATCTAAATACTTTCGCCCAGAAACTCTAAACCTTAAAAGCCAGTCGGTGTCGCTCACTACGCATCGCGACGATTATATAAAACCACTGCTTCTTTTGAAATCGTCCTGAACGCCAGTGAAGGACACCTTTGGTTTTTCTAGCGAGAAAGGGCTAATCCAGGTAGAAGTGGGGGGGAACTTAGCTTGAGTGTTTCTGGAGGGGAGTCTCTCGCTTGTTTAGAGCCGACCATTCGCCAGGGTCGGCTCTCTCTCGCTTGTTTAGTGCCGACCATTCGCCAGGGTCGTCAGTCTCTCGCCTAGATAGTGCCGACCTTCCGCTAGAGTCGTCAGTCTCTCGCTTGTTTAGTGCCGACCATTCGCCAGGGTCGGCTCTCTCTCGCTTGTTTAGTGCCGACCATTCGCCAGGGTCGTCAGTCTCTCGCCTAGATAGTGCCGACCTTCCGCTAGAGTCGTCAGTCTCTCATCTAGATAGAGCCGACCTTCCGCTAGAGTCGTCAGTCTCTCATCTAGATAGTGCCGACCATTCGCCAGGGTCGTCAGTCTCTCGCCTAGATAGAGCCGACCATTCGCCAGGGTCGTCAGTCTCTCGCCTAGATAGAGCCGACCATTCGCCAGGGTCGTCAGTCTCTCGCTTGTTTAGTGCCGACCATTCGCCAGGGTCGTCAGTCTCTCGCTTGTTTAGAGCCGACCATTCGCCAGGGTCGTCAGTCTCTCGCTTGTTTAGAGCCGACCATTCGCCAGGGTCGTCAGTCTCTCGCTTGTCTAGAGCCGACCATTCGCCAGAGTCGTCAGTCTCTCGCTTGTTTAGTGCCGACCTTCTGCCAGAGTCGTCAGTCTCTCGCTTGTTTAGTGCCGACCATTCGCCAGAGTCGTCAGTCTTTCGCTTGTTTAGTGCCGACCTTCCGCTAGGGTCGTCAGTCTCTCGCCTAGATAGTGCCGACCTTCTGCCAGGGTCGTCAGTCTCTCGCCTAGATAGTGCCGACCATTCGCTAGAGTCGTCAGTCTCTCGCCTAGATAGTGCCGACCATTCGCCAGAGTCGTCAGTCTCTCGCCTAGATAGTGCCGACCTTCTGCCAGAGTCGTCAGTCTCTCGCCTAGATAGTGCCGACCTTCCGCTAGAGTCGTCAGTCTCTCGCTTGTTTAGTGCCGACCATTCGCCAGGGGCGTCAGTCTCTCGCCTAGATAGTGCCGACCTTCCGCTAGAGTCGTCAGTCTCTCGCTTGTTTAGTGCTGACCATTCGCCAGGGTGTCAGTCTCTCACATAGATAGTGCTGACCATTCGCCAGGGTCGTCAGTCTCTCGCCTAGATAGAGCCGCCCCTTCGCCAAGGTCGGCAGGATTCCCCCAAAATTCAAACACGCCTCATCTATCCAAGCAGGCCCACCAAACCCTAAGCGCAAAAACAGCCACCCATCACAGGTGGCCGCATATCGACTGTAAAATTATTTACGTAAGGATAGGAAAGCTTCTGACCATTTGATTAACTCGTCTAACATGTCGTTAACGCCAGCTTCCATATGGGCGCCTGGTTTGAAAGTTGAGAAGTTCTCGAAGTCAGTGAACAAGTTGAAAGCTGGGTTAGTACGCACGTCAGCAACATATTGCTCACCTAACACCAAACGTACTTGCTCAGCTGCACGGATTCCGCCACCTGAACCGTAAGAAACAATTCCGGCTGCTTTGTCGAACCACTCGTTACGCGCGCTGTCTAATGCGTTTTTCAAAGCTGCTGACAAGCCGTGGTTGTACTCTTGAACGATGAAGATGTAACCATCTAATTCGTCAATTTTCGCATTCCAAGCTGGATTAGCTTCGCCAGTTCCTAAGAAAGGCAGGTTGTAATCTGCAATATCAACGATCTCGAATGTGTGACCTTCACGTTTTGCTGCAACCGACTGGATATAGTCACCGACCTGTGGACTAACGCGACCTTCACGAGTTGAACCTAAAATAATACCGAATTTCATAGAAATATTCTCCTTTTTCTCTTCTTTATTTTGTTTAAAGAATTTTTTTACTATTGATAACACAGACAAACATCCTTCCAAAATAGCGCTACTATACGCTAGGTGTAAGCCTTTGATGTACGAACGATATGAGTCACCAAGCATTTACAACGGTTTTAAACCACTCGAATTCGAACTAACGCCGTAAAAAAATACAGGCGCAGTGCTTCCAAAACGCTCAATCAAACACTCATTAGATTAACTATAAACGAGCGAGTAAGTAATGTCAAGAGTATTCCGAATTTAAATCAAATTAATTCGAGATGAATCTAAACAAATAAAAAACGCTCAAATACTCGTTGGATTAAGTGTAAGTCCTCCAAGAGGATTTGTCAACAAGTATTTCTAATTCGAGATATCTGCCCACCAAACAATATTCAATAAAGCTTGTGATAACTTGCGTCAGGCACTTTAATTGGTTAAAATAATATTATTAAATCAAATCAGATTAGAGGCGCAAACATATATGAAATTTATACTAAAAGAGATTGTCAGTACATTGCTTCTGTTCGCAGTCATGTTCTTAGTGATCATGGGCGTTTATAAATATATCGCCGAACCTTTTATCGTAGATGGGGCATCCATGGAGGCTACCCTTAAAAGTGGCGAACGCTTATGGATGTTAAAATTAAACGAGATCGACCGCTTTGATGTGGTGATTTTCCCAGCACCCGATAATGAAGACAAGCTGTACGTTAAACGTGTGATTGGTGTAGCAGGTGATACGATTGCTTATGAAAATGACCAATTGTTGATCAACGGGCAAGCGGTTGAAGAACCCTATTTACAAGAAAAAGCCAATGAGTTCGATGGTAAATTCACTTATGACTTTACATTAGAAGACATTACAGGCGAGACGACTGTACCAGAAGGATCGTTTTTCGTGATGGGAGATAACCGTCGTAATTCCCTAGATGGTCGTCGTTTTGGTTTTATTGAGACAGACGATGTGATGGGTGAAGCCGACTTCATCTATTGGCCATTTTCTGAATTCGGCTTATTGGATAAATATGAGTTGTCAGCGGACGGCTCGGAAATTGTGCTTCGATAGATTTTTTCGCCATCAGGCGGTTTGTTCTATTTTGTCCATTGCAAAAGCTTGAGTAAGCATCTATAATTAGAGCGAATAGACTAGTAAATGATGAATGGCGTTTAGAGAGGCTGCCTTGGCTGAAAGCAGCTCGCCCGCTTCATGATTGAACCTACTACTGAAGTGTTGGGTAGCCTCCTTATCGGCTAGCGAGCTGGTCGGTCCCAAGCGGGCGGACAAACAAGGTGGTACCGCGGAGATTGTAGCAACTGTTCTTCGTCCTTTAATAATAGGATGTGGAACAGTTGTATTTTTTTATAAAATGGAGGAAACGATTGTGGTAACAAGAAAAGAAGATTTTTCAAAATGGTATATTCAAACGATTCAACAAGCGGATTTAATGGATTATTCGCCAGTGCGTGGTTGTATGATTTTCAAGCCAAATGGTTATGAAATTTGGGAACATATTCAAGCGGAATTTAACCGCCGTTTTAAAGAAGAGGGCATTCGTAATGCTTACTTTCCAATGTTAATTCCTGAATCTTTCTTCAATAAAGAGAAAGATCATATCGAAGGTTTCAGTCCTGAATTGCCTTGGGTAACGGAAGCAGCCGGCGAGCAATTGGAAGAGCGTTTGGCGCTACGTCCAACTTCTGAAACGATGATCGGTGACGCTTATTCTAAATGGATCCAGTCATACCGTGATTTACCATTGGAATTAAACCAATGGGCGAACGTTTTCCGTTGGGAAAAACGTACTTTACCTTTCTTACGTACGTCAGAATTCTTGTGGCAAGAAGGTCACACGGCGCATGCGACAGCCCAAGAAGCCACCGCACGGACCATGCGTATGTTACAAGTCTATAAGGAAGTTGTGGAAGATTTATTAGCAGTTCCTGTCTTCAGCGGTGAAAAAACGCCAAGCGAACGTTTTGCAGGTGCTGAGCGTACTTACTCAATCGAGTCAATGATGCAAGATGGTAAAGCCGTTCAAGCAGGAACGTCTCATTATATGGGCACGAAGTTTGCGGAAGCGTTCGACATCACGTACTTGAACAAAGAAAACAAACACGTTCACGCCTTTACAACTTCATGGGGTGTGTCAACCCGCTTAATCGGTGCGATGATTATGACTCACGGCGACGACTCAGGCTTGATTATGCCGCCAAAAGTTGCGCCGCAACAAGTGGTGATCATTCCAGTAGGACCTAAGAAAAAATTAGACAAGGTCATGGAGAAAGTTGACGAATTGTATGCAGAATTAAAAGCTGCAGGTATTCGTACAGTGGTTGACGATAGTGACAACTCTCCAGGCTACAAATTCAACGAGTGGGAATTACGTGGCGTGCCTCTACGTATCGAAGTTGGTCCTCGTGACATCGAGAACAATCAAGTGGTCATGAAAGCCCGTGACGGCGGCGAGAAACAATTTATTTCTCTAGCTGACGCGCCATTAGTTGACGTTGTTAACGCTGAATTAGCAGCCATGCAAACACGTCTATTTGAAACAGCTGTTGCGATGAATCAATCGCACATTTACACTGATATCAATACTTTAGACGAGTTAGCTGCTCACATTGAAGCTAAACGCGAAGCAGATGAAGTGGCTGGCTGGGTGCTAGCTGGTTGGGATGGCACTGAGGAAACGGAAGCGAAAATCAAAGAAGTCACTGGCTTTACAACCCGCAACCTGCCTTTCGAAGGTCAATATGAAGCTAAAACAACCTGTATCGTGACTGGCGAACCAGCTAAACATACCGTTTGGTTAGCAAGAGCTTACTAGATTCCGGACAAAATAGGACTTTAAAAAACAAGCTGCTCCTGTGGCCCCCACTAAAGTGGGCGGCTGCGGGGGCGGCTTTTTGTGTTGGGTTACTTGGGGAGGGCGGATAAGAAAACTCTTGAAGGAAGTGAAAGAATAGGGGCGGCTCATTGTGTTCGGCTAGACCTCCGATCTAAAGTGATTACTCGAGAGTTGACTGGAACAATTAGAATGGAATTTAGTGAAATGTGGGGGAATCGTTGAGTTTTTCTGGGAGTTTGTTTATGTTGGAGGCTGACACTACACCTTTTAGGTGATGTTTTAGTTTTAATTGTCCCACTCACGATTTGAGTGGAACAATTAAACCTTTAACGTGCCCACTCAAAGTCTGAGTGGGACAATTAGGATGGTTTTGGGGGAAACTTGATGGGAATGGTTGAGTTTTTCTGGGAGTTTGTTTATGTTGCTGGCTGACACGACACCTTTTAGGTGATGTTTTAGGTCTAATTGTCCCACTCACGATTTGAGTGGAACCATTAAACCTTTAACGTGCCCACTCAAAGTCTGAGTGGGACAATTAGAAAGGTTTTTGGGGGAAACTTGATGGAAATGTCTGGATTTCAGGTGAATTTCTTGATGAATCCTCCTGATATCACACCTTTTAGGTGATGTTTTAGTTTTAATTGTCCCACTCACGATTTGAGTGGAACCATTAAACCTTTAACGTGCCCACTCAAAGTTTGAGTGGAACAATTAGAATGGTTTTTGGGGGAAACTTGATGGAACTGTCTGGAATTCTGGTGAATTTCTTGATGAATCCTCCTGATATCACACCTTTTAGGTGATGTTTTAGTTTTAATTGTCCCACTCACGATTTGAGTGGAACAATTAAACCTTTAACGTGCCCACTCAAAGTCTGAGTGGGACAATTAGAAAGAATCTGAGCGCACAACAAATAACACTCTTATTTAACCACCATCACCCATAAACCCAAAGGTGTCACTCCATTCCACTGCGTGACGATTAAATGAAAGCATCCAAGCACTTTATCAAATCGTCCGGTCCGATAAGAGCGGACACCTTTATCTTTCTATACAAGCTGTGCCCGTCAACAAGCGGTTTGCTATAAACTGACCATCTGACCATCTGACCATCTGACCATCCTACAATTCCAACAAACTTCCGAAATTTTCAATCCCCTCTCAAACTCATCTACCCATCCTAATTACTCGATCTCTCAAAGTCACGATTGTCGCACAAGCCTTCTCTTTCTCCCCTCCATCAAACATAGTCAAACTTTCACCCAGATTTGTTCGCGTCCTAAAAGCTCACTGGAGAAGGCGGGACTGGCTGGCTCTAGGCCGCTTGGCGCACATGAAGTCCTGGGAGCCAAGCGACCTAGGACTTCAGTAGACAGGCGAGTGGTAATCTCCTTGCCGGCTGCGGCGACCACCGCAGACCGACAAGAGATGAAGACGTGCCCCAGCCAGTCCAGGCACCGCCTTCGCAAGCGAGCCCGCGCCACCCAACAACACCTCAACAACACCCCACCCCTCAAAAAATAAGCTACCAAACTTCTTACAAGACAGCATCATAAGGCTACCAAACTTCTTACAAGACAGCATCATAAGGCTACCAAACTTCTTACAAGACAGCATCATAAGGCTAGCAAACTTGACTTTTTGTGGTATGCTTATTGATACGAAAAACTGATGGAATGGAATGAGGAACGCCTATGAAGCAAGAAGCTAAACGTAATACGACCCACTTGTCGCGCTATGTGCCAGACCTTGAGCCGGAAGCACTCCAGGCTCAATTGAAGATTGACCATGCGCCGGTTCGTCTATCGATGAATGAAAATGTCTACGGCCCATCGCCCAAAGTGGCTGAAGCCATCCAGGCATGGACGGGCGCCCATGCCCACCGTTACCCGGATACGCGCTTGACTCAACTGCGCGAGGCGCTGGCGACTTATCACGGCGTAGATCCAGATGCTCTGGTGTTCACCAACGGCTTGGACGAGATGATTCAAATCTTGCCGCGTACTTATATAGAACCGGGCGATGAAGTTCTGGTCCATACGCCAACTTTCCCGGAATATGCCAGCCAAGCGCGCGTCGATGGCGCAAGCATTATCGAGGTGCCGGACAAGCAACTTGCGGTAGATTGGCCGGGCATGAAGGCTGCCATTAGTGAGCGCACCAAGTTAATTTACTTATGTAACCCGAATAATCCGACCGGTAATATGGAGCCCTTGGACCAAATTGAAGCCTTTCTGGATCAAGTTCCAGCCAACATCCTGGTCGTTCTGGACGAGGCTTACTTCCAATATAGTGGTCTAGCGGAGAGTCAGTCGGGCGTGTCACTTTTTCCTGACTACCCGAATCTGATGATTATGCGCACCTTCTCGAAAGCCTATGGCCTGGCGAATATTCGCTGTGGTTATACGGTTTTACATCCGCAGGCGGCTGAAATTGTTGATGCCACGCGCACACCCTTCAACGTGTCGGGCTTAACTGAAATTGCAGCTCTCGCTGGTTTCCAGGACCATGATTATCTTGCGGAAATTGTCGAGGCGAACCGCCAGGAGCGTGAGTTGTGGCTGGCTTTCTTTGAGGAGCTGGGCCTGACTCATTATCCAAGTTATACGAACTTTGTGATGTTTGAAGTCGACGACGCAACTACTTTAATCAGAATATTCCGTCAAGCCGGTTATATGGTCAGCACCCATAGCTTCCCGAACTGGATTCGTCTAACGATTCCAGAAGCAGGCGATGGTGCCCGCCTACGGACACTGATGCGACAAGCCCTCTCGTAAGCGAGGGTTTTTTGTGTTAGAATAATGAACGAGAAAATATTCCCATAAGTTGTGTTGAAATATTTTGTGAGGATGTTGAAAAAAGATTTGGGCGTTAGCTACAAGTCACAAGAAATAGGTGAAGAGATTGAAATATTTGGCGATCGATAGTTCCACAAAGGCTTTGAGTTTGGCCTTGCTTGAGGACTCTGAAGTTGTTGCTGAAAATACGTTGCTAGCGGCGCAACAACACGGCGTCCTATTAGTACCAGCGGTGGCTCAATTGATGGAACAATTAAATTGGAAAACGAGTGACCTGGACGGCTTGATTACCGGGATTGGACCAGGCTCTTATACAGGTTTACGTGTAGGAGTGACTTTCGCGAAAACATGGGCGAACTCTAAAAAGCTGCCATTATATACCGTGTCTTCGCTCGCCTTGATGGCAGCGGCGGCGATTGATACGCAAGTCGACACACTGATACCGGTAATGGATGCAAGACGTTTGTCAGCCTACACGGCGGTTTACACGGCACGTGAGGGGCAACTGGAAGTCGTTGTGCCGGATGCTCATGTTGATTGGCGTGAGTGGTTACATGAGGTTGGAGAACAGCTGGGTGAGCATGTTGTCTTGGTGGGTGATGCCATCGATGAGTTTGTTGAAGCCTTTTTGGAGGAATTTCCTGACAAGAAGGTTCAAAAGTTAGATGATTGGTCTACTTGGCCACATGCTAGTAAGGCCCTATTGTGTCCGTGGTCTCGTGTGAGTGAGGCGACGTTGTTGGCGCCGAATTATGCGCATGCGACGTTGGCGGAGCGTGAGTGGGCGCAGAAAAATAATACGACTATTGCGAGTGAAGGCGATCATGAAGAATTTATTGAACATTTTACGTAATCAGGAAGTTTATCAAATGGCGACACAGGCGGTGCATTCTTTGAATTATGAGTTGACGGGTGAGGCGGCGCGTAAGGCGTCTGATGGTGTGAAGCATCCTGTTATGGCGCGGATTGCGGCTAAGTTGGAGGGTGAGTCGGATGTGCGTCTGGCGCGTGAGGGTGAGTCGGATTATGTGATTCATTTGCGTGTGGCGACGGCGGCCGATATTGAGGCGATTACTGCTTTGGAGTTGGTCGGTTATGATGGTTATTTGGCTTGGGAGCAGGAGGATTTTGAGCGTGATTGGCGGACGAATCCTTATGCGGTCTATTTGTTGTTGGAGCATCATTCGGTAAATGATGAGGATGTGGCTTTGGTTGGTATGGTCACTGGGCGTTTTCTGGCCAAGAAGGCGCATGTGTCGCATTTGATTGTGCATCCTGATTTTCAAGGGCATGGTCTGGGCAGTTATTTATTGAACCAGTGGTTGACTTTGGCCAAGGACGAGAAGATTCGTCAGGCGAGTTTAGAGGTGCGTGAGTCGAATTTGACGGCGCAGATGTTGTATATGAAGCATGGTTTCACGGTGTCGCAGAAGAAGTATAATTATTATTACAATAATAACGAGACGGCGCTGTTGATGGTCAGGCCATTGAATTAGCGAGTGTGTGCTTGGAATGTTGAAGGAGAGGGGGCTGAGGAAATGAGTGGAACAGAACGTAATCGTGGTCGTGACCTGGAGCGTGAGGCGCTGGAGGAGACGGTATTGAATGTGAAGGTGGTTCCTTTTAGGGGAATCGAGTTGCCGCAAGTCCTGCGCTCACAGATAATTGTGGCCAATGAGGCGACGTTTGCTTGGTCAACGGCGATGAGTGAGGCGGATTTCGCCAACGCGCAGTCTGAGTATTATGTGATGGTGCGTGATCGTGATGAGCTGCTGGCTTATGTCAGCCTCCATCATATTCTGGATGAGGCCACGATTAACACGGTCTTTGTTGAGCCGTCTTGGCGTCAATTGGGACTGGGGCTGCATTTGTTTAACTTTGTCTTGGACCAGTTGGCGGCGCGCGACATTTTAAATTTATTTTTGGAAGTGCGGGCGAAGAATGTGCCAGCGCGTGCCTTGTACAGGGCGGCTGGTTTTGAAGAATTGGTCGTACGTCAAGGCTACTACGAGGACCCGGCCGATGATGCGGTGATTATGCAGAAGCATTTGGCGGGTGCTGGTCAGGGTGCTGGTGCGGGTGTTGTGGAGAGCGACGAAGGCCTAGAGGGCGTGAAGCAAAATCAAGAAAGAGGTGCTGGCGATGAGTCAGATTCTAGCGATTGAATCGAGCTGTGACGAAACGAGTGTCGCAGTCATTGAAAATGGTTCGCTCATAAAATCGAATATTGTGGCGTCACAAATAAAGAGCCACATGCGTTTTGGGGGCGTTGTGCCGGAAGTGGCTAGTCGTCACCACGTTGAACAAATCACGCAAGTCATCGACAAGGCCCTGGTCGGAGCTGGCTTGACCAGTGTGGACGATGTCGACGCGATTGCGGTGACGCAAGGGCCAGGACTTGTGGGGGCTTTATTGGTCGGCTTGACGGCTGCCAAAACTTTGGCTTTTGTCCACGACAAACCCTTGATTCCCGTCAACCACCTGGCTGGTCATATTTACGCAAGCCAGCTGATTCAGCCACTGAAGTTTCCTTTGCTGGCGCTGATTGCTAGCGGTGGACATACGGAACTGGTTTACATGCCGGAGGATGGCGTCTTCGAAGTCATCGGCGAGACCCAAGATGATGCGGTCGGTGAAGCTTATGACAAAATAGGGCGCATGTTGGATCTGCCTTATCCAGCGGGGAAACACATGGATCAACTAGCTCAAGAAGGTAGTGAAAGCTATCAGATCCCACGCGCAATGTTGCATGAAGATAACTTGGACTTTAGCTTTTCAGGAATGAAGAGTGCAGTCATGAACCTGATCCATAACGCTCGCCAACGTGGCGAAACAGTGGTACCAAAGGACTTGGCGACTTCATTCCAGAACGCTGTTGTGGAAGTATTAGTCGAAAAGACGGTTCGTGCGTTGAAGGAATACGGTGGGGATGTTGCTGGTGAATCTGCTAGTTCTGCTGGTTCTGCTGGTTCTGCTGGTTCTGCTGGTTCTGATAGAGGTTCGGGCGTGCTGCCTGTGCGTCAGTTCGTTCTAGCGGGCGGCGTGGCGGCCAATTCAGGTTTACGCGAAGGCTTGACCTCGCGTCTAGCCGCTGACTTTCCTGAACTAGAAGTGTTGATTCCACCTTTATCACTGTGTGGCGACAACGCCGCTATGATTGGAGCAGCCTCTCACCATCTATATAAAGAGAAAAAGTTTAGTGATTTAATGATTAACGCCAAACCAGGCCTGATGTTATAAAAAAGACTGTAGAAGCCGCCCTTGGGCGGCTTTTTATATTTGGGAAGGTGAGGTGAGTATGGCGAAAGAAAAAGGCGTCCGACCTGGGTGGCCGGACGATTAGGGGTGACGGTGTCCGACCTGAGCGGCTGGACGATTAGGGGTGACGGTGTCCGACTTGTGCGGCCGGACGATTAGAGGGAAGGCGTCGGATTTAGGTTGCTGGATGATGTGAGGGGGCCGACTTGTCCGGCTGGCCGATTTGAGGTGAGGGTGCTTTTGTATAATCGTCACGAAACGTAGTGAAGTGACACCTTTATGTTTTGTGGGCGCTGTATTTACTTCTATAGGGGGTTTGTTTGGAACAACCTCTTGCTTGAAGAGATAAAGGCGTCCGACCTAGTCGGCCGGACGATTATAAGAAAGATCTTTGCTTTTGTATAATCGTCACGAAACGTAGTGAAGTGACACCTTTATGTTTTTCTAGATGAAATGAATTTACACTTAGCCAAGTGGTGGCTACTAACCATTCTAATTGTTCCACTTAGACTTTGAGTGGTCACGTTAAAGGTTTAATTGTCCCACTCAGACTTTGAGTGGTCACGTTAATGGTTTAATTATCCCACTCATATCTCGAGTGGGACAATTAAATCTAAAACATCACCTAATAGGTGTAATATCAAGAGGGATTATCAAGAACATTACCTTAATTCCAGACATTCCCATCATATTTCTCCCGAAACCATTCTAATTGTCCCACTCAGAGTTTGAGTGGGCACGTTAAAGTTTTAATTGTTCCACTCACATCTCGAGTGGAACAATTAAACCTAAAACATCACCTAATAGGTGTGTCATCAAGAGGCATCATTAAGGAAATCACCTGAATTCCAGACATTTCCATCATATTTCCCCCCAAAACCATTCTAATTGTTCCACTCAAACTTTGAGTGGGCACGTTAAAGTTTTAATTGTTCCACTCACATCTCGAGTGGAACAATTAAACCTAAAACATCACCTAATAGGTGTGTCATCAAGAGGCATCATTAAGGAAATCACCTGAATTCCAGACATTTCCATCATATTTCCCCCAAAAACCATTCTAATTGTTCCACTCATATCTCGAGTGGTCACGTTAAAGGTTTAATTATCCCACTCATATCTCGAGTGGTCACGTTAAAGGTTTAATTATCCCACTCATATCTCGAGTGGGACAATTAAACTTAAAACATCACCTAATAGGTGTAATATCAAGAGGGATTATCAAGAACATTACCTGAATTCCAGACATTCCCATCATATTTCTCCCGAAACCCTTCTAATTGTTCCACTCAGACTTTGAGTGGTCACGTTAAAGGTTTAATTGTCCCACTCATATCTCGAGTGGGATAATTAAACCTAAAACATCACCTAATAGGTGTGTCATCAAGAGGCATCATTAAAGAAATCACCTGAATTCCAGACATTTCCCTCATGTTTCCCCCAAAAACCATTCTAATTGTCCCACTCAGACTTTGAGTGGTCACGTTAAACGTTTAATTGTCCCACTCAGATCTCGAGTGGGACAATTAAAACGACACGAACCCTAATACAAGAATGATAACTAACACAAGACCATTATTTTCCTCTACGAGGTGCTCGAATAGGCACGGTTCCATAAGGCTGACGGAAATATGGATTGATGTAGGCTGCATACTTCCCGCGGCTACTCATCTTGTAGCGGGCACCTAGAATTTGGCGAATGGTTTTACGAGGCACCTGTCCAGCCAAAAACCACTCGATGTCTGCGACCGTCACGACAGGAGCATCGTGGAATATCTTGCAATAATCCTCGACCGCGTGCCAGATGGCCTCTCCCTTACTAAACCGATAACGCCCACATGGACACTCGAGCGACCGTTGGGTCACCAGCAGGTGGCAGCCGCCACACTCTGGACACAACAGACCTGTTTCGAGCCGCGCCAAATGGGCATCCTCAACACGCGGGGCCCAATACTTGCTCTGACTCTCCAAAGTCAGCAAGCGACTGGCCGCCCACTGAGCCCCGACACTCCCCCGGCCGTGACGACTGCCATAGGCAGCCGCTGATTCTTTCTGCAAGTCTTGCAAGGTTCGCATCACATGCGCGCGAGGGATGCAGCCAAAAGCAGCTGTATCGTCCACCGATACCAACTGATCCGAATTCATGAACATCAACATACCTTCCACAGGCAGATCCAAACCTACCCGCTTGGTCAAAGCGCGCAGACGATCCATCGAAGACTGGAAGGCCGCCAACGGATTACTCTTGGCCTCGTTCCCGCCAAAGTATGCACGCCCTTGAGCATAAGAGAAATCCACCCGATAATACTTCGCATTCAAATTATAAATGCGGTGATGCGTAATTAATAGCACATCACACTCGACCTGCTGGTCCAGCCAAACATTACGCCCGACCCAAGCCTCCTCACCAAACGCTGACTTCACCATCTCCAATAACTCAGCCTCGCCGCGCGCGCCACACTCTTCCAGACCCAACTTGAACAACTCGTCCTCACTCAAAGCCCCACGACGTGCCATCGCACGATACCAATACAAATTTCCGGTCATATATTGTCCTCCTTTTTACCATCTATCTATAAATACGTAAAAAGAGACCCAATCTCACTTTAAAAATTTATTAAATTTTGAAAATATTGCAAATACTTTTCCGGCCTGTTAAACTATTCATATGAATAATTAATCATAAGTAGGTGAAAACAATGGAGAAACTGCATAAAATCAAGGAGGCCAGCCGGATATTCAAAGTATTAGCCGACCCGACCCGCCTGGCGATCTTGCGATTACTTGAAGGCAAGGAGCTTAATGTGACGGCGATTTCCGAAGGACTCGAGATGGAACAATCCGCCATCTCCCATCAACTGAAAACACTCAAAGATGCCCGCCTGGTCAAAGCGCGCCGTGATGGCAAGAGTATGATTTATAGCCAACTCGATGGGCACGTCTACGAAATCCTGGCCCAAATGTTCACGCACGTAGAGGAGAAAGACTGCGACTAGACTAATAGCCACAGCCAATACCCACCCAAGACCTAACATGATATAATGCTGAGTGAAGATAAACAGAGGAGACAACCACATGATACTACTACAAGCTAACCAAGTGAGCCGACGTTTTGCAGACGCGACCCTCTATGAGAACGTGTCCTTTAGCATCCAAACGAATGACCGCATTGCGCTCGTTGGACGAAACGGTACCGGCAAATCTACCTTAATTAAACAAATCATGGGCGAGGAGCCCCTATCAGACGGCGCACTGTCACGCGCGAAAGGCCTCAAAGTCGGCTACCTAGAACAACACGTGGCCATCGACTCAGACCGGACCATCTGGGCGGAAATGTTAAACGTCTTTGATGACACACTGCGCCTAAGGGACCAGGCCCAGAAGGCGGCCGAACAATTGGCCCAAGAAGCTGAGAATACCGACTCGCCAGCTTACGAGGCGGCCTTGGAGCGCTATGACCAACTACAAGAGCGCCTTAAAGATAAGAATGCCTATGCGATCGAATCGGAAATCCGCACGGTTCTACATGGCTTCCGCTTCTATGAAGAAGATTATGAGCGTCCCGTTCAATCCCTATCGGGCGGCCAGAAGACCCGCCTGGCCTTAGCGCAAATCCTCTTAATGGATTATGACCTCTTGATATTAGACGAGCCGACCAACCACCTCGACATGGAAACGCTGGCTTGGCTAGAGACATACCTATTAGGTTACAAGGGTGCGCTCCTTATCGTATCGCATGACCGCTACTTCCTAGATAAGGTGGCTAAAGAAGTCATCGAGCTGCGCCATCATACACTACACATTTATAAAGGAAACTATTCCTATTATCTGAAAGAAAAAGAGGCCCGCTTGGAACAAGAATTCAAGCTTTATGCGCGTCAACAAGATGAAATTGCAAAACTTGAAGACTATGTCCGCCGCAATCTGGCCCGCGCCTCGACCACCAAGATGGCTCAAAGCCGCCGCAAGCGACTTGAGAAAATGGACCGCCTCGAGCGTCCTAAACAAGACGCCAAAGCGCCGCGCATCCAGTTCTCAGCCCGCAAGGATTCAGGCGAACGCGTGCTAGCTGCCGACCAACTAGCCATCGGTTATCCAAACGACAAGGCACCTATCGCGACAAACATCAACATGGACTTGCGTCGCCAAGAAGCGATCGCCATCGTTGGCCCAAACGGGGTTGGCAAGACGACCTTCCTCAAGACACTTCTGGGCCGCCTAGCTCCCAAAGCCGGCGATGTTACGACGGGCACCGGCGTCGAAGTCGGCTACTACGAGCAGAATGTGAACACACTGGACCCGACCCTGACGGTCTTGGAAACATTGTGGCAGGCCCACGATACGACTGATGAGTGGATTGTCAGGAGTATCCTTGGCAGCTTCTTGTTCAGTGGTGAAACTGTGGAGAAAAAAGTGTCCATGTTGAGTGGTGGCGAAAAAGCACGCTTGAGTTTGGCGCTGTTGGCGACTGAGCATGACAACACTCTGCTTTTGGACGAGCCGACCAACCATTTGGACATCGACAGCAAGGAGGTGCTCGAGGAAGCACTGATTGAGTACGACGGCACCTTGCTGTTTGTGTCGCATGACCGCTATTTTATCAACCGGATCGCGACGCAGGTGCTGGAAATCGCGCCCGATCAGGCCACCCTCTACCTCGGCGACTACGATTATTACCTGGCCAAAAAAGAGGAACTCGCGCAAATTGCCGAAATGACTCAGGGGACAAAAGGGCCTTCGCAAGCTGGCGACAAAGCCAGTGCAACTTCTGCCAGTGTTGACTCTTCCACAGGGGGCAAGGCGCAGTTGAGCTATGCCGCCACCAAGCAATTGGCGCGCGAACACCGAAAGCTAAGCCAAGCCGTGGACAAAGCTTGGGACGCCAACGAGCAACTGGATGCCCAGATTGCGAGCCTCCATCAGTCGCTTGCACAAGCGGCCGAGGCCAACGATCAAGTCCAACTGGCCGATCTCCACGATGACTTGAAGGCCGTCGAAGAAGACCAACTCCTCGCTTTAGATGCCTGGGAGAGCGCTTCCCTCGAGTTGGAAGCCTTCCTAGAAGACCACCCGGAGTTAGATAAATAAAAGTTTGATGATTTACCCTGCAAAAGCCCTCAAATCCAAGGATTCGAGGGCTTTTTGTCTAGTTAAGAATAAAGTGCTTATTTTAACGTGACGACTCACTGTTTGAGTTAGCACGTTAGATAGGTAACGAGTCGACCAACTGTTGGGTTAGCACGTTAGATAGGTTAACGAGTCGACCAACTGGCGAGTTGACACATTAAAGGATGATTACGAGAGGGCTTCTAGTAAAACATGATGTTTTGTAATCCCTCGATATAAAAGAAAATCTCTACCCACCAAAATATAAAGGAGTCACTCCATTGCATTTCGTGACAATCATAAAGCCACCGCTCTTAATCTAATCGTTCGACTCGCCAGAGTAGGACTCCTTTATCTCTTCTTGCAATCGCCGGCCTAACAAGTCGGCTTGGATCGTCTATCTCTCCTTTATCCTTTTCTTCTTGAAAGCTCTGTCTTAACAAGTAAGGTGGCTTATCAAGCCAATTAAAAAACAGCCTTTTTCTAAAGGTTGTGGGCGTTTCCCTACTAGATATAATGTTAATGGTTGTCGTCTTCATCGTAGCCGAGACGTTCGGAGGCGTCGTGGGCGGCTTCTTTCATAATTTTGATGAATTGTTCAAGCTTGCCTTTGTTGACGCGTGATAAGGGGCCGACAACTGTGATGGCACAAGCAATCTTGCCTGACATATCCCGGACTGGTACGGCAATCGAATAGTTATTCTTGGTGATTTCTTCGATACTCATCGCATAACCTTGACGGCGTACTTTTTCAAGTTCCTTCTTGAACTTGATGGGGTTAGTAATCGTGTGCTCGGTGTAAGCCTTGACACCATCTTCGAACATTTGATCAATCACCTCAGGGTCTGCCTCTGCCAAGATGACTTTTCCGGAGCTGGCTGCGTAAGCAGCATTATGGGCACCGACAGAAGTTAGAATGTTGGAATAGTAGGGGCCAGTGTTTTTGTTGAGATAGATAACATCTTGTCCCTCTAAAACCGCTACGTGTGCACTCTCACCGGTTTGAAGGACGATATTATTTAAAACGGGTGCGACTTCACGGTACAATTCGTTCGTGCTTGTCAAGGCGCCTCCTAAAGTTAAAACGGAGTAGCCGAGACGGTAGCCAGCCGTTTCAGTGTCTGGTGCTAGAAAGTCTTCTGATACTAAGGTGCTGATTAGGCGACTGACAGTTGATTTTGACACACCGAGCTCTTCGGCTAGATCACTGACTCGCTTAACTGGTTGTGTGGTTGTAAAGCTCTTCAAAATTTTTAGCGCATTTTTAACAGATGATAATTGACCCGACCTTTTTTCACTCATCTAAATTCCTCCTACGATCTAATTTACTAACCATACAGGCAAGACTTACAAGCGACATACTCAAGCGACTTACTCAAGTGACATATTATAGTAGCTTTACCTTCCACACGATCTTTACAAGTCATGCCCGAAAGCTAGCCGACCCCTCACTTTTCCTAGACTTTAGCGAGGTGCCAAGGTTGCGAGCTATGTGTTGGAGGGCGTATCTTGCTTCTAGCGAAACAAATGGGGAGCCCTATTTTGCCATGAAAGGAAGCGGTTTCTTTGTTAGAATACGCTTTCATGTTAACATTATTTGCGTATGTTGTAAATGTTATTTGTTTGTTGCGTCTATCGCAACAAATGGGTGCATCGGCTTTTGGGATGGGTTATTATGTAGTTGTAGCCAAGAGGTAACGCTTACAAGTTGTAAGTTGTGAAGGCCTCTGATTGAAAGGAGCATATCATGTCGAAAGTTTATGAACCTTATGTGGTTAAGTTGGCACATCACTTGTGTGAGGCCTTTAATCAGCAGGAGGGTGTGTCGCCAGTAGTTTCAGAGCATCCGGCTTTAACAGTCAAGGAGGCTTATGACATTCAATTATATAATATCAATGCTCAGCTAGCTGATGGAAAAACGATTGTTGGTAAAAAAATCGGTTTGACTTCTAAAGCGATGCAGGAGTCATTAGGCGTGGACGAGCCAGATTATGGTCACTTGTTAAATGATATGGTGATTACAAAAGAGTCGCCAGTTATTTATTCGGATCAAGTCTTACAACCTAGAGTTGAGGGTGAGTTAGCTTTTATCTTGAAGGAAGATTTAGTTGGACCTAACGTCACAGTTGAAGAGGTGCTTGCTGCTACTGAGAGTATTGTCGCAGCCATCGAGATTGTGGATAGTCGTGTCAAAGATTGGCAAATTACGTTACGTGATACAGTGGCTGACAATGGGTCATCTGCTTACTATATTCTAGGTGACAAGGCGTTTTCTCCGGCTGAGTTAGATCGTGTCGGCGTGAAGATGCAATTGTTCAAGAATGGCGCCTTCATTAACGAAGGGGATGGTTCAGCAGTTCTAGGCGATCCAGCTTACTGTGTGGCTTGGTTAGCTAACAAGTTACATCAATTTGATATTAGTCTTAAAAAAGGCGAAGTCATTCTAGCCGGTGCGTTATCAGCGGCAATCCCAGCAGAAATCGGGGATGAGTTTGAAGTTAAGTTTACAGAAGGTTTAGGTAACGTCAGCATTAAATTTGAAGAAAGGTAGAGTGAGTGAATTTGTCGAGAAAAGTTACAGCAGCAATTATCGGCCCTGGTAATATCGGTTCTGACTTAATGATGAAGTTGTTAAGATCAGATGTCATTCAACCTATCGCGATGATCGGCGTTTCAGATGATTCACGCGGTATGAAAATGGCCAGAGAAAATGGCCTAACGACAGTGCCAACTGGCATTGATGGTATTAAAGATTTAGAAGTGATTCCTGAATTAATATTCGATGCAACATCAGCTTATGCGCATGAGTATAATGCAGCGGTCGCAAAAGAATTAGGCAGTCGCATGTTTGACTTAACACCCGCCGCAATTGGTCCTTTCGTTTCACCAACGGTTAACCTTGAGGAACATATCGATGCAGAAAACGTCAACATGATTACATGTGGGGGGCAAGCAACGACACCAATCATCTCAGCAATTTCTGATGTGGCTCCGGTTGAATACGCTGAAATTGTCGCAACAATTTCAAGTAAATCAGCTGGTCCTGGAACGCGTGCTAACATTGATGAGTTTACTGAAACAACTGCTAAGGCGATTGAAGAAGTCGGTGGAGCTAAAAAAGGGAAAGCGATTATTATCTTGAACCCGGCTGAACCACCCATCTTAATGCGTGATACGATTTATACTTTGATCGAAGGCGAGTTCGAAGAAGCAGCCGTTATCGCTTCCGTAGAAAAACGCGCTAAAGAAATCCAAGCCATTGTACCGGGGTATCGTTTAAGAACAGCGCCAATTATTGATGGTCAATTGGTAACAGTCTTTGTTGAAGTAGAAGGCGCAGGCGATTACTTGCCAGTCTACTCAGGAAACTTAGATATCATGACTGCTTCTGCAGTGGGTGTTGCCGAACGTGTTGCTCGAGAAATATTAAAAAAAGAAGCATAGGAGGTGCACAAAAGAATGACTAAAAAAGTAACAGTACTAGAAGTTGCCTTACGTGATGGTTCCCATGCGGTGCGCCACCAATATACGCTCGATCAAGTAACATCGATTGTTAAAGGCCTAAATGATGCCAAAGTGCCTTACATTGAAGTCTCACATGGTGACGGTATCGGCGGATCATCTGTTCAATACGGTTTTTCACATACTTACGATATTGACTTAATTAAAGCGGCTAAAGAAGTTGCCGATTATTCCAAAATATCTGTACTCTTATTACCAGGTATTGGAACGGTTGAAGATTTGAAATTGGCGCGCGCAGCCGGTGCCGATATGGTCCGCGTTGCCACTCACTCAACGGAGGCAGATGTTTCAGCTCAACATATTAAGTACGCTAAAGAAGTACTTGGTATGGAAGTGGTTGGTTTTCTAATGATGGCTCATATGACAACGCCAGAGCGTTTAGTTGAAGAAGCCTTAAAAATGCAAAGTTATGGCGCGGACATTATTTATGTCACAGACTCAGCCGGTGCGATGTTACCTGGCGGTGTAACAGAACGTGTGACAGCTTTAGTTGCTGCACTAGATGTACCCGTTGGCTTCCATGCGCATAACAACTTGGGATTAGCGATCGGTAATACGTTAGCAGCGATTGATGCTGGTGCAAGTTTTGTCGATGGCAGTGTCAGAGCTTTAGGTGCAGGTGCAGGTAACACACAAACAGAAGTTTTAGTGGCGGCTTTAGATAAAGCTGGTATCGAAACAGGCGTAGATGTTTACGGCATTATGGATGTGGCAGAAGATTTAGTGGCACCTATTATGGAATCACCACAAATCGTTGACCGTGACAATATTGTCTTAGGTTATGCCGGCGTCTACTCAAGCTTTAGATTGTTCGCTCAAAGAGCAGGTAAGAAATACGATTTAGAGCCACGCGATATTCTGACTGAATTAGGCCGCATTGGTGTGGTCGGTGGCCAAGAAGATATGGTGGTGGATGTGGCAGCCAGAATGGCTGACGAACGCGACCAAGTTTAAAAGCTTGCCGTTCACCAAAAAGCTCGGTCATTAAAATGATTTGAGCATAGACAAGGCACGTCCTGTTGAAGAGGCAAGTTGCGTAAACTGGACGCGTCCTGTCAATTAGGATAGTTCCATAAACTAGGACTCGTCCCATAACCGGGACGCGACCCACCAAACCAGACGAGTCCACTCATCACAACGCCCATCAACAGGCGTCCGTCACACACCTCAAAATTTAATAGTCTAGAAATCGTCCCCGGGCGATTTCACTAAACTTAAGAATGAAAGCGGTCTTATCACCGCATTTAAACGAATGACTCACCGTATTTAAACGAATTTCCAGTTTAAAGGAGTTGATCAACGCTTCAAGCAAGGGTGTCAGTTGCTCAAGGTCTGTAATATCCTATTTTGTGAAAAAGGTTGCCCCCAATCAACCTGTAAAAAAATAAAAACTTATTTAAGAGGAGAAATTTAAAATGACAGAAACTTACGTAGAAAAATTCCGTGATGTCCATCAATTAGCCCATGCTGAGTTATACACACCGGTGATCGATAAGTCGGTAGAATTCTTTACTGAAATCTTAGGGATGACAGTGGTTCATGAGGAAAATGGTTCAGTTTACTTGCGTGCATACGAAGATACTTACAAATACTCTTTAATTTTAACACCTCACCATGAAGCAGGTATGAAACATACAGCTTTTCGTACATATTCACCACAAGCGTTAGAGCGTCGTGTTGAAGCTTTAGAAGCTGCTGGTGTAAAAGGTGAATGGATTGAAGAGAGCTATGGTCACGGCCGTGCTTACCAATTCGACGATTTAGATGGTCACCGTTTAGAATTATTCTGGGAAGTTGAGCGTTATGAAGCGCCTGAACATTTATCTTCTCAATTACGTAACCGTGCACAACGTCGTCCATTAAGAGGGGTACCAGTACGTCGTATTGACCACGTAAACTTCTTAACAAACGAAGCAAACGTTCCGAAGAACGCACAATTCTATGTAGACAAATTAGGCTTTAACATCCGTGAAGGCGTTAAGAAACCTGATGGCGACTTCTTTGCAACTTGGTTATCAGTTTCGCCATTAGTTCACGAAGTGGCATTGATGGGTGACGCGTTAAACGGTAGCGGTCGTTTCCACCACTTGGCATTCTGGTATGGTATGCCTCAACACTTAGATGACTTATCAGATGTATGTAAAGAGTACGGTATTCCAATTGAAGCTGGTCCGTTAAAACACGGTGTTTCTCAAGCTTTATGTATGTATGTGATTGAGCCAGGCGGAAACCGTATCGAGTTATTCGGTGACTCAGGTTACTTAATCTTGGATCCAGACAAACCAACGGTTGAATGGCCTGCAGAAGATACTGAATTAGCGATCATTTGGTACGGTGGTCGTTTACCTGAAACTTATTTCCGTCACGGAACGCCAGCGATCAAAGATGAAACAGATGACTTGAACGTTTACTTCGAGCCAGTATCAAACAAGATTTCTCAAGCCAAAGATGCTGAGCAAAAAGAGATGGTTGAGCGTATGACGCAAAGCTAATTTGAACACCCTGTACATATAAATGATTTGCTCTATTAAGCATCATTTAATGTGATGGCCCGAGTCTGAGCATTTGCTTGGACTTTTGGCCATTAAACCAACATATTAACACATCACTATAACAAAATAGGACAAATAATAAGACGGTGTTCCGCTAGACGGGAATCTCACTGAAACATTATAAGATGTCCCGTATAATGAATATATCAAGCCTTAAGGAGGAATTTTAATCATGAGTAGACCAGAAATTGGTAAAAGTGTTAAAACAGGTAAATTTACAACGAACTATCTAGAAGTTGGTGAAAACGTAGGTGGCGTTCCATTACTTTTCATTCACGGTTCAGGCCCAGGTGTTTCAGCTTACGCTAACTGGCGTTTAGTGTTGCCACTTGTTGAAGAAACAAACCATGCCTATGCCATGGACATGATTGGTTTCGGTTATTCTGACAAACCAACGGGTGACGAAGTGGATTACGGTATCGACTTATGGACACAACAAATCGTTGACTTCATCGATGCCATCGGTGCAGACAAAGTAAACTTAGTAGGGAACTCTTTCGGTGGATCATTAGCCTTCTCAGTGGCTTTGAAATACCCAGAAAAAGTTAACAAAATTATCACAATGGGTGCAATGGGTACCCAAGGCGATATCCCTTACGGTCTAAATGAAGTTTGGGGCTACCAAGGAACGAAAGAACATATGGGCGAGTTAATCGACTTGTTTACATTCGACAAGACATTTGCTTCGGAAGAATTAACACAAGTTCGTTACGAAGCTTCAATGGAACCAGGATTCCACGAAGCCTTCAGTTCAATGTTTCCACACCCTCGTCAAGCATCTGTGGATGATCTATCATTCCCAGACGAAGACTTCAAGACGATTCAACATAAGACCTTATTAGTTCACGGACGTGAAGATAAAGTCGTTCCCGTTGAAAACTCGTTACGTTTAATCCACTTAATTCCTAACGCAGAGTTACATATCTTTGGCGGCTGTGGACACTGGACTCAAATCGAGAAGTCACAAGAATTTGCTGACCTAGTAAACAACTTCGCAGGTCGCGAGTAATTTAAAAGATTATACGAGCAATAGTGGACCATCCTTCGGGATGGTCTTTTTGTTTTATCGTGGGGTGTTGGTAGATGAAGTTGTTTAGATGAAGTTGGATGGTAATGGGTGCTTGTTAGGGGGAGTTTGGTTAGAAGGTGTAAAAAGATGGGGTCACTGTAGAAGCCGGCCCGGGCAATGCGAGAGGCACGCCTTCATCTCTTTCATAGTCAGCCGTCTTACTTGGCTACTGAATTCCTAGGTCGCTGTGCTTTCAGGACCTCATGTGGGCCAAGTGGCCTGATACTCGTATTGCCCAAGCCGGCTTCTACAGTGACCTGCTACTATACGCCACTTAAAGAATGATGTTAGGATGGACGGTGCTAGTGGATGATTAAAATTGACGGTGTAATCTGTGTGTTGTTAGCTAGGCAGCTGCTTTAATCGATAGGTATGGATGATGGCAATAAGGGATACTAACTATATAGTAGGGATGGAAATTAGCGGCAGTGAAAGTAGGATAAATGTCAGCGTGCAGAAAAGCGCTGCTTGTATAAAGCGATATAAACCTCCGTCCGATTCGGCCGGACGATTATATAAGAGCCGGTGGTTTTGTAAAATCGGCATGTCACTAAATGGAAGGCTGTCTTAGCGCTTTAATCAGTGAAAGAGTCACTCTATCTTATAATAGAAAGAACATCTAATTGTGGCGCTCGGATTTCCAGTGGTCATGTTAAAACTCTCATTGGGCGATTCAACTCCTCAGTAGTCACCTTAAAAGCTAACCATCCTAGACAACTTCTGACTGAGACAATCATTACCACCATCCTCTCTACTGAAAATTTACTTATCCATCACAAAGAAAGCACCTTCAAAGTTTTAGTTGACACCCGTCATCTGCTTGGAAATAAAAAAACAAGTCCGTTTAAAAGAAATATTTTGTAAAAAAAATCATCGAAAACGCTATTAAAATAAACACTATAAAGTAAACTAATGAAAATTCGTGAAGACCGGCAACTGATTTTTTTAGTGGCTTGCTGCCAACGATTCAACTGAATTGCCCAAAAAATCTTAAAAAAGCGGTTAATGTTCGTCTTTCTGCCTAAGTAAGAAGCCAGGCTTAATCTCAATACGTCGATAATAGTCTCGAGTCCACTTGAAGTCTATAAGCTTGACTAATGCCATTATTAACATTCATTAAGTAGAAAAGTTTTTAGAATACTACTACAATGTACTTGTAAGCGTTTATCAAAGAAGTTTTTTGAGACTGTTTTAGTCAGAAGTGACTCCTTAATGACATGCTAATGATTCGTATCCACTAAAAGGCAACTCAAGTTGTCAGGGGGGATTCACTAGACTTTATTAAGGAAGCATGCAACCGATTGAAACTCATACATGATCTTTTGATCAACCCAAGTAAGACCCGTCGCACCGTTACTTTAGTTTTAGCATGAGACCGTGTCACCCGTGCCCCTAATCACGAGGTGAGACAGTAACCAGTGCTAAGAAGCAGTTTTTAGAGCGCCAGTTAGACTAACTTGCGTTTCATCTAGTTACACCACAAAAAATATATCAACATATAAGCTAAAGGAGCTAGAAAACATGTCAACGAAATCAGAATTAGTTCAAGAATTATACCCAGAAGATTTATTCCACTATGCAGAGTTATTATCTGAAGGTGAAGTAGAAGTATTAGCGGCAGCTCGTAAAGTAATCGAAGCTGAAATTAAACCAGTTATCAATGAGCACTGGGAAAAAGCAGACTTCCCATTTGAAGCATTCTACAAATTAGCTGATGTAGGCATCATGAACAACCCTAAATTATACGTTGGTCGTGAAGGCGAACGCAAACCAAGCGAAATTTATACAGCTTTCCTATACTTAGAATTAGCCCGTGCTGATGCGTCAATCGCAACCTTCTTCACAGTACATGGTGGTTTAGGATACAACACAATCTTACTAGGTGGAAACGAACGTCAAATCGAAGAGTTTGCTCCAAAAGTAGCTAACTTCGAATGGCAAACATGTTTCGGATTAACTGAACCTGATTCAGGATCTGATATCGCTGGTGGATTATCAACAACTGCAGAACGTAAAGGCGACACATGGGTATTAAACGGAGCGAAACGTTGGATCGGTGGAGCTGATACAGCTGACATTATCCCAATCTTTGCACGTGACGTTGAAGATAACCGCATCAAATGTTTCATGGTCCGTAAAGGAGCAGCAGGTTATCACGCTGAGCCAATCAAGCATAAAGCATCATTACGTGCGATCCGTAACGGCCATATCACTTTAGAAAACGTTGAAGTACCAGAAGCAGACCGCTTAGCAAACATCAACGGCTTTAAAGATGTAGCAAGAATCTTAGTATACACTCGTACAGACGTCGCACATATCGCTATGGGTATTACAAACGGTGCATTCATTGCAGCTTTAAACTACACGAAAGAGCGTACACAATTCGGACGCCCAATCGCCCAATTCCAAATCGTTCAAGAAAAATTAGCACGCATGCAAGCGAATGCCATTTCAACATTAGGCTACTCAGTACGCGTTGCTCAATTACAAGAAGAAGGCCGCGAATTAATGCTAAACTCTTCATTAGCTAAAATGCAAAACTCACTAATGATGCGTGAAACAGTCGCATTAGCACGTGAAGTAGTCGGAGGAAACGGAATTACACTGGAAACAGACGTAGCCCGCTTCTTCGCAGATGCTGAAGCAATCTACACATACGAAGGAACACACGAAGTTAACGCCCTAATCATCGGCCGCGAAATCACTGGCTTAGGCGCATTCGTATAAAATAATCGAACGTTAAACAATTTGCCGCAGACCTAACCGTCTGCGGTTTTTTTTGACAAGACTGTTAATCTTAAGGAAATAGACATCCTAATAACCTCCACAAAAACACCCCAAACAACCCAACCTCAAAAATATCACCTCATTGACACCATACAGTAAGCAAGACGAGAATAACAACATCCCCCAGTTTCCAACCTTCTAACATTAAAAGCCTGAAAAACATGACAATTCACTATTCCAACTGACTATACAGCAAAGATGTAGTATAATTACTCTGTATAAGGACTACTTAACGCAGGAGATAGATAATTTTATATAGGAATTGAAAGGAGCAATACTTCCATGTCAATGGATATCACCCAAATGAACTATTTGATCAATATTGTGGAATGCGGTTGTAACTTATCGCTGGCAGCCAAGAAAATCCACATCAGCCAATCAGCGCTGAGTCAATTTGTATCAAATTTTGAGAATAGCGAGGAAGTTTTGTTATTCAACCGTAAGAATGGTCGATTAGAGGGCCTAACGGAAAGTGGCGAAAGAATTTTTCGTTTCGCACAAGAGATTGTTAATAAGGCGCAAGAGATGGAAGAAATTATCCAAAGAGAGTCATCACGTCAAAAGGGGACCATCCGTATCGGTTTACCATCATTGATTCTGCGTGTGTATTTCTCAAACTTTTTCCCAAACTTTTCAATCGAGAACCCGGATATCTCACTTGAAGTAACAGAAGCCGGCAGTCAGGTATTAAGAACGCTCTTATTAAATGACGACATTGATTACGCGATTATTATCGAGCCAACCAACTTAGACTTGAAATCCTTTGAACAACATGTCATCCAATTAGATGAAATGGCCGCTTTTATGGATATCAATCACCCGCTAGCCAGTAAAGAACAACTCGAATGGAAAGATTTAGATGGCTATCAATTAGCTACCTTTAGTAAAACGTTTACTACCCATCAGATTATTTCGGAAAAAATTCAGAAAACGAAAACTAAATCCGACATTGTTTACACGTCGGATTCTTGGGACTACTTAATTGAATCGACTCGTGGCAACGAAGTTGTCACTATTTTGCCTAAACCAGTGGATCAATATATCGATCGCAATGAATTCAAAGTCCTACAATTTCGTGACTTTGTACCCTTTAACTTTACACTTGTGCGTCCACACAATAAGAAATATGGTTCCATGGAAACAGAAGTCTACGAAAGAATTCTGAGATACTTCTACGAACCGGTTCAATAAAAGAAACAGAGCTGACTCTCAAGGGTCAGCTTTTTTATAACATAACAACCGTTGTAAGCGCTATAAATAAGCTGGAAGTCAATCCTTTTATACAACGAAACTCTATTAACTTAACTTATAGAGGTGTTAATTAACAGCTATTTCTATTTCACCCCGATGTCCATTAAAATAAGGACTGTAAACGCTTCGCATAAAATTGAAAATTCGAATTGGAGGAAATTATTGTGACAGAAGTTGTCATCGTAGCAGCACGTCGTTCACCACTAGGTTCTTTTGGAGGATCACTTAAAGGTATTTCAGCAGTTGATTTAGGTGCAACTGTATTGAGAGAGACATTGAAGGATATTAACTTAGACCCTAAAGAAGTAAACGAAGTAATCTTGGGTAACGTTCTAAGCGCAGGCTTAGGTCAAAACGTTGCAAGACAAGTAAGTATCAATGCAGGTCTTCCACAAGAAGTCCCAGCATTAACAATCAATAAAGTATGTGGTTCAGGACTGAAAACAATTATGTTAGGTGCACAATCAATTATGACTGGCGACAACGAAGTCGTAGTCGTTGGTGGAACTGAAAACATGAGCCGTTCAGGTTTCGTATCGAACGACGCACGTTGGGGCGCTCGTATGGGTAACTCAGAAATGGTTGATACAATGCTTAAAGATGGTTTAACAGATGCATTCTCAGGAATCCACATGGGAATTACAGCTGAAAACATCGCTGAAAAATTTGGTTTCACTCGTGAACAACAAGATGAATTAGCAGCAGGCAGCCAACAAAAAGCTGAAGCAGCGGTTAAATCTGGTCGTTTCAAAGAAGAAATCGTTCCAATCGAAATTCCACAACGTCGTGGCGAGCCAGTTATCTTTGATACTGACGAATTCCCACGTTTTGGTACAACTGTCGATACATTAGGTAAATTACGTCCAGCTTTCAAAAAAGACGGTACAGTAACATCAGGTAACGCATCAGGAATCAACGATGGTGCGGCAATCTTAGTTTTAATGTCTAAAGAAAAAGCTGAAGCATTAAACATGACACCTATCGCAACAATCGCTTCTTATGCAAGTAGTGGTGTTGATCCTAAGATCATGGGTACTGGACCAATTCCTTCAACTAAAAAAGCTCTTGCTAAAGCAGGCATGACAGTTGACGACTTAGAATTAGTTGAAGCTAACGAAGCTTTCGCAGCTCAAGCTTTATCAGTGGTTCAAGAATTAGGCTTAAACATGGAAACAGTTAACGTTAACGGTGGCGCGATTGCCCTAGGACACCCAATCGGTGCATCTGGTGCGCGTGTTGCAGTCACATTATTACACGAAATGGTTAAACGCGATTCTAAAACTGGTCTAGCAACATTATGTATCGGTGGCGGACAAGGCGTATCATTAATCGTTAAACGTTAAGTTTAATTGGGTGGCATGACCATCCATTTGAAAAGCACTGGATGTCCAACCCTAACCCTCAGAAAGGAAGATTTATATGACGGCTGACTATCAAGCCCTCTTACAACAAGTACGTGATTATGCCAAAAGTGAACTTGCGGACGTTGCCCAATATTTTGACAGCACGGAAGAATTTCCACAAACACAGCTAGATAAATTTTTAGAACTTGATATCTTCCGTCTCCTTCTTAATGAGGAAGATCAGGGTGATAGTTTGCACGCTTTTATGGAAATTATTCGATTGGTTTCTAAGGAATTTGCAGCGATGGCAAGTATTCTTTTAACGCAAGGTACGTATGCGATTTGGCCATTGCATCGTTACGGAACGAAACGACAGAAAGACGCTTACTTAGAAAAACTCGTTTCAGGTGAGATACTTGGCGGTTTTGCAAAACACGAAGCACAAGACGAAGGTGACCTAAACTTAATGCAAACGACCGCGATTGAAACATCGAGTGGTTGGATCATCAATGGTGAAAAAGAAACAGTCTCGAACGCAACTCAAGCGTCCCTGATTTTTGTGGTCGCTAAAGCTCGCAAATTAAACGGCGATGAAAGCATCGGCCTTTTCCTTGTGGAAACCAATCAGCCGGGAGTCGAAATTGGCGCACCTACTGAGAAAATGGGGATTCGCGCGCTTCCAGTCGCACCTGTCGTTTTCAAAGACGTTAAAGTCGATAAAGACGCAGTCTTAGGTGGTTTATTAGCGGGTAAAGAGCAAGTCGAGAATATTTTTACAAAAATTAAATTAGCAATCGCTATGCAAGCCTTGGGAATTTCTCAAGGGGCTCTTGAAAAAGGGTTGCACTATGCGAGTTTAAACCGAAACTTCGGGAAGCGTCTGATTGACATTGAGAACACACAATTAATTTTAGCGGAAGCTAAAGCTAAGACATTCTCAAACTGTACGATGTTAGAACATGTGATTTTAAAGCATGCTGACGATCCGATTCAAGTCGCTATGGCTAAACTGGCTGCTTCAGAAACAGCGAGTGAAGTTACAGAGGCAATCATTTCTGTCACAGGTGGCTACGGCTACATGCGCAACAATGATATTGAACGGTTTGTCCGTGATGCAAAAGTGACTAGCATTTATGGTGGCTCATCAACCTCCCAGAAAAAATTAATTGCCAAACCTTGGCTTAACAACTATTAGGAGTGAATATTCGTGAGTATTAATAAAGTAATGGTTATCGGTTCAGGACAAATGGGTAGCGGAATCGCCCAAGTTCTAGCACAAGCTGGTTATACAGTCGTTTTAAACGACATCAAACAAGCTTTCGTTGAAGGCGGCTTAGGTAAAATTGTTAAGCAATTAGACCGTGCAGTAGAAAAAGGTCGTATGACTTCAGAAGACGCCCAAGCAACTAAAGCACGTATCTCAACATCTGTTGACTATGCAGATGCAAGCGACGTGGACTTAGTGATTGAAGCAGCAACTGAAAACCGTGATATCAAATTAAGCATTTTCAAACAATTAGATGACATCACACCTGCCCATGCTATCTTAGCTTCAAACACTTCATCATTATCAATTACAGAAATCGCTGCAGCGACGAACCGTCCAAACCAAGTCGTTGGTTTACACTTCTTCAACCCAGTACCTGTAATGAAATTGATTGAAATCAACGTTGGTTTAACAACTGATGAAGCGACTGTTGCAGCAATGCGCGAAGTTGGCGATAAATTAGGTAAAACTTTAGTAGAAGTTAAAGATGCCCCTGGATTTGTTGTTAACCGTATCTTAATTCCAATGATTAACGAAGCAATTATTGTGTTAAACGAAGGCATCTCAACAGCTGCTGAAATTGACGAAGCAATGAAAGCGGGAGCTAACCACCCAATGGGACCGCTAGCTTTAGCAGATTTAATCGGTTTAGACACTGTTTTAGCCATCATGAACGTATTATATGAAGGTTACAGCGATTCTAAATACCGTCCCGCTCAACTATTGAAGAAAAAAGTTGAAGCAGGTCACTTAGGCCGTAAAACAGGCCACGGTTTCTTCGAGTATTAATCACAGAAAAGGGAGACGATGATTATGACAGAATTTAATACAGTCTTACTAGAGAATAATGCAGGGATCGCGACTTTAACGATCAACCAACCAAAATCTTTAAACGCACTTAGCTCAGAAGTACTTTCAGATATTTCTGCAGCTGTTGATGCCGTCGCAGCTGACACATCAGCTCGCGTACTGGTTATCACCGGTGCTGGCGACAAAGCGTTCGTAGCGGGCGCTAACATCAAAGAAATGTTACCTTTATCTGCTGAAGAAGGCGAAGCCTTATCTAAGTTAGGTAACGATACTTTCTCAAAAATAGCCAACTTAGCCATCCCGTCAATCGCAGCAGTTAATGGCTTTGCTTTAGGTGGCGGTTCGGAATTAGCCTTATCAGCTGATATCCGTATCGGTTCAACAGCAGCTCGTTTAGGCCAACCAGAAGTTGGTTTAGGCATTATCCCAGGTTTCGGTGGTACACAACGTTTAAGCCGTATCGTAGGTATCGCTAAAGCTAAAGAACTTATCTACACAGGTAAAGTAATCAAAGCTGACGAAGCCTTAAGTATCGGTCTATTAAACCAAGTGGTTGAAGTGGAAGAATTAGCTGAAACAGTTGAGAAGCTGGCTAAAGCCATTATGAAACAAGCACCAAACTCAGTGGCAGCTTCAAAAGAAGCCATCGATAAAGGAATCGAAATGCCTTTAGCAGATGCGTTAACTTTAGAGGCCAAATACTTCGGTGAGCAATTCGCACACGAGAACCAAACAATTGGGATGACTGCTTTCGTAGAAAAAGGTAAACCAGAATTTAAATAAGAATCACACAGGCTGTGACATCCGGACAAATCCCTTGTCACAGCTATTTTTATGTCTTGTTTTAACTTCACTAACTATTTAATCCTATTTTGATAGGGTTGAAAAGATCTTGTGAAATATGCGTTATTTGAGCGTTTATCAAGGCACTTAAATGAAAGTGCTTACTAACTTATTGAGGTGAATATAAATGGAATTATTAGGATCAATCGGCGTTCTAGTCGGAATTTTCATGATCATCTTCCTTGCAGTTAAGGAAATGAACATTATTTTAGCAGCACCTTTGGCGACATTATTCGTCATCGCCTTCAACCAAATGGACCCCATTACAACTTTATTGGGCACTGAAAAATTACAATTTATGGGCGCATTAGGTAACTACGTGATGAGTTACTTCGCCGTCTTCTTACTCGGTTCAATTTTAGCTGAGTTAATGAAAGCCAGTGGAGCAACAGTTTCCATCGCGGACTACATCTTATCCAAAGTAGGCCATGATAATCCTTACCGTGTAATGGTCGCTATCTTTGCGATTGCTTCGATTCTAACTTACGGCGGAATCAGTTTATTCGTTGCCATGTTCGCGATTATTCCATTAGCGCGTGACCTATTTAAGAAATTAGATATTTCATGGAGCTTAATCCAAACACCTGTTTGGTTAGGAATCGCAACAATTACAATGACAATGTTACCAGGAACACCGGCTATTCAAAACGTTATTCCAATTCAATACTTAGGCACCTCTTTAACAGCAGCCGCTATTCCATCTATCTTGGGTGCGATCGCAACGACAATTTGGGGTCTATGGTATATGAAGTTCATCTTAAACCGTTCAATCGCCAAAGGTGAAACGTATGCAACGCATACAAATGAAGAAGAAGTCGTTGTATTAGACCGTGAGTTACCTTCATTTGCGGCTTCAATCACTCCTTTAGCAGTGTTAGTAACGATTGCCATTTTAGGTTCAGTGTTCGGTAACGCCTTCTGGAAAACAAACGTTATCTATTTCGCATTAATCGTAGGTATTCTATTAGCGATTGTTTTATTCCGTAACTTCGTTCCGAAAACAATGCAATCATTAAGCCTTGGTGCTCAAGGATCGATCGGACCACTATTCTCGACTGCTTCAGCGGTAGCGTTTGGTGCAGTTGTAATGGCAGCTCCAGGCTTCGTCTTATTCTCTGAATTATTATTAGGCATCCCTGGTGGACCAGAAGTACAATTAACAGTATTAACGGCAGCAATGTCAGGGATCACTGGGTCAACGTCAGGTGCTTTAGGAATCGTATTACCTACTTATGGTCAATACTTCGTAGACGCTGGGATGCATCCAGAAATGGTTCACCGGATTGCTTCAGTTGCCGCCAACATCTTAACAGACGTTCCTCACGGTGGTGCGGTTATTACGTTCTTAACTTTAACTAAATTAAACTACAAGAATGGTTTCAAAGACCTATTCACAGTGGTTACAATTGGTGCCATCATTTCAGTTATCGTGATCATCGCTTCAGGCGCTATCCTTTACTAAACAGTAGCACCCAACTAAACACCAAACGGACGGGGCGCATGCTCCGTCTGTTTTGGAATAAACGGCTGGGAGGACGGTGGGACAGTGAGATGGCGGTAGGTGGTAGGGTAATTAGTAGGTTTGGTGGTTTGGAGAGGGCTGGGAGGGTGTGTGAAGGCGGCGCAATGAGTTGAAGTGTAGTGGCTTGAAGTAAAGTGGATTGAAGGGGCGCGTAGAGGATGGGCCAATAGGTCTGTTGGTTCCTGGCTATAGGATATAATGGAGTCGCGGGCAGTGGCTTAGCTTTTTCGCTAGCCTGTAACCCTTGGCTAGATGCAAGCTACGCGTTTCATGTATTAAAGAGACAGGCGGAGTAGCGAGTTGTAACTCGCCACGATTTTAGGTCTTGTGGGTCTAATTTAATCGTCGTGAACTGCAGGGAACGACACCGCTAGGGTGTGTGGAAATCTATTATATAAGGAAGCTGTGCAAGTAAAGTCAGTATGCTTGTGCGTAAAAGTAAATTTGTAGGAGTTTAGTACGTGGCGAAGTGAGCGATGATGTGTAAGACCCTCTAACATTCGTCGGTCCCGGTGCCGTGATGTGACCGATGAAAGTCCAGAATAGACCGCTCACTTTTACGGGCTAGTTTGGCTAGTCGGTGGTTCATGACAATCGACAGGCGTAAGTGTCTTAATAATAGCTTGTCACGAAGGTTCGACTCGTTCAGTTGAATATTGAGCCGCTACTCACACCGGTTCATCTGGTGAAGACAGGCGCCTTAGCCACTCCTCACACCGACTCAGCTGTAAAAATAATAAACAGGCCAACATTATACCCACCAGAAAAACTTAAGTCATCATGTTACAATATAACCAGCAGAGTCGAAGGGTACAAGCTAAACTCTCAAATGAATCAGTACTATTTTGATCAAAAACTTAAAACTGAAAGGGGCAACTAATTTGCTACAATACATATTTCACGAGATGACACTTACTTGGTTGGAAGGGATGCGTTATAAGTTACAAGACGGAGGGACGTTATTTGGTCCAGTACCTAAGGCTGTTTGGCAACGATTTTTCCCGGTTAACGAACACAACCAAATTCCAGAAATCTTGGCGCCAATCTTGATTCAATATCAAGGTAAAAATTATTTGATTGATACCGGCTTAGGTACAGACAAATTAGATGACAAACAAAAGCGTAATCTAGGCGTTCATAGTGATAACAAAATAGAGGAATCACTCGCCCAACTTGGTTTAAAACTAACCGATATCCATGTCGTCTTGATGACCCATATGCATAATGATCATGCCGGTGGTTTAACCCGTTACAACGAAGCAGGCGACTTAGTTTCGACCTTCCCTAATGCGACCATCTACATGACCGGAACCGAGTGGCAAGAAGTTCGCCATCCTAATGACCGTACGAAAGGCACTTACTTGAAAGAAAACTGGCAAGCGGTGCAAGACCAAGTAACGACTTTTGGTGATAAGTTGCAAGTCGCACCTGGCATTACCATGATTCATACAGGTGGCCATTCAAACGGCTTAGCAATAATCAAGCTGGACCAAGCAGGCGAAACCATGATTCACATGTCTGACTTGATGTTGACGCATGCGCACAAGAATCCTTTATGGGTAGGTGCTGTCGATGATTATCCAATGGACTCTGTAGCGGCCAAGCAAGCCTTCTTACCGGAAGCTTTCAAGAACAATTGGAAGTTTTTCTTCTACCATGATCCTTACTATGCGGTGTTACAATACGATGAATCAGGTCAAAATATTGTGTATCACTTAGATCATGAAGTGGAGCCATTGACAACGTGGAGTGACTTGCAAGACAAGCGCATTCCTTTTGTAGACTAGAACGCCACTAATAAAAAATAAATAAAAAAAACAACATACTGAAGCCACTTGCTCATCACATGTGGCTTCAGTATGTGAATGTGTGAATGTAAGTGCCAGCATTCGATAAACACTTTAATTAAGGCTATAACTTTTACTTATCAATGAGTACATTATTGAGCAAACTATCAAGACACCTTGACGCAGCACTTAAAATTTGCAAGATGGCTTAATGTCATATTTTGTGAAGTGAAGTAAAATTAATCCGCTTTCGAGGCTAGACAAATAACCCTCATCAAGTTAAACTAATAGCAAGGATTGTGAAAAAATGCTATAATCTACTTGAAATGATTAAAAAATTTGTTAGTCTAGTTAACTTGTGAAAGAAGGAATAAATCATGCATAAAGATATACCCAGAGCGACAGCGAAACGTCTGCCGATTTATCACCGCTATTTAAGATTTCTGCACAATGCAGGAAAAAAAAGAATCTCATCAACTGAATTAAGTGATGCTGTTAAAGTCGATAGCGCGACAATCCGTCGTGACTTCTCATACTTTGGGGCGCTAGGAAAACGTGGCTACGGCTACGATGTGGATTACCTATTGGACTTTTTCAGCAAAACGCTGAACCAGGACCGTTTAACGTCGGTTGCCTTGGTTGGGGTCGGGCATTTAGGAAATGCGCTACTGAATTACAACTTCCGTAAAAACAACAACGTGCGTATCGGCGCAGGTTTTGATATTAACCCGGATATCGTGGGAACGATTCGCTCAGGCGTGCCAGTTTACCACATGGACGAATTGGAGGAGCAAATCCAACAACAAGCGATTGAAATTGTCATCTTGACCGTGCCACAAGCATCGGCTAACGACATCGTCGACCGTCTGATCGACTCAGGCATCAAAGGGATTCTAAACTTTACGCCACTGCGCTACGACGTACCCAAACACGTCCGCGTCCAAAACGTCGACTTAACGAATGAATTACAAACATTAATCTACTTCATCGACAGCAACTTGGACGAAAGCGACGACCTAGAGTCAGAATTTACTTAATTAGGGAAAATAAGCATAGTAGTAAGATAATGAAACAGGCCCCTCGGTAAAACGAGCGGCCTGTTTTTGTGTGGATTGAAAAGGGTTGGGTCATTGGGGCGGGAGTTACATTAGTGACAATAGGGGGCTAAGCGACCGACGAACTCTCGCACCTTTTGGGTGAGTGGGAGTGGAAAATAAGGAACAGGTTTGGGTGCTGACATGTCAAGACCTTTGAAGAATAGTTACCGCGCAGTCGGCACTAGCCACCTGTTATCCTGCCGACTCTATTGTAAGGTCGGCACTAGCCACGCGTAATCCTGCCGACTCTTATGTAAGGTCGGCACTAGCCACCTGTTATCCTGCCGACTCTTTTGTAAGGTCGGCACTATCCACGCGTAATCCTGCCGACTCTATTATAAGGTCGGCACTAGCCACCTGTTATCCTGCCGACTCTATTGTAAGGTCGGCACTAGACACGCGTAATCCTGCCGACTCTATTGTAAGGTCGGCACTATCCACGCGTAATCCTGCCGACTCTATTGTAAGGTCGGCACTATCCACGCGTAATCCTGCCGACTCTTATGTAAGGTCGGCACTAGCCACCTGTTATCCTGCCGACTCTTTTGTAAGGTCGGCACTATCCACGCGTAATCCTGCCGACTCTATTGTAAGGTCGGCACTATCCACGCGTAATCCTGCCGACTCTATTGTAAGGTCGGCACTATCCACGCGTAATCCTGCCGACTCTATTGTAAGGTCGGCACTAGCCACCTGTAATCCTGCCGACTCTATTGTAAGGTCGGCACTATCCACGCGTAATCCTGCCGAGTCTATTGTAAGGTCGGCACTATCCACGCGTAATCCTGCCGGCTCTATTGTAAGGTCGGCACTATCCACGCGTAATCCTGCCGAGTCTTTTGTAAGGTCGGCACTAGCCACCTGTAATCCTGCCGAGTCTATTGTAAGGTCGGCACTAGCCACCTGTTATCCTGCCGACTCTATTGTAAGGTCGGCACTAGCCACCTGTAATCCTGCCGAGTCTATTGTAAGGTCGGCACTATCCACGCGTAATCCTGCCGACTCTTTTGTAAGGTCGGCACTAGACACCTGTTATCCTGCCGACTCTTATGTAAGGTCGGCACAGAATTCACTATAAATAACATTATAAAGAAATAAGAAATTTTATGTTAGGAAATGGAAAAACATAGAAAATTAGAATTCCCAAAGTTTACTTTATGTATCTATTAATACTGGATGACATCTGATACAACGAGATTTACTACGCACTCATTTTTTATACAATTTCTTGTATCTTATTGTGTAAACTAGTGACTAATTCAGGTGTTTTTAAAAGGGTTATTTCTAGTAATTCAACCACCGGCTCATTAGTTTCTGAAACAGGGAAAATTGTAATGATATCACCATCAAAATCATTATCTAAAGATTTAGCAATTTCTGATGTTAACTCTATTCCACCAACATTCAACATTCACGATAGATCCCACTCGCTCAAATTGTACATCTTTCAATGAAAGACCTTGGTATTAAAAATTTCTAATGATACCCTTCTGATACAGTGAATTCTTTGTAAAGTGTCTATGTTTACTGACATTCACACTATCGTTAAATTTATATAAGCAATGATCCTCTATTGGATTAAAGTTAAAAGTTTGAATTAGTTGTAACAATAAGAAAATATCTGGATATTCTGTTTGCAAACTTGGGAAAGAATCTTTCATAAACTTATTGAAAGACTGTTCTTTTTTATGAGAAGTAGAGTTTACTTTTCTTTGAGCTTGTTTGATAGAACTTTCAGATTTATTTTTATTGATCATTTTAAGATACGTATAAATCATGAGCAATGTAATCTAGAGCCGATTCAATATCGGAAGAAACATACCGTATTGACTTACTTATTTCTAAATGGAGAAGTTGATTATTGGGTAAATGCTTCTCTATGGTAAGGATTTCGTCTACCTGTTCTTTGGCACTCTCTAATAGTAAAAAATAAGCTGCTATCATAATTTTATACCAGCTCTTTTATAAGGAGTATATCAAGGATAGTCGAATGCGCTAGTTAATAAAAATATTGTCACTTCTAAAATATACCCACCTAAATCACTAGGCGCCTGTTGTTTCATCTATAATTCATAAGCAATTTACTATATATCCGCCACACAAGCCTTGTACTCAAAAATGATAATTTATATAATGGATAGAAACACTCACACTAACAGACAAAACCAGTCTGTCAAAATTCCCACACATAACCCAAGAAAGGAGCATTCTGACATGATGCGCGCCTACATGTTACCAATCCTAACCGCCGTTTTCCTATTCCCAGTCCTAGCCGCACTGGCCGTTCTACCCTATGCAATCCATCAATACCGCAAGTTCGGCTCAATCTCTAAATTTAAAACATTCATAGTTTTTAGCTTTGGTTTTTATTTACTCTGCGCTTACTTTTTAGTCATTCTACCACTTCCTAGCATTGAAGAAGTCGCCCAAATGACTAGCCCGCGCACCTTGCTAGAACCACTGAGAGTCGTCCGCCAATTCAGACAATACTCAGTCCTAAACCTCACAGACCCAACAAGCTACATTCCAGCACTTAAACAACAAGTATTCCTACAACCCTTTTTCAACATTATGTTGACACTACCATTCGGCGTTTACTTACGTTATTTAACCAAAATCAACGCCAAACAGGCCCTCTTAGCGGGCTTGGCACTATCGCTCTTTTTCGAACTAACGCAATTATCCGGCCTGTATTTTATTTACCCAAGACCCTACCGACTCTTTGAAGTCGATGATCTGATTACCAACACTCTAGGGGCCGGCCTCGGTTATGCGGTAGAACCCCTGTTGTCGTTCGTCATACCGTCCGTCACCCAACTCAACCAAAGTGCCAGGACTACAAGCCAACACGTCAGTTTCACCCGCCGCCTAGCAGCTTACGCCCTTGACTGGCTAATACTAGCAACGACCGTCCAATTCCTTAGCATCGGCTGGCCAGCACTTACGCTCGCTAACTATACACATTATTTAATCGTTTCAACCAGCTATTTCGTCTTAATCCCAATCATTTGGCAAGGCTCGACGCCAGGCAAAGCCCTCGTCAAAATCCGCATCATCCACCAAGAAAGCGGCAGAGCGACAATCCCATCCCTGGCTATCCGTCAACTTTTACTCAACGCACTACTACTGGCCAACCCACTATTCTACATCCCCGCCACACTCGTCGCCACCCAAAGTCAAACAGGCACCGACATAATCCTACCACTCGGCGGCCTCCTGGTCACCAGCACCGCCCAACTCCTCTTCCTCCTCGACATCGGCTTTACCCTCATCGGCAAAAGCCACCAACTCTTCTACGAACGCCTCACCCATTTAAAACAAACAACCTACTAAAGTCAGGGAAAATAAGCAAATCATGGCCCCACGGGGCCTCTTTGTGCGTCAATAACAGTTAACCATTGTCTCCTAGAATGCTCACCAGTCACAAAAGAATGACCAAGAACAGCCTAAGCGAAGACCGAACACTCCCACTTAAAAACTATTCGTCAAAAATGATGGAAACGATTACAAAACCAAGCGGTTTAGCTTATAATAGAAGATGAATAAACAAATAAGGAGAGGTGGATTTTATGACCAGTGTACTGTTCAATGAGACAGTGTTACGGGATGCGCATCAAAGTTTGATGGCCACTCGCATGTCAACGGCCGATATGCTCCCCATTGTGGAGACAATGGATCAAGCAGGCTATTATGCCCTTGAATGTTGGGGTGGGGCGACTTATGATGCTGCCATACGTTTCTTAGATGAGGATCCCTGGGAAAGGCTGCGTGAAATACGTCAACGCACGCCTAATACCCAATTGATGATGTTACTAAGAGGGCAAAACCTCATTGGCTACCGACATTATGCGGATGATATTGTTGATAAGTTTGTCGAAAAAGCCGTTGAAAACGGCATTGATATCTTCCGGATATTTGATGCCTTGAATGACCCTCGTAATTTGGAGGCCTCGCTCAAAGCTGTCCACAAATACCAAGCTCATGCCCAACTGGCGATTTGTTATACGATTAGTGATGTGCATACGATCGATTATTATACAGACTTGGCCAAGCAATATTTGGCGATGGGTGCTGATTCCATTTGTATTAAAGATATGGCAGGCATTCTAACACCTGCTGTTGCTCGTCAATTAATCCCTGCGATCAAGGCGGTGATTGATGTTCCCCTTAACCTACATACGCATGCGACTAGTGGCATTTCTCAGATGACTTATCTCGTGGCAGTTGAACATGGCGTCGATATCATTGATACCGCCATATCTCCCTTTGCTGAAGGCACCAGCCAACCTCCAACCGAATCAATGGCTTTAACTTTTGAAGAACTCCAGATTGACACTCATTTAAACATAGATATTTTAGAAACTATTGCAGATTACTTTAAAGGCATTCGTGATAAGTACTTAGCGGACGATACATTAGATAGTAAGATGATGTTTGTCGACCCTAAAGCGTTGATTTACCAGGTGCCAGGTGGTATGTTATCGAATTTGTATTCGCAATTGCGCCAAGCCGGTTCGCTCAACAAATATGATGCAGTCTTGAACGAAGTGCCGTCGGTGCGGGCAGATATGGGCTTTCCACCACTGGTTACTCCGCTGAGCCAAATGGTAGGAACTCAGGCTGTTTTCAATGTTTTAACGGGCGAGCGTTATAAAGTCGTACCTAATGAAATCAAGGACTATTTGAAAGGGCACTACGGAAAATCTCCCGCTCCCATCGCTCCAGCTTTTAGGCAGTCGATTATCGGCGATGCGGCTGTGATGGAAAGTCGTCCTGCTGATCATTTAGAGTCAGAATTTGACAGTCTTAAGCTTGAATTAGGCGACCTGGCGAAAACCGATGAGGATATTTTGACCTATGCCTTATTCCCACAAGTGGGCAGGCAATATTTGGAGCGCAAGTATCAAGCGGAAGCAGTCATCAAAATTCATGCGCGCTACTCGAATGCACTATAAGCCATAGGCCAAGAAGGAGGAAATTCGATGGAAACAATCAGTATTATGGACGGCTTAGCCTTAACGGTCGTCTCGATGCTCGTTGTATTTGCAGTATTAACCGCACTCTGGGGCATTACCGAATGGACAGCCAAGTTGGTGGGTAAAGATACCCCGCCAGTGGCCGCTCCCCAAAAGAATCAGACACCTGTCGCAACTCAAGCCTCGCAGTTAGTGGCCAATCCCAAACATCAATTGGTTGCTGAACTGATGGCCTTGACATTAGCTTCGCAGGATCAGCCAAATAAAAAGTTGGAAATTCATGAATCAATTCGCATTAAATAATGGGAGGATGATCAGTATGAAAAAATATGAAATTGAAATAAACAATGAGGTTTACCGCGTGACGGTCAAAGAGTTACCAGCCGATACCGACATGACGACGCCAGCACCAGCCTCAGCACAAGCAACAGAACAAGCAACCCCAGCAGCCAAGCCGACTCCGGTAACTCAGCCAGCGCAGGCCACGTCTACTTCTGGTACCGAAGTTAAGGCACCAATGTCAGGGACGATTTATAAAGTCGTCGTGTCACCCGGCCAAGCAGTGTCCAAAGGGGATGTCTTAATAATTTTAGAAGCAATGAAAATGGAGAATGAAATCGTGGCGCCACGAGACGGTGTGGTCGGCGAGATTCATGTAAGCCCGAATGAAAGTGTTCAATCTGACCAATTACTACTGACCATTTAGGAAGGTGGATTAAAATGTTTGAAGCAATCAACGAATTGATCGCCAGTACAGGCTTGTTAAGTATCACCATTCAAGAAATTATTGTCATTACCCTGTCGCTCGTCTTAATCTATCTAGCCGTTGCCAAAAACTATGAACCTTATCTACTGATTCCGATTGCCTTTGGGATGTTGTTGGCCAATCTACCTTTAGCCGGTTTAATGAACTCACCGACCGCCACAGAAAACGGCGGACTGCTTTACTATATGTATCAAGGAGTCAGTCTCGGTATTTTCCCGCCTTTGATTTTCCTCTGCTTAGGAGCAGCCACGGACTTCGGCCCACTGATTGCCAATCCTAAGACCTTATTATTAGGTGGTGCCGCCCAATTTGGAATTTTTGCTGCTTTTTTCGGTGCGCTGGCGCTTGGCATGACTCCCAATGAATCGGCCGCCGTCGGCATTATTGGCGGAGCAGATGGTCCAACCGCCATTTACCTGTCGTCCAAACTGGCGGAACATATTCTGCCAACGATTGCGATTGCGGCCTACTCTTACATGGCCCTCGTTCCAATTATTCAGCCGCCGATTATGCGCGCTCTGACGACCAAAGAGGAGCGTGAGACCGTCATGACCCAGACGCGTCCCGTTTCCAAGAAAGAAAAAATTATTTTTCCGATTGTCGTAACTCTGTTTGTCAGCCTGCTGATTCCCTCGGCCACTTCCTTAATCGGGATGTTGATGCTCGGAAACCTGATTCGCGAGAGCGGTGTCGTGCCACTTTTGGCCAATACCCTGGAAAATTCCATGATGTACATCGTGACGATTCTCCTGGGCGTATCGGTCGGTGCATCCGCGGATGCGGCCACTTTATTGAGTCTCGATACGATCAAAATAGTCATCTTAGGTCTCTTTGCATTCATGGTAGGAACTGCTAGTGGTGTGTTGATGGGCAAGCTGATGTATAAGTTAACCGGTGGAAAAATTAATCCACTGATCGGATCAGCCGGCGTGTCCGCCGTCCCAATGGCTGCTCGCGTCTCACAAGTCGAAGGCATCAAAGCCAACCCGAATAACTACCTCCTGATGCACGCCATGGGACCTAACGTAGCGGGTGTGATCGGCTCAGCGATTGCCGCTGGAATTTTGTTGAGTTTCTTTGGTTAGTGAGTAGTGAAAGCAAAACCGGAGTTTGACTCCGGTTTTTTGTTTGGTGACTGGGTTTATCATGGGTCAATTTAATTGCTACCGGCTGTGTGAATGAGCCAGGACGTTCTGCTGGTAGAAGGGGAGGCTTGGCTGATGAATGCTTGAAGGGTGTGGTGCCATTTGTCCCCAGAGTGTTAATTTTTGGGTTTGTGTGTTAGGTTCTCGTAAATTGTGAGTTTCTGAATGGTGCCTGTACTACACTTGATTTAGTCAGATCTTTTCCAGCCAATCGTTCTGTGTCAATAATTGATCGCATTCTGAGGAGTGGTTTGCCATGTTCGCGTTAAATATTACACGACACACAAATTTTCATCCTTATTTTCTTTTGAGCATGGGCTTTTTATGTCTTCGTTTGACTGTCGCGAAGTTGTTGCTTTTTGTTTCCCTGCCTGTTGTCGGCGTCGTTAATTTAATATTCAATAGATTCTTGGTCGAACGTGACGTTGTTCGTTAGGTGCTCTATTTGTATCTCCAGTGCATTTTTATTTAATGACTTAGAAGAAGTAGTTGAATGAATAAAATAATGTGACACTTAAGTGATCGAAAAGGTGATGAAATCAGTGGCAATTTATTGATAGAGTTGTTGATTTCTTGAGTCTTTCATTCTATACGACAAAGGTAGGTGTTTTCAGATTGAGGATGAATGTTCAGTCTACTTATGACATTCCGCCCGACCTGCAAGTGGCTGGAGGTTGCTCTGATTTGTAGGAAATGAATCAATATCTCGGTTGACCTTTCCGTTAAAAGGTTTTGAGTCCCTCTTTGATGAAATGGGCTTTTTTATTGTGCGAGTATTTGTCTAATTTATTGAGACAAAGATTACGTCTGTTTGTTATAATATACGAAAGGTGTAATTCTGGATGGAGGTGTGGAAGCTGGATGAAATAATTTTTCTTGAAGATGACTTTTTCAATAAGTTAAATACAGAGGAGGCCTATCATTTAGAGGCGAAGCATTTCGATGATTTTTGGCAAGTGTTATCGCAACAAGTTAGCACGCAAGTGGTCAATCAATTTGGGATTGGTCGTTTACTAGATTTAGGTCGCTTGGGTGATTCGGATAGTTATTCAATAGGTGGTTCTGTTAGTACGGTACATAATGCTGAGAATGACGTGTTTGTTTCGAGTGAGTATAGTTCGCGCTACAATGCCAGTTATGATCGGAGAAATTATGAAGGAAGAAAGATAAGTGAGACGCTTGATACGCGGATGTCTGTTACTAGGAAAAAGGATTTTCAACAACAGCCTGAGATTTATGATGGCTATACTGGGAAGGTTTTGCCTAAAACTGGGCAGGCACATCTTGATCATGTTGTATCTGCCAAGCGGATTCATGACAATAAGAAGGCGCGGCTCTTTCTAAGTGATGATGAGCGTAATGATCTGGCAATGAATGAAAACAACTTAACCTATACACATAGTTCACTGAATCAATCAAAAGGTGCAGAAAGCTTGAGTGATTGGCGACAGACTACGCAAAAGAAGCAGGACAAAAATAATGAAGAACGTTTTGAGGTCAAGGCAGAGTTGGCGGACAAAGTTGAAGCCAGGGCTGAAAAATTTGTGAATGTGAGGATTAACCAAGCTCAATTGCAGGAATTAAGGCAGGCCAGTATAAAGCAAGGACTGACGCAAATGAAGCGTCAGTTGGCCGGTTTAGTTTTATACAAGTTAAGTGATGTGTTTATCGCTGAAATGCAAGCCTTGATCCAACAGTGGGACTCCTTTCGAACTATGGAAGATAGAATTGACTATTTTAAGAATCGAATGCAAGTCATTAAAGAGAATGTGTTGGAGAGTTTACATCATATAAAGGATGAGTTTATCGGAACCTCTCTTAGTGGTTTTACTAGCGGCGTTGTCGGGGTGTTGATAACTACTTTGATGAATAGTTTTGTGACGACGAGTGCCCGTTTAGGGCGGCTCATTCAAGAGGGAATATCTAGCATTATTAGTGGCTTTAAATTACTCGTGACGAATCCGGATAAATTAGAAAAATCAGTTTTGATAGAAGAAGTCATAAAATTGATTGGTGTGGGGATTTCTGTTTCAATTGGCTTAATTTTAACGGACTTAGTGGATAAGAAATTGAGTACTTTCTTACCGAAAGAAATCGCCAATCCAGTAGCAACGGTTATTGGGGCAATGTTTACGGGCAGTATGAGTGCTGTCATTATTCATTTAGTGGATAATTTTCATGAAGTCATCCGCGAGGTTAATGTCCACTGGCGAAACATTAATGCTCACTTCACCATTTCAAAGCCTGAAATTATTGAAACGTACAATGAAGCGATTGCTAAAATTGATCATGAATACCAAGGTCTACTTCAAACGATTGCGCTGAAGTATCAGGAATTAGATCGCCTATCGGACTTAGCCTTTGATATTGAGTCGATGGCCAATGTTCAGTTTGAGCACAGTATCCAATATGTCAAAAAAATGCAGGTCGAGCCGACTAAACTCTTACAAACGGAAGGTGACATTGAGTCCTTTTTCTTAAGCTAATGGTGGCGACTTTGGGTTATAGGCTTGGTGTCTGTGGGATGGATTTTGGGCCTGCGGATTGTGGCTGGTAGGTTTCGGTAGTCGTGCTGCAGATTATAGCTTGCAAGTTACCGACTAAAGAAAAAGATAAATGGTTACGAGGGGGGACGCAGCTAATGTTGAATAAAGGTTTAAAGGAAGAATATACTGAAAAGTTGCAGATTGAAATGGATACGTATAATGGTATTCAAGCCGTTTTAGTCCAAAGTTCTGAAAATTTATACAAGGAAAGAAAACGTTTAGTGCGCCAGTTGAATAAAGCTTACCAGTATATCAATCGCTTAAAACATACACCAGAAGAGATCAATATTCAGATAGAGAAAATCAAATTGAATTTAGATGACTTTGAGAATTTGCTTAGTTATGCTGAAAAACAAGTCAATCAAGTGAACTTAAAGCATGCCATTACTTCATCGACGAGTGTAGTAACTGGAGCAGGTGTCGCTGCTTTTGCCCCGACTGTGGCCATGAGTGTAGCGACCACTTTTGGAACAGCTTCGACGGGAACAGCTATATCTGCCTTATCAGGCGCAGCATCAACCAATGCGGCTTTGGCCTGGTTAGGTGGAGGCAGCATAGCCAGTAGTGGAGGAGGTATGGTTGCTGGGAAAGCATTGCTAGCCTTAGCAGGGCCAATTGGTTGGACTATTGGTGGCGTTGGCTTAATTGGTGGTGTCCTTTCGATTAGCGGTAATAATAAACAAGCGGCTGTGCATGCCATGTCTAACTCAGCGAAAATCAGAGGACAGTCTAAAGCTATGGCTGCGATTTCGGCTGAAATTAATAAGATGAGCGAATTAAGCCGGAAGAATAAACATGGTATTCGTGTCATGATTGATCAACTCAATGCCTTGGAAATTACTGACTATCTTTCGACAACACAAGATGAAAAATACTTACTGGGTAGCTTTGTAAATAATGTGTTTTCAACAACGGATCTATTAAATGGGATCATCGGAGAGAGTGGGAAATTTGTTAATAAAGAATTGCAGCCCTTAATCGAGGATGAAACTTCCAACCGGAAAGCAGCTGCTGTAGGGCCAGTTTTTGATCAAACGTTTTTGCTCGATCTAATCGAACGACACGCAACAGCTATTAAACAGCTGCATAATTTCGGTATGGTAAAGCCAAACGGCTTGGTTCAACATGCAATTAAGCACATGGCAGCAGATATCATTGAAGAAGATATCGTGCTACTCTACAATCAATCGCTGACTAATCGAATGGATAAAGGTTTTATTTTAACCAAAGAAGAATTAATTGTGAATCAGATGTTCGAAGCTCCCTATAGGCTAAGAATTAAAGAGATAGAAGATGTGCATCAAAATGAAACGATTTTGACAATGGTCACGAAAGATGCGAAGCCGCACACGCTAAAACTTAAGAAGAATGATGCGGACAACTTAGGTAAGCTTCTAAGTGATGTCATCGGTTATTTAAACTCAATCTGCTAAGCTAAGCCTCGGGGAACCGAGGTTTTTAGCTGTTTTAAGAGCAATTAGAAACAAACAAAAAAAGACCAGCCTCAGCCAGTCTACCTCACGAACCCACTATTCAACTTCTCCAAACCCACCTTATAAAAGTCAACCAACTCATCCACCGCCTTTTGCACATCCAACTCCGTATCTAAATAATATAACTTAAAAGTCACCGGATCAAACAAACGCAAACACCGCGCCGCCTCCCCGTAATTGGCCAACACCTTCTCATAAGGCATCACCGTCGCATCCACCACCATCCCACCGGCCGCCTCAACCGACCAATTCTCTAATTGCGACCGATAATCCCGGTAGAAATCCACATAGGCTTTCAGATGCAAATCACCCGACACACCGAAATAATGACGCAACTCCTTGGAATCCTTACACCAACCACGCACCTGGGCGCCAAACAAATCAGCCAACAAACCAGCCGCCAACACAAAATTCTGCGTATGCGACCAAAAAGACGTCAACCTTGCACCACCAGCCGCCGCTGACCCAGCCGACCCACTTAAATAACCATTCATCCCCTGAACCGCCTCAATCGCAAACTCACACTGACGCATCACCTCACGCACCTGCATCTGCAAAGAACCCACTTCCATCAAATTCACCTCAACTTTATAATAACAGTATACCAAATAATAGCCCTAAATAGACTAAATATGATACGATGAACTAAAAGAAAATGGAGGCGCCACCATGTTAATCAGCACACAAAACCAGCCACACTTTCCGGACAAGTTGCACGATAAATTTTCTCACATAAAAGCCCTTGGCTTTGGCGGCTACGAAATAGACGGCCAACTTCTCCTGGAGTCTCACGAAGAAGTTAAGCGAGCCATCGACTCATCCGGCCTCCTTGTCACAACCGCCTGTGGCGGCTACGAAGGACACATAGGCGACGCCGACGAAAGCCGCCGTCAGCGTGCCATCCAAGAAATTGCTGCGATTTTATCCGCCTTAAAAGAAGTTGGCGGTCGCGGACTGGTCGTTCCAGCTGGTTGGGGCTTACATGATCAAGCTGGCACAAGAACACCCGCAGAAGACTTTGGAATACTAAGTGATTCCTTGCGTAAATTAGATGCGATAGCTGAAGCAACGGGCACATACGTGTACTTAGAACCCTTGAATAAGCAAGAAGATCATCTACTAAATACGCTCGAGCAAGCCCGTCGCTTAATCACCGAGAATAATCTAAAGAACGTCAAAATTATCGCTGACTTTTATCATATGTACCAAGAAGAAGCAGACATCGAACAAGCCTTGCGTAAAACCGGCGCTTACCTGGGTCATATTCACCTAGCAGACCATCACCGCTACCAGCCTGGCACGGGTGAAATTGACTTTCCTCACTATCTAAGCGTCCTGAAGGAACTAGGCTATACGGGGGATCTGGCCTTCGAATGCAGCGTAGATGGTGTTGACCCAGACAAAGCCTTGAAAGACTCACTGACTTATCTAGGTTCTTAAGCAAAGACGTGCAGGGGCTTCCAACTGAAAAGCGAAAAGAAAACGCCCTTTAACAAGGGGCGTTTTCTTTTAATATAAAGGATAATCCATTAAAGGTTGAGCGACCAAACGATTGAATACTTGACGCTATTGTTAATTGTGGATTGACTGGACAACACGAGCCGCTTGTTCGTGAAAACTAGTTAGCTAGTATCGACTCTAGCCTCCGCGAGTGTCAGCTGTAATCCTTTCAATTGTACTAGCCAGGTCATAATTGCCGCTGGCTTGTGTCAATCCCCCTGGATCATGACGAATCATTCAGTATAGTCGTCTTGATAGTTTCGGTCAATTCAAGTTGACACATCTATAAATCGTTGTGAAATTCTAGCGAGCGACAGCTTTATCTTTCCTAAGAGAATAATCGCAGACATCGGCCTAAAGCATCTAAACCACACCTGCCAACAAATTCAGCAAAAAAACCGCGCGTCATAATCTAAGAAAGCCCGGTTGTTTTTGGTTATAGTATCGAGTTGCTAAGATTAATAGGCAGCTCTTTGTCTTTGTTTTGGATAGCTTCTACCGCTTCTTATGCCAGATGATTTGATCCGTGAGTGAAACGTCGTCGGCACGACTTGGCTCAAATCGACCGGATACTCAAGGAATACAAGTGAAGCATCTACTACAAATCTCGGCTTGTTTAGAGGGTTTTATATTCCTTCACTTGAATGAAAACTAGCCCAAACCGTGTCAAACAGACACTAATAAGCCGCGCGGGCTATCGTAGACCTCTACGGCAGTACCGTAAAGCGGGCTTAAGATTTCGGGCCGGATGATTTCTGAAGGGGGCCCGAAATGTTGAATCTGGCCAGCTTGCATGGCGCAAATATGGTCAGAGTAGCGAGCGGCAAAGTTTAGGTCGTGTAGCACCATTACAATGGTGCGGCCTAAAGAATCAACCGCCTGACGTAAGTGATTCATCATTTGGACAGAATGCGCAATATCAAGATTGTTCAAGGGTTCGTCTAACAAGATGTAGTCGGTTTCTTGACATAAAATCATTGCCACATAAGCACGTTGGCGCTGACCACCCGAAAGTTCATCCAAGTAATAGTCAGCAAAGGGCTCTAAATTGAAGAATTCGATGTAGCGCGAGATGGCCTGACGGTCAACATCTGTCAGGCGCCCAGCCGAATGGGGGAAGCGCCCGAAACCAATCAGTTGGCGAACGGTTAGGCGAGTGACCAAATGATTATCTTGGCGTAAGATGGCTAGAACGCGCGCCAAATCGTTAGAAGGGGCATCAACCACGTTAAAATTGGCAACGTGAATGGATCCAGCATCCATCTTCAACAAGCGTCCAATCATCAGTAACATCGTAGATTTTCCGGCACCGTTTGGACCAATCAGTGATGTTAAGCCGGCCTGGGGGATGTTGAGTGTTAACGGGCCGACGCCGCGCGACTTAGTATAATATTTGGATACGGTGTTTAATTCTATCATGCTTTACCTCTTTTCATTAGGAGTGCTAAGAAGGTGAGACCGCCAACAAGTTCGATGATGAGGCTCACGACGCCTTGAGCGTTGAAAACGTGATACATCATGAAATAGGCGCCAGTCAAGATGCAATAACTCAGCAAGATGACGACAGGGAATTGGTAGCGGTGGTCAAAGGTAGGGACAATTTGATAGCTTAAGCTGGCTGCCAGGAAGCCCAAGAAAGTGATAGGACCGAGCAAGGCAGTTGAGACGCTCATCAAAATCGCAACTATCACTAGAATCTTGATGACACAATATCGATACTTGATCCCCAGGTTGATAGCGATAGCTGGTCCGAGTCTCATGGTGTTCATGCAGTTGGATGATGACAAGAGCCAGCCAATGGCGGCGACAACTAAAACAATCGCAATTGGAAAGCTCTCTGGATCAGCATTGTTGACTGAACCGAACAAACGCGCTTGCAGAATGTCGAATTCAGCCGGATCCAATAAGCGGCGCATAAAGGTAGATAAACTGCGCAAGGCTGTACCTAGCACAATGCCAACTAACAATAATAATTGCAAATTTTGCCGTGCGCCACTCAAGAGACGACTATATAACACTAGCGACAGACCAATCATCAAGCCGACTTGCAGCAAGAAGGCGCCGTTGCCACTGAAAGCTAATAAAACTGGTAGGCCACCAAAGAACAAGAGCCCCGTTTAGATGAGCGAGTGGAGCGCCTCGAAACCGAGTAAGGATGGCGTGATGATGCGGTTGTTGGCGTCTGTTTGGAAAGCGAGCGTGGCCACCCCCTGGCAAACTGCCCCAATTCCCATCGCAATCAGCGCGTTCAAACGGCGCCGTTTGGAGTGGCGGAACGTTTATTTATGTGCCCAAAGGAGTGCGGTGTGATATTCCACTGCAGACTTATTTTAGAATTAATAATGAGGGATCGGGTCAATTTGAACGCACGCTGATTATTGTCGACGAGGGCGCGAGTATTCATTATGTCGAAGGCTGTACTGCGCCGACCTATACGACGGCTTCCCTACATGCGGCGATCGTCGAAATTATCGTGAATAAAGACGCTTATTGCCGCTACACCACTATTCAAAACTGGTCGAACAACGTTTATAACTTAGTGACCAAACGCGCTCATACCTATGCTGGCGGTGTCATGGAATGGGTGGATGGCAACCTTGGGGCGCAAGTCACCATGAAATATCCGAGTGTCTTCCTTAAAGGTGAGGGGGCGCGTGGCACCATGTTGTCGGTCGCCTTTGCAGGAGCTGGCCAAATTCAAGATACCGGCGCCAAGATGATCCATCAAGCGCCCAATACGTCAAGTTCGATCGTGTCTAAATCGATTGCCAAAGATGGTGGCGAAGTCAATTACCGCGGACAGGTTTATTTTGGTGAAAATTCACAAGGGTCCATCTCGCATATTGAATGTGATACGATTATTATGGATGAATTATCGAAATCGGATACGATTCCTTATAATGAGATTCATAATGGAAACATCTCACTCGAGCACGAAGCGAAAGTCTCGCGTATTTCAGAAGAGCAACTGTTCTACCTGATGAGCCGCGGGCTATCCGAAGAAGAAGCCACTGGTATGTTGGTGATGGGCTTTGTCGAACCTTTTACCAAAGAGTTGCCAATGGAGTATGCGGTCGAACTCAACCGATTGATAGCTTATTCAATGGAAGGTTCTGTCGGTTAATCGCTAAACGTCACCGATTACTCGCCTAATAAGCCAATAAACTAGGAAACGAATGACAGCCTGTCGCACTCTGAGGAATTCTCATGGTACGACAGGCTGTTTAATAACTGCTTAAAAAAACTAAGAGCAAATATTAAGAGAATGAGTGTGATCCTTGCTAGCTAATATTTGATAGAGAAAAGCTGCTAAACCTGTAAGCCACAAGAACTGTTCATGAATGTATAATGTGCGTTAAGAAGTGAGAAAAAAAAAGAATGTCAAAAAACGTCAAAGAAATACTTGCTTTTTTTGTCTGAGTAGACTAAAATAAACAATGTAGTTAGCACTCGCTCGAAAGGAGTGCTAACCAATCAAAAAAGAATTTGGAGGGAACGTAATGTTAAAACCTTTAGGAGAACGCGTTATCATTAAAGTTGCTGAAGTTGAAGAAAAATCAGCTGGAGGCTTAGTACTTCCGAGCTCAGCAAAAGAAAAGCAACAAATTGGTGAAGTCATTGCAGTCGGACCTAGCATCGAAGCAGAAGATGGTGTAGCTGTCGGTGATCAAGTTATCTTTAAATCTTACACAGGAACTGAAGTAACGGACCAAGGTGAAACGTATTTAATTATTGAATTAGATGACCTTTTAGCAGTCTTAGCATAAATCTCAATTATATAATGTATTAACAACTAGCACAGCTAGTCAAACCAAATTTTTTTCAAGGAGTGAACGAAAGATATGGCAAAAGAATTAAAATTCTCAGAAGACGCACGTGAAGCTTTATTAAAAGGTGTCGACATATTAGCGGATACAGTGAAAGTGACATTAGGCCCTAAAGGTCGTAACGTGGTATTAGACAAAACTTACGGTTCACCACAAATCACTAACGACGGTGTCACAATCGCTCGTGAGATTGAATTAGAAGACCGTTTTGAAAATATGGGTGCTCAATTAGTCATGGAAGTTGCCTCTAAAACAAACGACGTAGCCGGAGACGGAACAACGACAGCAACCGTCCTAACACAAGCCATTGCGCGTGAAGGAATGAAAAACGTGACGTCAGGTGCTAACCCAGTTGGCATTCGCCGCGGAATCGAAAAAGCAACTAAAGTAGCAGTAGATGCACTTAAAGCACTATCTGTACCTGTTTCATCTAAAGAATCGATTGCTCAAGTAGCCGCTGTTTCATCTGGTGACGAAGCAATCGGTGAATTGATTGCTGAAGCAATGGAAAAAGTGGGGAAAGATGGCGTCATTACCATCGAAGAATCGCAATCCATCGAAACTGAACTTTCAGTAGTAGAAGGGATGCAATTTGACCGTGGTTACTTATCACAGTACATGGTAACTGATAATGAAAAAATGGTAGCTGATTTAGATAATCCATTAATTTTGATTACAGACCGTAAAATCGTCAACATCCAAGATGTGTTACCTTTATTAGAAAACATCATGCAATCAGGCCGTCCACTATTGATTATTGCTGAAGACATTGAAGGTGAAGCATTACCAACTCTTGTCTTAAATAAACTACGCGGTACGTTAAATGTTGTGGCTGTTAAAGCACCAGGTTTCGGTGACCGTCGTAAAGCGATGCTAGAAGATATCGCGATTCTAACAGGTGCAACGGTTGTCTCTGAAGAACTAGGCTTTGAATTAAAAGACGCAACAGTTGAACACTTAGGCAATGCAGGTAAAGTAACAGTAACTAAAGACAATACAACGATTGTTGAAGGTGCTGGTGAAAAGAAAGCTATCGCAGACCGTGTCGCAATTATCCGTGCGCAAGCTGAAGAAACAACCTCTAGCTTTGACCGTGAAAAATTACAAGAACGCTTAGCTAAATTATCAGGCGGTGTGGCTGTCGTTAAAGTTGGAGCAGCTACTGAAACTGAGCAGAAAGAACGTAAATTACGTATCGAAGACGCACTAAACGCAACGCGTGCAGCAGTTGAAGAAGGGATCGTCTCTGGTGGTGGATCTGCTTTAATCGAAGTACAAGCAGCCGTTGCTGAAACTGAAACAAGTACTGATGATGAAGCAACAGGTGTGCGTATTGTTACACGTGCCCTTGAAGAGCCATTACGTCAAATCGCAATCAACGCCGGTAAAGAAGGCGCAGTCGTAGTGAACGAAGTCAAACGTTCTGAAAAAGGCATCGGCTACAACGCAATGACAGACGTATTCGAGAACTTAATCGACGCTGGAATCGTTGACCCAACTAAAGTCACTCGTTCAGCCTTACAAAACGCCGCTTCAGTAGCAGCATTATTATTAACAACTGAAGCAGTCGTCGCAGAAATTCCAGTTCCAGAAGATCCATCAGCAGGCGCAGCCGGCATGGGTGGCATGGGCGGCATGATGTAAGACATTTAGACAGAACATGATTAATTAACCTCCACCTAGAAATGGGTGGAGGTTTTTTGGATTGAACAAACATAAAAAATTTTGAAGTATAAGACTATTATCAACTAAATAACTAAAAGATGTCATAAACCAATATGTAGGAAAGCGCATTCATTTAGAGGTGAATGATTTTACGGCTATATTAATGAACAAATGAGGCTATATAAAGGATTTTTAGTGTTATTCCCGCATGCGCGGGGGTGATCCCAGCTGTTGTTTTAATTGTTGCTGTGTCACCCAGTTATTCCCGCATGCGCGGGGGATTGTCTATCCTGTGACCTAGCGGACATGCGACGATACCGTTCTTCCCGTATACGCGGGGGGATTGTCAGCCAAGCGACTAACGCCTTCAAAGTATCCCGCTGATTGAAACGTTTCCGGTTGGTCTTTGTGTTCGCTTTGAAACAGCTCAAAGAAATTTTATTCGCCATCCGCTGACCGGTGGCTTCATCTAATTTACCAATGCTTTTTTCGCCGGATATTAGGTTCTCTTAGGCATTGAGGTAGCTTCGAAGGGTATAAGACACATAGTTGTTGCCATTAGCTTCGTTTTTATATGGGATGTGTTTGTTAGGCCAGTCTACTAATTGTCTTGCTTTCATCCTGTCACCTCTTTTCATGTATCTTATCATTACAGTAGACCCGACAGCGAAAAACAAGCTCGTCTCGTGAGTATTTCACGAGAAAGGCTGATATCATCTGCTTCTATCAACTTGTATACTATGATATTCATGGAATTGCGGCTACACCGCCATGAGGTGTGCTTTGTAAATGAATCAATGTGGGGCATTGTGACAGTCAGCTTTAAAACGGATTAATAGATCCTATCAAGGGCGTCAAAATATACATACGTTCACAAATATGTTAAAATACTTATCAAGTGATAAATGTTAATGTGAGGAGTGAAGTAAATGGAACGCTATTTAAAACTTTTTCTAACGGCTGCTGGTTATTTTTTAATTTTTGATATGTTGTGGCTATTAGTCATTTCGAAAAGCTTTTATCAGAAACATCTAGGGGAATTGATGGGCCAAGCTCGGTTAATGCCAGCGGTCGTATTCTATCTGATATATGTCGTTGGCATGATCTTTTTTGTTGTCAATCCAGCACTATTGAAGGATAGTGCGATGTATGCTGCTTTAGCCGGCGCCTTTTTGGGTTTTCTGTGTTATGCCACGTATGACTTAACCAATTTAGCGACACTGAAGGATTGGCCAGTCATTGTGACAGTCGTCGATTTAGTCTGGGGGACCAGTGTGACGGCAGCTGTTTCATGGCTAACGGTGGTAACAGCGACGTATTTTAATTGGGGGTAAGTAGTTTGGATCAAGGACTTAATCATCAGGAATATCAGCGTTTTAAGATGGCTTTTCAAGTAGGTGCCGAGCAAGTGATTGCTCACAAAAAAGAGCTCAATGCGATTAATGTGTTTCCAGTGTCTGATGGGGATACGGGGAGCAACTTGGCTTCCTTGATGCAAACGATCGTGGAACAAACGGGAGAGCAGTTGCCGTCAACTTTGGCATTTTTTGAGCGAGTGGCAGACGCTTCTTTAATTGGGGCGCGTGGCAACTCTGGTATCATATTGGCTCAGTATTTTAATGGGCTGTATGTGAATTTAATGAAAGAATCTGAGAGTGACATTGTTCAAAACTTTGCTAAAAGCGCTAAACTTGCGATTAAGGATGCCTATCAAGCCATCGAAAAACCTGTCGAAGGCACGATGATCACGGTAATTCGCTTGTGGGGTGAGGCGCTTGAAAGCCAACAGGCTGAGACACCATTAGAAATCCGTCTGGCAAAGGCCTTAGAAGTGGCTAAAGACGCCTTAGATAAAACAACGGAACAGTTACAGATATTACGTAAAAATCAAGTGGTTGATTCTGGGGCTAAAGGCTTTTATCTGTTTATTAGAGGGTTTACCCAAAGCTTTAATCGTCAGGAAATCCCCGAGTTAATCGTAAGTGATGAACCTTCGATGACGCGTGAGTTTCATCAGCGTCAGCTAGTGAGCGAAGCACCTCAACAGCGCTACTGCACGGAAGTGTTATTGGATCAAGTCAAGGTCAGTAAAGAAGTCATTCAAAGTGCCTTATCTTCACTAGGCGATTCGATGGTGGTGGTGGTGAGTCGGGGCAAGGCGCGGGTACATATTCATTCCAATCAGCCTTCCAAAGTGTTAGACATTTTGTCTTCTTATGGTCAACCGATTCAACAAAAGGCCGATGATATGTTATTGCAATATCAGGTCAGAAAATCCCCGAAGGCTAAGATTGCCTTGGTGACGGATTCGATTGCGGATATTCCAGCAGACTATTTATTGAGCCAGCAAATTCATGTGTTGCCGATAATGATTTCAATCGGCGAGGGTAGCTATTTGGACCGTTTAACGATTCAAAACAAGCAGTTTTTCACCTTACAGCAGGAATTGGGTGAAAGAGGCTCCTCATCTCAACCCAGTCTGCATCAAACTGAAACCTTATTTAACTTTTTAGACAATCACTATGACCAGGTCGTGGTGGTGACCGTCTCTAAAGAATTAAGTGGCACTTATCAAAGTGTAAAACGACTCGCAGAAAAAATATTACCGAGCGACCGTGTTAAAGTGATCGATTCTCGTCAGAATTCCGCAGCTCAAGGGCTGATGGTCATGCGTGTGAACCAATGGATTCAAGAAGGGCTGTCCTTTGAGACCATTAGTCAGAAAGTCGATAATCTGTCTGAGCAAGTGGGTATCCTAGTCAGTGTGGATGATTTGGAACCAATGATTCAATCGGGGCGAGTGCCACAAGCGATTGGACGCATGGCACAAAAGCTCCAATTAAAACCTTTAGTGAGCTTGGAGCAAGGGCAAGGGAAGTTAAGTAATTTTTCCTTTAGCCAGGCAGGCAATGAGCGCAAGATGCTGAAGAAAATAAAGGCCTATCACAAGCAGAATCTGCTACTCAATTATGCGATTGTCTATGCGGGTTCGTCCGATCGCGCGGAACAATGGCAGGCAGAATTAACGACAAAATTAGGCTTCAAGCCCTCGTTCGTGATGCTGATTTCGACCGCCGTGGCACTCAGTGCTGGTGACGGATCCGTGGCCATTGGATTCGAATTTAAAGAAGGAGTGATGTTCAAATGATTATAGGTATCATAGCGAGTGTCGTGAGTATTTATTTCATCGGATGATTTGTTTTAGCTCAATATCTACAGGACAACTCGATTGTCGATATCGCTTGGGGCTTCGGTTTTGTGATTGTTGCCGTGACGGGCTATCTAGTCATGCCTGAAGTGACACGGGTGAGCCAATGGACTGTCTTGCTCGTGAGTATTTGGGGAATGCGTCTGGCCTTGCATTTAGCGAAACGTAATATAGGCAAAGGCGAAGATTTTCGCTATGTTAATATGCGTAAACGCTGGGGGACAGACTTTCCAAGATTAAAGGCTTTTCTAAACGTCTTTGTTTTACAAGGTGTCTTACTGATGATTGTATCGATGCCGATTCTCTTTGTCATGACGGGAACATCAAACCAGTTTTACTGGTGGAACGGTGTAGGAATTGCTTTTTGGTTGCTTGGCTTTGCTTATGAAGTCGTCGGTGATTATCAACTCGCCCAATTTAAGAAGAATCCTCAAAACAAAGGTAAATTACTGACAACGGGTCTATGGTCAACCACACGGCATCCAAATTATTTTGGTGAAGCCTGTCTTTGGTGGGGGATTTTCCTTGTCACATTGAATGAAGGACGAAATGCTTGGGGAATTATTGGGCCAATCGTGATTACTTTACTACTATTATTTGTATCCGGCGTGCCCCTACTAGAAAAGAAATACAAAGAGCGAGCTGATTTTAAAGATTATGCTGACCAAACAGCGCTATTTGTGCCATTTATCGGCAAAAAAGGACTCAAATAAGCGATTCTAGACTGAATAGCCAATGGATTTTTATTAAATACACCATCCAAAGTCAGGCGTCTGACTGGCGGTTGATGTCATCCTAAATAAATGAGTGTCAAGTAGGGCAGGTATCAAGCATACTAGCGCATTGTAGAGGGGCCAATGGCTTGTGTCTTTATGAAAGAATGAAGAGAACTTTGACACAGCTCTACCCTAAAGGATAGTCTGTCAAGCTTTTCTTTGAAGGAATAGGCATCACGCGACTAAGCCATTCGCATAGTCAGGATATTAGTGGTTAGCCAAGAATCACAATGAGGATAGTTTTAGAAATTGAATGCCTTGAATATCCTCGTAAGCAAGTTGGTAGAAGTAGATGATAATAAGCCTTTCTCGTGAAATACTCACGAGAAAGGCTTGTTTTTTCGCTGTCGCGCTTATTAAACATCGTGACAGGCGACTTTTTTTGGCATTCATGATCTATTTAAACGCAAATAACCGTCGCTCAAAACGCGAAGGTCGTGAAAAGTTAGAAGAAGAAAGCGCAGAAATTAATGGACTTATGATGCGTCACTGCTTAAAACACTCATAACATACTAACCATAAAGCCTTCGTAGTCAAGGGGAATAGTAAATTTTATGAAAATTTGCCATCTGCTCTTTGACGGTCGATTTCACTGTTGAGTTTCTCTCCCGGTGCAAACACACGTTCCCAATTATCAGGATTCAGTATTTTGGAAGTAAGGGGTCATAATGTACTTGCCCCTTTGGGAATAATTTACTCATATTGGCTCAAGATTAAGGCTTAATAGAGAAAAAAGAATCGTAAGTGACCTACAGTCAATCGATGAGTGCGTCACCTTATTGGACTAAAGGAGCTTAACAGGTCGTTACTGGGTGAGTGTTTAGTCTTTGGCTTTGTCAATGATTAGGCGTAAGCTACCGAAGAGGATATTTTTTTAAGAGAGTTTCTTAAGCGATAATCGCTTGCATGCTGTCCTATAAGAAGTCGACTTTGACAAGGAAGTTGCACACCGTACCTTAAATGCTGCAAAGCTGATTTATGCTTAGGAGACGAAAGTGAATACCTTTCTCGAGCCATTACCTTGACTGTAGCAGATACATAACGAGCGCAGCTGACTGAGTCAAACTCAAGGGTTGTGTTCTTTGTTTGTGGTGAGCTATAACAAGTTTACTCAGCAAGAAAATCAACCAACTAAAAAAAGTTAGCTTAATTGAGCTAAAAGTCATTAGAAGCATGGATGAACTTAGCGCTTTCTCCAGTAAAGCATCGCTGACAAGAACTATTAAGTGACATGTGTACGAAGCAATAAATTGTGAAGGAATAGTCAAGCAAAAAACTGGCGGTATTTTTTTAGTGCTTTTAGACTTGAAGCCCCCGCTAATCTAGGATACACTATATCTGTCAAGACACCTTTGCGATGAATTAATACCAATAGTGAGTCGATTGTCGATGAAATAAGAGAGTGATTTCTCTAGTAAAGTGAATTAATGAACAATCAGTGGCGCAATCAGGCAAGTCTTTGCAGAAGCCTCCTGGCGATGTGTCAGAGTGTTTGTCGCTGAGAGAATTTATTTACGCATACTGTACGGTTTTTGATTAAGCAATAGGGAGTAAAAATGATTGGGAGTGTGTAAAAATGAAGAAAAAATCTAAGTTGTACTTATCGTTAGTGTTGTTAGTAGGGGTGGTTGTAAATGCGGCAGGGGCGCTCACTCGTGTGCTGGCACAGACAGAAACGGATGCAACGACTGGAGCAAGTGAAGCGATGTATGACTATACTGATCCGGCCAGTTTAGAAACATCTTATGATGTGATCGTGATTGGAGCGGGTGGGGGTGGTATGGCCGCTGCCATCTCAGCCAAAGAAGCCGGAGCCAACGTGGTCATTTTTGAAAAGATGCCGATTGCCGGTGGGAACACGATGAAATCGTCAGCAGGTATGAATGCGTCTGGAACGAAGTTTCAAGAAGCAGAGGGCATTGAAGATTCAAATGACTTATTCTTCGAAGAAACCTTAGCGGGTGGTAAAGAAACAAATGACCAAGAGTTGTTACGCTTTTTCGTTGATCACTCTGCACCAGCGATTGATTGGCTCGATTCAATGGGAATTAGCCTGAGTAATTTAACCACAACCGGGGGCATGAGTGTTGAAAGAACCCACCGTCCTGCAGACGGCTCTGCTGTCGGACAATATTTGGTTGATGGCTTATTAAAGAATGTTTTTGATCATGAAATCCCTCTGTTTGTTAATGCAAATGTTCTAGAGATTCTGCAAACAGAAGGCGCAGCTTCCGGTGTATCAATTGAAATCAATGGTGAAACCGTGGAAGTTCAAGCCAAAGCCGTGATTGTAGCAACAGGTGGGTTTGGTGCTAATTTCGACATGGTGGTCGAATATAACCCTGACTTAGAAGGCTTTGTGACAACGAACCATGACGGCGCAACTGGTAGTGGAATCGCGATGGCGCAGCTATTAGGTGCTGCCGTTGTCGATATGAAAGAAATTCAAATTCATCCGACAGTCGAACAAGAAACATCCTACCTAATTACCGAAGCCGTTCGTGGTGAAGGCGGGATTTTGGTAAATCAAAGTGGTGAACGATTCTTTAACGAACTCGATACACGCGATAATGTATCGGCAGCGATTATCGCCTTGCCTGAGCAATATGCGTATGTCGTTGTGGACGAAGCCTTGAAAGAACGTGTCAAAGCTTTGAATCAATATGAGTCAATGGGCTTAGTCGTTAAAGGCGAGACCATCGAAGAACTAGCTGAACTAACTGGTATGCCCGCAGACGCCTTACAAGCAACACTGAGTCAGTGGAATGAAAGTGTCACAAATCAAAGTGATGAAGCCTTCGGTCGTACGACCGGTATGGCGATTGGTTTAGAACAAGCTCCTTTCTATGCAATCAAGATAGCCCCAGGCGTGCACCATACGATGGGCGGGTTGAAAATTAATACTAATGCTGAAATCTTGAATGAAGCCGGCGAAGTGATCCCTGGACTATATGCTTCTGGCGAAGCGACAGGTGGCCTACACGGGAAGAACCGTATTGGTGGAAACGCAGTAGCGGATATTATCATCTTCGGTCGTCAAGCCGGTCAAATGGCTGCAGAGTTTGTCCAAGAATAAGTCCTCTTCACTTTCCTTAGGAAGAGTCGATTGGATTAAAAGCAACATATAAGGATTATCTAACACAAGAAGCCTCTGTGGAAGGAACACGAATGCGTGTCTTCTACAGGGGTTTGTTGTTGTAAATTGTAGACAGGCGGGCGGTTCATGACTTGAACGATGGGGCGCTGTGACTAGCTTTCTTAGTTAAGCATCGCTATTTGGTAACGTTCTTGATAAGATAAATGTCTTCCTTTTCGTGAAATTGTTCTTGCGTCATGTGAATTCAGCCTTGTCGATTGAGAGTTGCCATAACGTCAATATAAGATGAAATTCACGTGGCGTTTTTTTTGACGTCTGTTTGAGCGGGCTAACTTTATTATAGAATCCCCCTTGCGTGATTGGGACAAATAGTTAAAATCTATCAGTCACTACAAAAGTGCGGAGGTTAACGTACAGTTGAAAGAAGCAGTCCTAAACAAGCGTCATTTGCTTGAATGAATGGGACGGGTTTTATTAGAATCAACCCACGAATTTAACTTAAAGCACGGATGAACAAGCGGATCTAATTAAATTTCCCTTCTCTTGTTTGCCGTTGAATCTCTTGCTTAATTTTCTCCTCGGGTGCATAGTCATGCTCCCAATGATCAGGCTTGAGTACTTTATGAGTGACCGGATCATAATGAGGTTCTCCATCCGGGAATAGCTTTCCCATATTCGCTTGGTGGATAACTTCCATTATTGGTTGAGGATTGACACCAAGTAATGAGAAGGAACCATACGTAAAGTACAGTAAGTCGCTCAGGGCATCGACTTGTTCCACTAAAGGATCGGTGACTGGACGATTTTGTGTTAGGATTTTCTCCTTAGACTTGTCAATGGCGACGTGCAAGCTATTGACAGCTGCTTCGAATGTGTCAGGATTATTCTCGCTGATGCTGTAAATAAACTCAACAATTTCTTCAATCTTAAATGAAGCCCGGTCTATCGTTTTCTTCTGGTTAAAGGCAGTCGGTTCGTCAGGGATTGTCGGGTCAAACGTCCGATGGAATTCTTCAGTCATGTCAAATGGATTCATTAATAGCGCCTCCTTAGATTATATAGCAATACTCTTTGATTATAGTGCTTCGTCCTTAAATTGGAAAGAATGATGGAGAATTTAGCACGATTGCGAGATGTTAGTAGCTTCCTCCACTGTTTCCAAATATGAACTGTCTATTAAACGGTGAATAAAAAGTATATAAAAGGTGTTAATTTATAAAGATTAAACCATTGATTTGTGCTTACCTGTAGCGATATCAAGTGTTGTCATAATGGCAAATAGATAGGAAGAAAAGCCATAATTAAGACAAGCAAGTGTCGCTAAAGTCATCCAAGTGGTCTATTACGACATCCAGCTAATTGAGAGTCATGAAAACGCGAGCGGATGAAAGCTTCTAATGTCACTAGCCTTTATAGAGATAAGCACTTCACCAAAGAAAAACCGCCCCAAAATCCCCCAGAACAACAGTTCTGGCTAAATACTCAAACAGAACTTTGAATTTTCTATGAAATTTACACGTGAAATAGATGACTATAATTGTTTTTAAAGGAGAATCATGTAGAATGATTACATAAACATATGAACTGAATATCGTTTAAAATGAATACCGTTTAAATAGGTTACTTGTGACGAAAGAAAGGCACAAGTAAAGCAGTTCGATGTCACTCATTTCTTTCATAGGAAGAACTCTAGAATAAAGCACACAAAAGTGAACGGGCTGACGCTAATTCGGCTCAAATAACTCAAGGAAGGTCTTGTAAGATGATGATGAAGAAATTAATAGGTGTAAGTCTGGCGCTAGTCGTTTTAGGTTTAACAGTGGGCCTGCTTGGCAAGCAGTATTATGCGGAGCGTTATTATTATAATACCGAATTTGCCTCGGTAGATATTAGTAACTTAACTCAAGCGGAGGCTAATGATAAAATCATAGAGAGTTTCTCGCAACAGGTCATCAATTTTAATGAAGCTGATAGACAGTGGGAGGCGCTGACTCCAAATGATTTAGGGCTGACCATTCAAGCGGAAGAAGCATTGGCCTTATTAATGTCTCAGCAGCATAAGCAGAACTGGCTCTTAGGTGCGCTAACGGATACACCGGTTGACGACGACCTTCAAGCTTTAATTAGCCTTGATGACGCCCGCCTTCAAGCAGTCCTAGAGGCCAATAACCAAGCCAATGGACCTAGAAGCCTGCCAGAGGATGCGAAACTTCGCTATTCAGAATCGCAAGGTTATTTAATTGAAGCAGCCCAAACAGGAACGCAAGTCGATATATCCAGCTTGAAAAAGCAAATCATCGAAGCGATGGTCCAACAAGACACAGTCGATGTCAGTCGAGCGTACCTTCAACCGACGATCACAGCCGACGATCCAACGCTTGTCTCAGAGCTAGAACAGATTCAAGCGTTAACTTCAATGGAAATTACTCTCACCCTTGCAGGTTACGAAGAAGTCATCACACCGGAAATGATTTATAGTTGGTTGCTTTTGGATGAGGACGGCGCTTACTCTTTCGACGAAGAGATGATTTACGACTATCTTGGCACGCTGAATGATGCTTATGCGACCTATGATGACTATCGCTACTTCAACAGTACGCTGCAGGGAGAAATACAATTAGAACCTGGCACATTAGGTTGGTCGATTGACCGTGAGGTGGAAACACAGGCTATTCTGGATGATTTAAAAGCGGGTGAATCGGTGACGAGAGAGCCAGCGATTGTCGGCATCGGTTATAATGGGTCGCTGGATGATATTGGTATTAGCTACATTGAAGTCGATATGACCTATCAAATGATGTACGTGTATATTGACGGGGTGGCGGTCATTTCGACGCCGATTGTGACCGGTCAGATTGGAACCAACACGGTGCCTGGTGCTTATGCGGTTTGGAATATGGAGTCACCTTCACAATTGACGGGTTATAATCCACGGACTGAAAAAGAGTATGTCCAACCGGTTGATTACTGGATTGCTTTTGATTATACCGGTCAAGGGGTACATGATGCGAATTGGCAACCAACGTTCGGAGGCGACGCCTACTTAACCAACGGTTCTCTAGGTTGTATCAACACGCCACCTGACGTAATGGCCCAACTCTACAACTACGCCTATAATGGCATGCCAGTGCTGGTTTTCCAATAGGTCAGAATATGCCTATTATTCATGTAGACAAGAAGGGGAGACATCCTCTTCTTTTTTTATGGAGAGTTTAACATGCTCATAATAAGTCCAGAAAGCAATCATCCGTGTGGGAGACACCCAAGACCTGGCGGGTCAAGTGGATTCGAATGAGGACATGGCGTTAATCAGTCAACAAGTGAGCTGACTGATGACGTAGGCCCTGTTTTTTATCGTTCATTTAGCGTGAGCTCTTTTAACTATGCATAGTTTTAAACAATTCAGTGCGGCATAAAAATAAGCTTGAGAGCTCTTTATACGTTTGATTGTCATGGAGATTAAGGACTCTATTCTCCCTGAAAAAAATGAATCCGCATACATAAATGTGTTGACGAAGCAAAATCTATAGGTTATAATCATTTACGTAAACGTTTAACAAGTTGATATGACAGCGTTCGTAACTCTGTCAGGAAAGGGGGATTAGATTGGCTACTACAATTAAAGATATTGCTAAACAGGCTAATGTATCGATCGCAACTGTTTCAAGAGTGATCAATCAACTAGGCGGCTACAGCCAAGAAGTAGAAGAGAATGTGTTAAAAATTGCTAAAGAGTTGAATTATCACAAGAACGAAAATGCAATCAGCTTAGTAAAAAATGTGTCGAATATTATTGGGATTATTATGCCAACGGTCGATTCTTTCTATTATTCAAATATTGTAAATGGGATTGAGGATGCCGCTAAGAAACACGGCTATAGTGTAATCCTTATGCATGCAGGTGTAGAAGGAGAGAATTTCAAAAGTTGTTTGAATCTAATGGCTGAGCGCCGAGTAGATGGCATCGTGGCATTCTCGATATTTGTTGAACAAGAGGGCGTTGCTTTAGTAAAATCGCTCAATATTCCGATTGTGCTTTTGTCAACCGAGGCAGTCGAAGACTCAATCCCCTATATAAAAGTGGATGACTATTCAGCAGCTTTTGAAGCGACAGACTATTTGGTAAGAAATGGCCATCAGCGAATTGGCTTGGCTGGGGTTAGCCCGATTGATCCAATTGCTGGAATTCCACGAATCAATGGTTACCGCGATGCTTTGAAGCAAAATGGGATACCAATTGAAGAAGAACTGATATATTTCGGTGACTATAACTTCACCTCTGGTAAAAAAGCCATGGAATACTATATTCAAAACGACATTGCTTTGACCGCAATATTTTGCGTGAGTGATGAGACGGCGCTAGGCGTCATTTCAGAATGCAATAAACAAAATATTATAGTGCCTGAGGATTTATCGGTGATAGGTTATGATAATTCAAAAATTTCATCAATGGTAACACCGACAATTACGACTATTTCACAACCGTTTTATGAAATGGGAAATCTTGGCTGCGAAAGTTTAATTCTTTCGATTCTTAAGAAAAAAGAAATTCTTTCCGAGATTGTACCTTTTACTTTGGTTGAACGTAATTCAGTAAAAAAGTTATTATAAAATAACTTTATTCGCATTACGTAAACGTTTAACCTGTTGAATATACAGCCTTCTTAAAAATTTTAAAAAGGCTATTCGTAAAGATTTATTCTGAAATCAAGTAAATTCATTATCATTAGTGAAATTACTTGATTTCAAAATGGAAATAGAAAAGGAAAGGAGAATATAAAGAGAAGCTTGAATTTATTATTCTGATTACGTAAACGTTTAACTAAAAGAAAGTAGGGGAAATGATGAAAAAATTATTAGTAGGTATGCTTTTAGGTTCAGCTGTTTTGTTAAGTGCATGTGGATCAGCAGAGGAGGCGCAGCGAACGGCAGAAGGTAACCTGATTGTAACTTTAGGTCAACAGACTCAGCAAAACTCAAAGTTACCGGAAGGCGATAGTTACGCCGATAATGCATACAGACGTCTCGTCAAAGAAAAACTAGGCGTTCAATTAGAAAGTGCCTTTGAAGCAAATGGCGACGAGTATACGCGCCAAGTTTCCTTAGCAATTGCGGCAGGTGAGATACCTGACATCATGGCTGTCAGCAGAGACGAGTTAGAAGAATTGGCAGAGAATGGTTTAATCGAAGACTTAACCGAAGTTTATGAAGAATATGCTAGCGATCACATCAAGTCAATTTATGACTCTTTCGATAATGTTCAGTTGAATGCTGCAACAATCGATGGACAATTAATGGCATTACCAGGAACAGCTAACGATTTCGGACCGAACATGGTTTGGATTCGTCAAGATTGGTTGGACGATTTAAATATTGAACTGGACGAGGATGGGAATAATGCAATTACTTTAGATGAGTTGGTCGAAACTGCGACGATATTCCAGGAAGAAGATGCTGGAGGAACTGGAAAAACCAAAGGCCTGGCATTAGCGTACTGGTTAACATCCGGAGACCACGGTGGTTCAGGCTATACAGCAACCGCCATATTCAACGCATTCGGAGCCTATCCAAAAACTTACCTAGAAGGCGAAGATGGAAATTTAGTGTACGGCTCTAATACAGAAGAAATGAAAGAAGGTCTAACCTTCTTGAATGAACTCTTTACGCAGGGCATTTTAGATCCACAATTCGGAACTCGTACTTACGATGATATTAATGCAATGATGGTCAACGGAGAAATCGGTATCGTACCCGGACCTTGGCATTTTCCAGACTGGGGCTTAGTTCAAGCAAAAACAGCAAACCCTGAAGCGGTTTTCACGCCATTTGCGATTGAAAACGAAGATGGCACTGTCAATGGAGTCAATAAACCAGGAGTTGGTAGTTTTGTAGTCGTTAGAAAAGATTTCGAAAGACCTGAATTAGCGATTGAAATGATTAATTTAATCTTTGATGAAGTCGCAAATTCTGAAGATATGGAAACAGAATTCCCTGAGATTTATGAATACGCCCAATTGGCGGTTGATGGATCTATCCGACCTGTAAATATTGAAATGTTCAAAAATCTAAGTGAGATTGATGATGCAGTCCTAGCATCGGATGCAGCCTTAGGTAACTCAAGTATCGAGGCTATTGATAGCTTTATCGTTCAGAATAATGCACTTAAGATTAAGGCGTTTCTAGATGACTCAGCAGCTTCTGATCCAACCGATTGGTCCGTGTATGCGTCACGCTTATTGGCTGTCAATAATGTCATGAATGGCGTACGACAAGCAGGCATTTACAATGAAGTGAATCCAGTTGCAATCTTTGAAACCATTGAAGCAAGCGAGCGTAACGGGGCTCAAATCAACAAATTGGAAGAAGAAACCTTCATCAAATTTGTGACGGGTGAAGAGACACTCGAAAACTTTGAGCAATATGTAGAAACGTGGGGCCAACAGGGGGGGACGGCGATTCTAGAAGAAATGCAGTCAATCAACAAAGAAAATAATTAATTGTAGACTAGAATAAAGCATTTCATTGTCAATGAAATGCTCTATTCTACAATTATAGGAGAAGGAGACAAAAATATGGAAAAGAGAAAAAGAAAAAATTGGTTCTCTAAGAATCAATGGCTCTTTTTAGCAATGGTCGCTCCAGGAATGATATTCTTACTAATTTTTTCTTATGCCCCTATGTTTGGGCTCGTGATGGCTTTTCAAGATTTTGTACCAGCAAAGGGCTTTTTAAATTCAGAATTTGTCTGGTTAGATAATTTTAAATATGTTTTCACGTTGCCTGATATTTGGCAAGTTACTTACAATACCATCTTTATCGCCTTAGGGAAAATTATTCTAAATACCATTATCCCAATTATTTTTGCAATTCTATTAAATGAAATTCGAGTAAAATGGTTTAAGAAATCTCTACAAACGATTGTCTATTTGCCACACTTTTTATCATGGGTAATTTTAGCTTCAGTAGTTGTGAACTTGTTTAGTTTAGACGGTACTGTCAACCAAATTCTGCAGAGTATTGGCCTGAATCCCATCAATTTTTTAGGGAGTAATAAGGTTTTTCCTCATCTGTTAATCTGGACGGATGTCTGGAAAGGCTTCGGCTATAGTTCAATTATATTCTTGGCCGCTATTACGTCGATTGACCCTGGAACTTATGAGGCTGCGAAGATGGATGGTGCTAGCTGGTTGCAACAAGTTAGACATGTGACGTTACCAGGTATGTTGCCCTATATTATTCTGATGACGATTCTCGCATTACCTGGAATTTTAAGTGCTGGCTTCGATCAAGTCTATAACTTATATTCACCACCAGTTTATGCAAGTGGTGATGTGTTAGATACCTACATTTATAGAATTGGACTTATTGGACGTGACTATAGTTTAGGTGCAGCAGTAGGTTTAATACGTTCCATTGTCGGTTTATTTCTAGTGTTTGGCTCTAACAAGGTAGCAGAAAAAACTACTAACCGGGTAATGTTTTAGTCTAGAAAGGAGTAATTTAGATGAAAGAAAAATTTGGCATTCGTCTATTCATTATATACACAATAGTGATTTTATTGACATTATCTTGTTTAATTCCACTGTTGAACGTTGTCTCGCTATCTTTAAGTAGCTCTCAGGCTGCGGCTGCTAACAGAGTCGGTCTCTGGCCGGTTGAGTTTACTTTCGCGGCATATGAAAGAATAATGAATGACTCTCAATTCTGGCGTTCTTTTGGAATTTCTGTTTTTAGAGTGGTAGCAGCCTTAATACTAAACCTACTTCTCATTATTACGCTCGCTTACCCATTGTCAAAATCTAAAGAAGTTTTCTATTCAAGAAAATTCTTCATGAACTTGATAATCTTTGCGATGTTATTCAATGGAGGGATGATTCCAACTTATTTGATTGTTCGTAACTTAGGGCTCATTAATAGCGTATGGTCACTTATTCTACCTGGCGCCGTACCATTAGGTAGCGTTATTTTAGTCATGAACTTTTTCCGTGGGGTGCCCAAATCATTAGAAGAGTCGGCCTTACTGGATGGAGCAAATTCATGGACTGTACTAACTAGAATTTATGTACCGATTTCTCTGCCTTCACTTGCGACGGTATCACTCTTTAGTATCGTCGGAAGCTGGAACGATTTTTTCGGCGGTTTGATTTACATGACTAAAGTCGAGAATTATCCATTGATGACCTACATCCAATCATTAAGTGTCAATATTGCGGAAACTTTACGAAATAGCGCAGGTATGTCATCAGAACAACTACAAAGCCTACTAGCCGTTTCAAATCGAAACCTCAATGCAGCCAAGATAGTTATCGCAATCATTCCGCTATTAGTGATTTACCCATTCTTACAAAAATATTTCGTGCAAGGAATTGTTGTGGGTGCAGTGAAGGAGTGATAAAGTATGCAAGAATTATTTAGACTTAACGGTACTTTCTACCGTATTATGATGAAGGTCTGGAGCTTGATGGTACTTAATTTATTGATGATTATTACCAGCCTGCCGATTGTGACAATCGGTGCGAGTCAAGCAGCTGCTTTTGCTGTCACAACGCGTATCATCACACAAGGTGAAACACGAATTGTCTCAACCTATTTGGAAGTGTTTAAGAAAAGGTTCAAGCAAAGCACGATTGCTTGGTTAGGTATCCTACTAATTTCAAGCATCTTGATTACTAACTGGCTATACCTGGCCACATTTAATCAGCTAGACAGTTGGATGACCATAGGCGTAGCGATCGTCACTCTTATTGTCATAAATTACATGCAGTTTATCTTTTACTACTTATCACGGTATGATGACTCGCTCAAGCAAGCGAGTTTAAACACCTTAAAGTTAGCAATCAACTATCCATTGACTAGTAGCTTGTTGATGCTAGCTTTCTGCCTCCCCTTTGTTTTGATGTTATTGTCAAATTATTTATTTGTTTTTGGCATCTATATAAGTATGTTCTTGGGACTCAGCTTTATTCATTTCTTAAGAACTTTTTTACTACTCGCTTTCTTTAAGCGCTTTGAAAATTCAACAATTAGTCACAATTAAACAATATAATTCGTAAATACGATAGGAGAATGAATATGTCGAAACATTGGTGGCAAGAAATTGTCGTTTACCAAATTTATCCAAGAAGTTTTAAAGATAGTAATGGAGATGGTATTGGAGACATTAGAGGGATAATTGAAAAGTTAGATTATTTACAGAATTTAGGAATTGGAGCCATTTGGTTATCGCCAGTTTACCAATCACCTAATGATGATAATGGCTATGATATCTCAGATTACGAAGCAATAATGGAAGAATTTGGCACGATGGAAGAAATGGAAGAGTTTCTGTTTGAAGCTAACAAACGCAATATAAAAATTGTCATGGATCTAGTAGTCAATCATACGTCAGATGAACATCAATGGTTTATTGAAGCCAAAAAGAGTAAAGAAAATCCATACCGTGATTACTATGTTTGGGCAGATCCTACTTCTGACGGGAGCGTACCAAACGATCTTAAATCAACTTTTTCTGGCCCTGCCTGGAAATTTGACGAAGCAAGCGGTCAATACTACCTGCATTTGTTTAGTCAAAAACAGCCTGATTTGAATTGGGAAAATCAAAAGGTTCGCCAAGCTATCTACGATATGATGAATTTTTGGATTGATAAAGGAATAGGTGGTTTCCGAATGGATGTTATCGACTTGGTCGGTAAAAAACCTTTAGAGGGTATCACGGGAAATGGACCTAAATTACATGATTATCTTCAAGAAATGAATCAAGCAACCTTTGGTAAACACGATTTACTAACGGTTGGTGAAACTTGGGGTGCCACACCAGAAATTGCCAAGCTGTATTCTAACCCTGAGCGTCAAGAACTGTCCATGGTCTTTCAATTCGAACATATTGGCTTAGATCAGCAAGAAGGCAAAGAAAAATGGGATTTAAGGCCCATTAAAATGTCAGAACTCAAAGAAGTTCTGACTAAATGGCAAACTGAGTTAGGTGACGAAGGGTGGAACTCATTATTCTGGAACAATCACGATTTACCTCGCATAATTTCACGCTGGGGCAATGATCAAGAGTATCGAATTCAGAGTGCAAAATCATTTGCCATTCTCCTACATATGATGAAAGGTACACCTTATATATACCAAGGCGAAGAAATTGGCATGACTAATACTGCCATTAAGGATATTCGCGAAGCAGCTGATATTGAAACAGTCAACATGTACAGTGAACGTCTAGCAAATGGCTTTAATAAGGCAGAAATCATTGAGTCAATCAATGCGAAAGGCCGAGACAATGCTCGCCGTCCGATTGCTTGGGATATGAGTGAAAATGGAGGATTTACTACAGGTAAACCTTGGCTTGCATTAAATGAAAATTTTCGAGATATCAACGTTGAAGCCGCTTTAAAGGATCCGAACTCTATTTTTTATACTTACAAAGACTTGATTCAATTGCGGAAAGATCATCCCATCATCGTTTGGGGGAGCTTTAAATTGTTGGATACAGCAGATAATGTGTTTAGTTATTACCGTGAGTATGAGGGTGAAAGATGGCTAGTAGTAGCGAACTTATCTGATGAACCGAATGAATTTTCTTCAGAAGATTCTATTGATCATATAATTATCCAGAACTCGGAAGATGAGATTAACTCGCTTGGGAATATTATACTGAAACCTTGGCAAGCATTTGTTGTGAAAACCAAATAATATCCATTGAAAAGTGTCAGTTGGCTAAAGCTTACTGACATTTTTTTTGTGGTTATTTTAATTTAAGAGGGCTGTTAAGTCACGCTTACTGACCGAAAAACACGATTTTTACTGGCGAATAAAATTGATAAAAAGGTTGCGACCTACGCGCGTGATTCAGTCATTAATTTACTAGCTGCTCTACCGAATAGTAAAAGAAAATCCATTACTCCAGACCGTGGAAAAGAATTTTCAAAACATCGAGAAGTCACTCAATATTTAGATAACATCCCTTTTTACTTCGCAGACCCTCATGCCCCTTGGCAAAGAAGAACAAATGAAAATACAAATGGACTACTAAGAGAGTACTTTCCAAAAAAGAAAATCTAACAAGCTGTTTAACAGATTACATCAATACTTGTATTGAAAAACTAAATAAACGTTCGCGTAAGTGCTTAGGTTGGAAAACACCTTATGAGCTCTTCTTTGACAACGTGTTGCACTTAATTTGACAATTCAAGATAAAAAAATAAACCATATATTAACAAGAAATCCTATTCAAATTTACCTTCTCTTGTTTGGCGCTGAATCTCTTGTTTAATTTTCTCCTCGGGCGCATAGTCATGTTCCCAATTATTGGGTTTTAAAACTTTATGAGTGATTGGATCGTAAAGCGGCTGCCCATCCGGGAATAGTTTACCCATATTCGCTTGGCGAATGATTGTCAGGATTGACACCAAGTAAAGAGAAAGAACCGTAAGTGAAGTACAGCAAATCACTTAGCGCATCGATTTGTTCGACTAAAGGATCCGTGACCTGACGATTTTGTGTCAGTATTCTGTCCTTGGCTTTGTCGATGGCTTCGTGCAAGCTGTCGACAGCTGCTTCGAACGTATCAGGGTTATTGTAACTGATGCTGTAGGCAAACTCAACGATCTCTTCGACCTTAAAAGCAGTGGGTTCGCTGGGAATCGTAGGTCAAAGGTATGGTGAAATTCTTCGGTCATTTCAAATGGATTCATAGTAGCTCCTTGTAAGTTCTGTCATAGTGTCATTATAATAGGTTGGACTTAATTTACAAAGGTGGGATGAGGGGGAAGTCTTGGGGGATCGGACAAGCTAAGCAAATTATCTTAAGCGAGGGGCTTTGTCTTGGTTTTCATGCCTATGGTATAATGGAGGAGTGAATAAGGGGGTGTTGAGGATGAGTTACGATAATCGAATGGGCTTTAACCAAGAGCAGAGTCAAAAGCAGACACAGCAGTTAAGTTTTGAGCAGCAGCAGTCTTTGCAGATATTGCAAGTGGTGCGAGAGGATTTAGGTCAGATGTTGTTGGATATGGCCTTGGAAAATCCTTTAATGAAGGTCGAGGACACGCGACATATGTTGACAATCGATCCAATGGATGGGGTGCTGGCTACGGATAGTGTCACGCAAAATTCGCTGGACTATATCAATCCAACGCCTTATGACCGAGAAGATAGTCATCAGGCGATGATTAGCCAGCTTAGAGATGAAAGTCGGGATTCTTTGCAGACATTTTTATTAGACCAAATTATGTGTTACCGTCAGACTCGTTTGAGAGATTTAATGGTGGCCTTATTGGATGAATTGGATGAGCAAGGTTTTCTGACTCAGTCGCAGGAGTTGCTTCAGGAGAAACTGGCTTGTACGGCCATTGAACTAGTGGACGCTATCACCTTGCTGCAGCAGCTTGATCCGGTAGGTGTCGCTTCGGCTGATCTCAGGGAATACTGGATGTTGCAGACAGAAAATGATGATGCGGCCCCAAATATTGCATATGTTATATTAGAAAGTTATTTTTCGGAGTTGGTTCAGCGGGAATTTCAGTTAATAGCTGATGCACTTGAGGTGTCTTTGGCTGAAGTGCAAGAGACAGTCGCCTATTATCAAGTGTTGTCACGTGCTCCGATGTCGCATTTTAGTGAAGGGTACACTCAGTTTATAGAGCCGGATGTCTATGTTCGGCGCACGCAAGCGGGTTTTGAAGCGAGTTACAATTTGAAGAATTTGCCAGAAGTGACTTTCGATAGTGCTTATTTTCAGGAGTTGTCTGAGGTCGAAAATCAGGAGCTTCAGGAGTATATCCAGGCTAAAAAACAGGAGGCTTTGGCTGTAATGAATAGTCTGAAGCGTCGTGAGCAAACTTTACTGCAAGTATCGCAGGTGATGTTTAATGCACAGTCAGGCTTTTTTCAGTCAAAGGGCCATCAGGTGGAGCCTTTGACTATGTCGCAGGTTGCCCAAGCCTGTGGTTTTAGTCCATCGACGATTAGCCGAACCATTCAGGGGAAATATTTTTATACCGATTTTGGGACTTTTCCTTTCAGTCAGCTGATTAATACGGCCGCCATTCAGACCAGTGATGGCGCTAGCGTTAGTCAGCATGATATCCATCAGAAAATTCGTGACTTGATTGACCAGGAGGACAAGCGTCAACCGCTGTCTGATCAACAATTAGCTGACCTGCTGAAAGAGAGTGGGCTTCCGCTTGCACGGCGCACGCTCAGTAAATACCGCCAGCAACTGGATATCATGCCTGCCCGTCAGCGTAAAATCAAGTAAATTGAAGAGCCTACAGGCAAAATAGGACTAATAATTTTCTCGCGCTTGTTGGCTAGTTAGCCCAGGGAGTCATCACCTCCTCGTTAGTTGTTCGAGGGAGTCATCACCTCCTCGTTAGTTGTTCGAGGGAGTCATCACCTCCTCGCTAGTTGTTCGAGGGAGTCATCACCTCCTCGCAAGTTGACCGAGGGAGTCATCACTTCCTCGCTAGTTTGTCGAGGGAGTAATCGCTCCTTCGCTTACCGGACGAGGGGCTTGTTCCCACTAGCCAGTGGCAGCTTTCGGCAAATCGAGGAGTCTTTGTGACTAGTATGTTTGAGTCATCCCAAGATACGTATAGCAAACGCTAGGCTATCCTCGTTTCCTTTTCGAGAAGCCATCGCAATAACCTCTTATCTTGATATGCCTCGCACAATAGTCCGTTGGACTTCCTATGTAGGTTATTCAAAACACTTGATAAATGTTTTTGGGAACGCTTTCTTTATGTGTCAAGACAGGATATAATGTTCTTGAGAGGTGATTTAATTTGAATGAGTTGCTATGGAAAGAATATGTGATAAAAAAAGTAATTAAGACTAACGAATTGCCAGATAAAATAGCAAATTCTTGGGAAGTATGCCGTAAGGAACAATTAAACCCTTATCAAATGAACAGTCAGACAATCTTACAAATGGATGAACTATCCTCAAAGCAAGTGATCAATCATCAGTTAATTGAACTGGTCAAAGAAGAAGCTCACAGAATCTCAAATTATCTTATGCAAAGTGAGTCCCTATTTATTTTGACAGATCCGGAAGGATATATTTTGTGGCGTCAAGGGAACCCTCGTGCAATCACTCACGCAAATAGTATTGGCTTTTTTGAAGGGAGCCGTTGGAATGAGTTAGACGTTGGGACAAATGCCATTTCACTGACACTTAAATCAAAGAATAGTCAGATGGTATCGCGCTATGAACACTATGCGGTTGCTTCTCATAATTGGAGTTGCTTTGCCTGCCCGATATTTGATGAAGATCAACTTGTTGGCGTCCTTGACATGTCGACTTATATGCAAGAAGATGTCGGACAACAAGCGCTTGTGCAACTGATTGTTGAACGCGTCAGCAACCGCCTATTAAGGTATCGACTGGACCAAAATCAAGCCTTGTTGACTTATGTTGTCGGTAACGATAACAAAAGTGTGTTGTGTAATGAAAAAGATCAGCTTGTATTTCTACCCGAAGAACTAACGCGCTATGAGGAATTATTTGTTGGGATGGACATTCGAGAATTTGTGAAACAGTTTAATGGTTTAGTTAACAAAGAAAAGATCCATCATGACAGCCATTTGATAGGTTATAAATATACCTTCTACCCCAAAAAAACACCTGAAAATAAGTACTACCCAGGTGTACCTAGCTTGAATAAGGGATATCAAACATTTTTACAGCAAGTTTTTCAAGCAGCTGACAGCGTTGTGCCCATTCATATTAAAGGCGAGTCAGGTAGTGGAAAAGAAATTATCGCGGAAACGATTCACTACAATAGTCCATACAAAGACGGTCCACTAATCAGTGTCAACTGTGGTTCATTGAGTGAAAACTTGTTAGAAAGTGAGCTCTTTGGTTATGCTGCCGGGGCCTTTACGGGGGCCAGCAAAGAGGGTTATCTTGGAAAGATTCGCCTAGCTGAGGGGGGTACGCTATTTCTTGATGAGGTAGATAGTATGTCCCTAAAGATGCAAGCGACGCTACTACGTGCGCTGGAGCAAAAATTGGTGACGCCCATTGGGAGCACACAATCATACCATGTAGATTTCCGCATCGTTACAGCGAGCAATCAGGATCTCAAACAAGCTGTGGGCAGCAAGCAGTTTCGTGAAGATTTGTACTACCGCCTGTTCGTGTGCCCGCTCCAGATTCCACCTTTGCGGCTCAGAACGGAGGATTTATTACCGCTGATTGACCGCTTTTGTGAGCAGAATGCCTGGCAGTTAAGTTGGAAGGATAAACTTTATCAAGTGTCCGTAAACTATCCTTGGTATGGTAACGTACGAGAGTTCAATAACTTTTTACAGCGTCTCTACGTCTTTTACCCGGATCAGGAACCCACGGAACAAGCAATTATCGATCTGATTGAATTAACGTCACTTCAGCCAGACTCTGAGGAGCCAAACAAGGAGCCGGAAAATTCGGAGGCACAGCTAATCATGAAGACTTTGAAACAACACAATTACCATAAATCGAAAACCGCCACCGCCCTGAATATTTCTCGGACCACCTTGTACCGAAAAATCAAGCAATATCAACTAAAGATCGATTAATTTAATACTAGAATAAGACGTCCGCTCAGCCGCAAGCCGCTGAGCGGATTTTTTGGGTGCAACTATTTTTATAGCCTAATAAGCAGTCAGCGAGGCGTGATTTAGTGGAAGCCAGTAAGGTTGGCAAAGCAATTTGCTCCCCACCTAAGCCTGACCATTAAAACTAGATTATCAATAAACCGGCCAAGCTATTGACCAGCCATTGCTCTTCACCGGACACTAGCTAGTATTTCACTGCAGCCACCCTTTACTTCATCCGCTTCCTCACTAACATCAAACCCACTAAAAAATCCAGCCGCATCTTCAAAATCAGTTACCAAAATGTATCGAGGTGTAACAGAGTGTAAACCTAAATGTGACAAAATGTTGCATAATGAAACAGAACCAGCTTGTTCAACACTACACAATACGTCTAGACAAGCTTTTTGATAATTGGCACGCTTCTTGCTTCTAACTTTAGTAGACGGTAACGACAATGGATTACCAGATTCATCCAATACTTACTTATTGTCCAATCGGTCAATAGGTGTGTCGTGACCTAGCAAATGAGCTATCACAAATTGATACCGCTATCAAAGGAGGAGCACTTGAATGACAGTTTATACAAACCAAGTCCAAGACGCATTAGCCAAAGCCAAGGAACTCGCCCAAGAAAATCAGCAAATTCAAGTAGACATTCCTCATTTATGGAACGTTTTACTACAGCCTCAACACTATGCGCTAGATTTCTATGAGTCCTTTGAGTTAGATATCAACGAATTTATACAAGTCATTCAGAAGGAGCTTGAGAAATTACCTGTCAGTCGCTCCAAAGAGATCCAACACGCGCAACAAAACACGCCGCGCTATGATCGCTTGCTTGAGCAAGCTCAAGAGGAAGCCAACAAATTACGAGATGAAGTTTGCAGTACGGAACACTTGCTGCTGGCTATTATGAAGCAAAGTTATAACCCGATCACGGTCTACCTCACGACGAATCAAGTTGATTATGAGCGTTTATTAACTCAACTGACTAAAAACCGTAAAGGCAAAAGAGCGACCCAAACCAATCAGGAGTCCATCTATCAAGCCTTGGACCAGTATTCAGAAAATTTGAATAAAAAGTATCGTGAAGGCAAGCTTGACCGAATTATTGGTCGACACCGTGAGATTGAAGAAGTGATTCGCGTGCTCTCGCGTAAGACCAAGAATAATGCCATCCTAATCGGGCTACCCGGTGTTGGGAAAACTGCGATTGTTGAAGGTCTGGTACAAAAGATTGAACAAGCACAAGTACCAGATAACCTGCTTGATAAGGAAGTCTATAATTTAGACATGAGCTCATTAATTGCAGGGGCTAAATATCGTGGAGAGTTTGAAGAGCGATTGAAAGCCGTCTTGAATGATGTGCGCGATTCTAAAGGAAAAATCATTCTATTTATTGATGAAATTCATACGATTGTTGGCGCCGGCAAGACAGAAGGCTCGATGGATGCGGGCAATATCTTAAAACCTATGTTGGCACGAGGCGAACTTCGTTGTATCGGCGCAACGACGCAAGACGAATATCGCGAGAATATTGAAAAAGACAAAGCCCTCGAACGTCGTTTCCAAAGAATTATCGTCTCAGAACCAGGCATCGATGAAGCAACTGAAATTCTAAGTGGTATCAAAGAAAGCTATGAACTTTATCATGGTGTGACAATTTCAGAAGCCGCTGTAAAGGCTGCCGTGACCTTGTCAAATCGCTATATTACGGATCGCTTTCTGCCAGATAAAGCCATTGATCTGATGGACGAAGCCAGTGCTGTCCGCCGAATTCAAATGAAAAGTCTGCCAGAACAAATCCAGCAAATTAAAGATGAGATTATTCGTCTGACGATTGAACAAATCAAACGCTCTGATTCAGCGCACTCCGATAAGCCAGAAGCGGTAGCAAGTCGTCAAGCACTCGAACAGCTTAAAGACGAACTCGTTGAAAAACAAGACCAATGGCAAAAGGAGCAGGCACTGATATCGCAACTGCAGACGTTAGCCGAAGACCAAGCGGCTCAGTTTAAGCAAGCCCAAGAGGCACTCAGAATGGGACAGTTGGAAGAATTTGTTGAACTGACTGAGATTAGTTTAGCAGCCATCCAACAAGAAATAGCTGCAATTGAAGCCGAAAGACGACAGAGTACGCCAGAAGCCCTCGTTTTAATTCGCAATCAAGTTGAAGAAGCGGACATTGCGGAAGTTGTTGAGCGGCAAACAGGCATCAAAGTTCAAGGCGTCATGGCTAATGAAAGACAAAGGCTGTTGAAGCTTGATGAAATTATCAAGGAGACTGTCATTGGCCAAGATGAGCCGGTAGAGAAAGTGGCTCAAGCAATCATTCGTTCTCGTGCCGGTGTGCAAAATCCTAATCATCCGATTGGCTCCTTCTTATTCTTAGGGCCGACCGGCGTTGGGAAAACTCAATTGGCTAAGAGTTTAGCAGCCGTTCTGTTTGGTAGTGAACTTGAGATGATTCGACTAGACATGTCTGAGTATATGGAGAAACACGCGGTTGCTAAATTAGTCGGTTCACCACCGGGGTATGTGGGGTATGAAGAAGGGGGTCACTTGACAGAAGCCGTTCGTCACCGACTCTATTCAGTTGTTTTATTGGATGAAATTGAGAAGGCGCATCCAGATGTCTTTAATATTCTACTACAAGTCTTGGACGAAGGGCGGCTGACTGATTCAAAAGGTCGCACCATCGACTTTAAGAATACTATTTTGATTATGACGAGTAATATTGGCTCTTTGCAGTTGCTTGAAAGTCTGGAAACGAACCATGAAGTGACTGAAGCGACTAAAACGGCCGTTCTTGAGCAGTTGAAGCAGCATTTTAGACCGGAGTTTCTCAATCGCATTGACAGCATTCAGCTATTTAATCCGCTCACTCTGAACAATATGTACAATATCGTGGAACTGATGCTGCAAGATTTAGGCCAGCGACTCAAGCGTCACCGCATTGATTTAGTCGTTTCAGCCGAAGCTAAGCGGTGGCTTGCCGATAAGGGCTATGATCCGACCTTAGGGGCACGTCCTTTACAACGTTTTATTATCGAGCAGTTGGAAACGCCACTTGCCCAAGAATTGATTCGTCAGGATATTCAGTCGGATACTTGGGCCCATGTTCAATTAAATCACGATCGACTGACATTTAGCTATACACCGAAACAGTCTTAAAACTTAAACTAAACCCTATAAGGAGGTTATTACACAAGCAGAAAGTCCATTAGAACCGTTAAGCAGCTATATATTATCGATTGTTACCCATTCGACTAGACAAAAGGGAGGAGAACAAAGCAAGTGAATCATTTTGATGTTTTAGTTATTGGTGCTGGGCCTGGGGGCTATATTGCAGCTGAAGAGGCGGCGCGCCATGGAAAAAGTGTTGCGGTGATCGAACGCCAAGCGATTGGTGGGACCTGTTTAAATGTTGGCTGTATCCCAAGTAAAGCTTATTTGGAACACGCCCATTGGGTCCATAGTTTAAAGAAAGCGCAAGGTCACGGAATGGATGTGGCTTTTAAGGGGGTCGACTACGCCAAACTCAAAAATAGGAAAGATAAGGTAGTCTCTAGCTTGCAAGGAGGGATTCATGCAACGTTTAAATCGCTAGATATTCATTTTATTAATGGGGAAGCGGCGTCTATTTCACCCAATACTTTCAAAGTAAATGATCAAACCATCACAGCCACCGATGTCATTTTAGCAACTGGAAGCCGTCCGTTTGTCCCAGAAATTCCTGGGCTGGCAGAAGTTGAGTATTTAACGACAGATACGATTTTTGAACTTAATGACTTACCGAGGCAGTTAGTGATTATAGGTGGGGGTGTGATTGCCGTTGAACTTGCCTTTGCACTTGAGGCGATTGGCTCGCAAGTCACGATTTTAGAAGTGGCCCCAGATATTCTATTGACCGAGGATGAAGCGGCAAGAAAAATTATTAAACAATCGCTATCGAAGACTATGACATTGGAAACACAGGCGAAAATCAAGCATGTTCATCCAGATGCCGTCGAATTAGAAGGGGGTCAAAAGTATCCTTTTGATCAATTGTTAGTGGCAACTGGTCGTCGTCCAAATGTTGCCTTGGCACAGGATATGCAACTGGAATTTGATGAACATAAGCGTTGGCCTAAAGTTGACGATTATTATCAAACGTCACAGCCTCATGTCTATGCAATTGGTGATTTGATTGGTGGCTATACATTAGCGCACGCTGCCAGTGCCGAGGGCATCAAAGCTGTTAAAGCGATTGTTGGTCAAAAAGAAAGGCCAGTTCGAGATCGCCAAGTGCCACGTTCGCTCTTTACTAGTCCTGAAGTCGCAAGTTTTGGCTTGAGTGAAGCGGACGCTAAAGCAGCAGGTTACGACCTAGTGGTCGAACAAAAGCCATTCGCCTTTAATGGGCGGGCAATTGCTGTGGATCAAACCGAAGGATTCATAAAGTTAGTGGTTGATCGTCGTTACGGAGAAATTTTAGGCGCAGTCATTTGTGGACCAGAAGCAACAGAGATCTTACATCAAATCCTCACCTTATGTGAGGCTGAAGGAACGGTGCATGAGTTAGCAGCAACTGTTTTCTCTCATCCTACCGTATCAGAACTGTTACAAGATGTTGCCAAAGCCGTAGTTAGAAAAATTTAAGGAGGAAAAACATTATGGTTAGAGAAAAAGCAATTCCACAGTTAGAAGGTCGCAGTGAAACAGCCGTCAAAGAACTAGTCAATTTACAGATTCAAACGTCTACGAAAGCAGCTGCCGAGTCAGTCACAGTAGATAAGGCGAAGGACATGTATAAAACAATGGAAGATATTCGAAATTTTGAGGATAACGTCAAACGTTTCTTCTCTCAAGGGTTAATTCCAGGTTTCGTCCACTTGTATGCCGGTGAAGAAGCCATCGCAACAGGAATTTGCGCGCACTTAACTGATGACGACTATATCACGTCTACTCACCGTGGGCATGGGCATTGTATTGCTAAAGGTGGCGATTTAAATGGAATGATGGCAGAAATTTTCGGAAAAGCCACTGGACTTAACAAAGGTAAAGGTGGTTCCATGCATATCGCGGATGTTGATAAAGGTATTCTCGGTGCGAATGGGATGGTCGGTGCAGGCTTTGGTTTAGCAACAGGTGCCGGAATGAAGATCAAATACAAAAAAGAAGATAACGTTGCAGTGTGTTTCTTTGGTGATGGTGCATCAAATGAGGGCTTATTCCACGAATGTCTAAACATGGCGTCTATCTGGAAACTGCCTATCATCTTTGTTTGTGAAAATAACTTTTTTGCTGAATCAACCCCACAGTGGTATGCCTCAGCTTCTGACACGATTGCTGAAAGAGCACAAGCATATGATATGCCAGGTGTGCGTGTAGACGGTAAAGACTTAATGGCCGTTTATGAAGTATCTGCCGAATATATTGAACGTGCCCGTCGCGGGGAAGGTCCTGCCCTAATTGAATGTGTGACTTATCGTAATTATGGTCACTTTGAAGGGGACGAGCAGAAATATAAAAATAAAGAAGAGGGCCTAGAAAAAAACTTAGCTGACAGCGATCCATTGGATGTGTTCAGAGAATATGCCATTGAACATGGTTTGTTAAGCGAAGAAGAATTAGATGAGATTCGTGCGCAGTCAGAAGCAGATATTGAAGTTGCCGTTGAGTTTGCAAAAACAAGCCCTGAACCAAGTCCAGAAGCATTGTATGAAGATATTTTTGCTGACTAATCACAAAACTGAAAGGAGAAAAAATCATGACTAGAAAATTAAATTTTATGGGTGCTATTAATGAAGCCTTAGATCAAGCAATGGAAAAAGATGAAAATGTTATCCTCTTAGGAGAAGATATTGCTGGTGGACGCGACATCGGTCACTTAGAGGAACAAAACGAAGATGCTTGGGGTGGAGTATTTGGTGTGACAAAAGGTTTGGGACCAAAACATGGCCTTGACCGTGTGATTGATACGCCATTATCAGAAATGGGCTATATGGGAGCTTCAGTCGGCATGGCTGCGACAGGACTACGACCAGTCCCAGAGTTAATGTTTAACGACTTTATTGGTTTTGCTTTCGACTCATTACTCGGTCAAGCCTCAAAAATGCGCTATATGTTTGGAGGAAAAGCTACCATTCCAATGACTGTGCGGACTTGTCACGGTGCAGGAGCTTCAGCTGCCGCACAACATTCAGGCTCATACTATGGCATGATTGGTTCAATCCCAGGAATTAAAGTGGTCGTACCAGCCACAGCCTATGATGCCAAAGGATTATTGTTAGCTTCCATCGAGGATAATAACACGGTCGTTTACTTTGAAGATAAAACACTTTATGGCCTCAAAGGTGAAGTGCCCGAGGAATACTACACGATTGAAATTGGGAAAGCCAATGTAGTGCGTGAAGGTAGCGACTTAACGATTGTTACGATTGGTAAAATGCTATATGTTGCTTTAGAGGTAGCTGAGACGCTAGAAAAAGATGGCGTATCCGTTGAAGTCATTGACTTAAGAACAGTTGCTCCTTGGGATGAAGAAACTGTTTTGGAATCAGTGAAAAAGACACATCGATTAATTGTCATTGATGAAGCCAACCCTCACAATAACGTAGCGACGGATATTGCTTCAGTTGTCGGCCAAAAGGCATTCGACTATTTGGATGGACCGATCAGAACTATTTGTGCTCCGAATACGCCAGCTCCGTTTGCAGCGAGTTTAGAAGCACTTTATTTACCAAATGCTGAAAAAGTCCTCACCGAAGCGGCAGAATTAATCGACGATCTCAAAGTTAAAGCATAGGAGGTGATGTAAATGGCAACAACAATTGTAATGCCCACGTTAGGTTTAACAATGACAGAAGGTAGTATCGAAAGTTGGTATGTTCAAGTCGGTGATACTGTCAATAAAGGAGATGTCGTTGCAGACATCGGCTCTGAAAAATTAACTGGACCTGTTGAATCACCAGTTGATGGGGTCGTCTTGAAATTATTCGCTAAAGAAGGCGACGTCCTTCCGATTAAAGAGGCCATGCTAATTATCGGTGAAGCTGGCGAGAGCATAGAAGATGAAGCTGCTGAAACTGGTACTGACGTTGGTGAGGGTACTGGTTCTGAGGCCGCGCAAGAAACGGGAGAGGCATCAACTGGAGCAAGCGGTCCTTCAACCAACGTATCTACTACAGGTACACCAAGACCTGAAGGTGAAAGAATCTTTGCGACACCTTTAGCTCGTAAAATGGCTAGTGAACGTGGCATTGATTTAAGCGATGTAAACGGTACTGGTGGCAATCAGCGAATTACACGATTAGATATTGAACGCTATGTACCGAGCCCAGCCGTACAAGCAAGCAGTCCAGTTTCTCAAAGCGTTGATGCTGCTGCTTGGGGAGAAGGCTTAAGCGGTATGCGTAAGACAATTGCCCAACGAATGATGCGTAGTGTCCAAACAACCGCACAAGTTACGAACCAGAGAAAAGTAGATGTGACTCGCCTCATGACCTTCCGCCAAGAAATTAAAGCACAAGTTGGCGAACCATTAACTAAAGGTGAAATTTCGATCAATACATTGGTGACAAAAGCGGTTATATTGGCACTTAAAGAACATCCAAGTCTCAATGCTTGGTATCACAATGGTGTTCATGAAGTCCAAGAAGCCGTCCATATCGGAATGGCGACTGACGTAGAAAATGGCCTAGTGGTTCCAGTCGTAATGGATGCCGACAAGCTATCACTTGCTCGCTTAGGCCAAACGATTACAGATGTGGCTTCGCAAGCTCGCCAAGGTACGCTGGCTGGTAACCTCTACTCAGGGTCAACCTTTACGATTACAAACTTGGGTGGCTCAAATATCGAATACTTCACACCAATTATCAACTTGCCTGAAGTAGCGATTCTAGGTGTCGGCACCCTAATGGATGAATTAGTATTAGATAGTGACGGCGACGTAGTGACTCGCAAGCAACTACCACTCAGTCTGACCTATGATCATCAAATCATCGATGGGGCTCCGGCAGCCAAATTCCTAGAGACACTCTCAGACTTACTCAACAATCCATACAAGCTCATTCTATAAACACAGTCCTCTCAATAGTCAGTAAGTGATAACTTGCTGGCTATTTCTCTCTTAGAGCCAGCCGAAGAAATTGTGATTAATGACTTTATAGCGGAGTATCACTTCACTCAGTTTCCGGTGCGCATTGGTCGCATTGAACTAGAAGAAGCTTTAATTAGACATTACCACCCCAAATTAAATAAAAAACGAGTCAAAAAATGACCCGAAATACTCTAGCAGAAAATTAGATAAAATTTGTAACAACGACAGTGCGGGTGTTAACTTATAATCGAAAGAACCAGTCCCTAAACAAGCGTCTTTTGCTTGAATGAAGGACTGGTTTATTAGTGTTAAAGAATCAAACCACGAATTTAATTTAAACCATATATTAACAAGAAATCCTATTCAAATTTACCTTCTCTTGTTTGGCGCTGAATTTCTTGCTTTATTTTCTCCTCGGGCGCATAGTCATGCTCCCAATTATCAGGTTTCAAGACTTTATGTGTAACCGGATGGTAATGAGGCTGACCGTCAGGAAACAGCTTGCCCATGTTGGCTTCGTGGATAATGTTCATTATCGGACCAGGATTAACCCCTAATAAAGAAAAGGAACCATAAGTGAAGTACAATAAATCGCTCAAAGCGTCGACTTGGTCGATTAAAGGGTCGGTCACAATGTGCTCTTTGGAAAGAATCTTGGCTTTGGCGGTATCGATGGCAGCGTGCAAGCTGTCGATGGCTTGGTCAAATGTTGCGGGATTATTGTCGCTGACACTGTAGGCAAATTCAACGATTTCCTCAATTTTAAAAGCCGCGCGATCCAGCGTTTTCTTGGAATCAAAAGCAGTCGGCTCGGCAGGAATCGTTGGGTCAAAGATATGATGGAATTCTTCAGTCATGTCAAAATGATTCATTGTTAGCTCCTTTTGGTAGTATTACGATTCATTATAAGCGTTCGTCTGATAAATGGAAATAAAAGTAATTAAGAAAGCGGTTTCGCTTGTGTTGGGGAATTGATATAATGGAAGGGAAGTTGGGTAGCACTGCTGAAAGCGTATCGGCATGGAAATCCTATAAACATCAATAATAACAAGTGAGGGTAAAATATGATATTAGACGTAATCAGCAACTTAGAAAACTACAGACAATTATTCCCAAGATTTGCAGACTTTAAAGAGTATTTAATAACATTAAATGAACTAGCCGAATGCAAATAAGACCTGGGAGAAGGCGAATTCTGTTCAATCCTGTCAGACGAAAGCAGAGAGTTGGAGAGTAATCCAAACGAGTCTCACCAAACATACATGATTTGCAAATGATGTTAGAAGGGAAGGGATATATGCAGTGGCAAAATTTAGATAAAGTAGACCAGCTCAATTTTGATGCGGCGTTAGACATTGGCTTAGGGACTGTATCAGGTGCGTTGCTTGAAATTCTCAAAGGAAGCTTTTATATTGTCTACCCGCAAGATGCGCATATGCCTGGCTTGCATGTGGAAGAGCCTATGCAATTTAAAAAGGCAGTGTTTAAGGTGAAAGTGAAGTAGATGTAAATAACGTTATTAAGAAAGGATAATTTAGATGGGTGCCAAAGAAAAGAGACTAGGGCAGATTTTAGATAAATATTATGTTAGATCAAATAGTAAAGTAGTCATAAAAGATATATTGAACTCAAATTATCAATCTGAAATCTTGGATGTTTATACTCAATTGGATGGTGTTCGAGAAAATTATAATTTTAGAGGAAAATGGGATTTTGTGTTTAAAGACTTTATACTTGAGCTGGATGAAGAAGCTCATTTTAATCGATATAGAGCATTAACTTTAACTTCAAGCCTCTATGATGAAATTTCTTATTTTCCTATTAATAAATATAAAGACTTTTGTAAGACATATGAAGATAAATGTTTAAAAAAAGGATATGGTAAATATTGGGCAAGTACCAGCACTGAAAAAATGTTTGGACCTTCTGATTTACCCAAGTCATTTGTGAGGTATGGCAGTTCACGTTGGAAACAAAGAGCTTTTTATGATTATGTAAAGGACGTATCGTATCTTTATACAGGAATACCTGTTGTAAGATTATCAATTTATGATCAATTTCAAATTAATGGTAAAGAACTCTCGCTTGAACAGTTATTAGTGAAAAATAATCTTTCGGATGAATATATTTTCACTCAACTAACTAGTTTAATTGCAGAAAGAAAACCACTTTAAACTATTTCAATCAAATATACTTTGATGTGAGTTTGTAGGTACTATTTGTGTATTGTGGAAAAAACTAAAACCTCCACAGTATTTCGATACTTGTAGAGTTCTTTATTATATAGTTTTCTATAAAGATAATAATTTGTGAAGGATGTTAGCTATGAAAGAAAAATAGGTAGTTTATATTTTGAGAATGAGGCGAAAATCTATTTAGGAAAAAATATTAAGAATATCCCAAGAGGGCTAGAGCTAGTAAAATCCAGTCAAAATAAAAACAATTAACTATCTGAACATACTTTTAAAGAGCATTACACGATAGAAGAGATTGCGGGAGGGATTGGACGGATGAATTAAGTGAGATTGAGGATGAATTGGTTTGAAAGAAAGCGTTAAGGAGCATAATTACCAATGTACTATTCCACTTAATCTGGTAGAATACTATACTAACAGTACGAGGCGCTTTTGATTCGCCGTACGATCCAGAAAGGTGGACCGCCTATGCAGAATAAACACAAAAACCTAATTCGATTGCTATGGAAAGAGGGCATCCTTTTCTTCTTATCACTTCTAGTCATATACCAGATCGCAACCAATCTATCAGTCATTGGAGATCATATCAGTAATTTTTTTAGGATTATTTCGCCGTTTTTAGTAGGTGCTATCATGGCCTATTTCTTAAGTCGGCCAACCACTAAAATCGAAAGACAAATTAAGAAAGCACCTCAAGCATTTTTACGGAATAATTCCAGAGGATTCTCAGTTTTAACAATCGTGCTGATTATTACGATGATTATTACGATGATTTTCAATATGTTGATGCCGATTGTGGTGGAGAATATCATTGATTTCACAAGTCAACTCGGTTTATATTCTAGAAGTGTAATCGATTGGGGGAATACACTGATTGTGGACTTAGAACAAGATAATAGTTGGGTTTTAACGATTATTCCTAAAGAAGATTTGATGAACACCTTCACCAATATTTTCTCTGTTCAGGGCATTTTATCGCAAGTCGGTGCGCATGCGGCGTCTGTTGTGACTTATATCATGGCACTATCCTCAAGCATCCTTAATGCGGTGATTAGTCTAATTATCTGCCTATATAGTTTGATTTCTAAAGATAGTATCTTGTTATTTTTCAACCGTGTCGCGAATGCTTTTATTTCCAATAGAAAACTCGATAAAGTTAAATTCTATTTATTACGTTCCAATGAATTTTTCTACAAGTTTATCGTCGCTCAATTTCTAGATGCCTGCATATTAGGAACATTAGCGACGATTATCCTAACAATCCTTGGAGTAGAATACGCAGTGATGCTTGGTGTCATGCTAGGAATCTGTAATATGATTCCATACTTTGGATCGTTGATTGGCTCTGGTGTGACAGCGATTATCACTATCTTTACAGGCGGACTGCAGCTCGCGCTTATTACAGCGCTCAGTTTGTTGATTCTGCAACAAATCGATGGTAATTTTATTGGCCCGCGCATTATGGGGGATGCTCTTAAGCTAAATCCGATGTTAATCATTATTTCTATTACGATCGGAGGCGCCTATTTCGGTATCCTCGGCATGTTCCTGTCGGTACCAGCAGCTGCCATGTTGAAGCTGTTTGTGAATGACATACTCTCTTGGCGCGAAGCTAAACTTGCTGAAAAGATTTAAACCCACACTGACAGAATACTAACTAAAATAAAGAATCGCCTCTTTGCTGATGAACAGTCAGGAGGCGATTTGTTTTGTTTAATGGCTTATGAAACTGAATAGGAAAAAGCGAAAATCAATCATCTGATAGCAGAGAAAAGCCGCTATTGAATAAGGCTCAATTTCACTCAAGCCCATCTATGAATATTCTATGAAATTTATAAGCCAAATACATGATTTCCATTACAGGCAAAATAAAATCATGTAGAATAAACACATGAGCCGTATTTCATTTGAAAAACGGTGCGCTAACAATCTATTTTATAATAAAGGCTATAATAATTGAGCTGGCAATTTAAATGGAACAGGTTTCGCTAGAAAGCCATCTCAACTATTAAAGGAAGGTATGATAAGAGGATGAGGAAAACTTTAGTGGGTGTTGTGGTGGTCGTGGTGCTGGGACTGGTGGGCTACCTAATGGGGAGTCAGTATTATGCGGAGCGATATTATTTGAATACTGAATTTGCGGCGGTGGATATTAGTAACTTAACGCAGGCGGAAGCGGCGGACAAATTGAAAGAAAGCTTTTCGCAACAAAGCATCAATTTTAATGAAGCGGATCGAGCATGGGAGCCACTTAATGCAAGTGACTTAGGCATAACCATTCAAGCAGATGAGGCATTAGCAAGCTTAATGTCAGAACAACATAAGCAGAATTGGCTAGTTGGGGCGGTGACGGATACACAAATTGCTTATGCACCGCAAGCGTTAATCACGATTGATGACAAGCAATTACAAGAAGCGTTAACCGCCAATAATCAGGCGAATGGGGAGCGGTACTTGCCAACGGATGCGAAAATTAGCTATTCTGAAACGGAAGGCTATCTAATTGAAGCGGGCCAAACGGGAACGGAGCTCGACAATTCGGTCTTAAAAGATCAAATCATTCAAGCTGTCATCAATCAAGAGGTGGTTGAGGTGAGTCAAGCTTACTTGCAACCGAGTGTCACGGCCGATAGTCCATCCCTCATTCAGGAATTGGAACAGATTCAAGCTTTGACTTCAATGCAGATTACGTTAACGATTGCAGGTTATGAAGAAGTGATTACACCTGAAATGATTTATAGTTGGTTGATTTTGGATGAGAATGGTGAGTATTATTTTGACCAGGAGATGATTTACGACTATCTTGGCACGCTGAATGATGCTTATGCGACCTATGATGACTATCGCTACTTCAACAGTACGCTGCAGGGAGAAATACAATTAGAACCTGGCACACTAGGTTGGTCGATTGACCGTGAGGTGGAAACACAGGCTATTCTGGATGATTTAGAAGCGGGTGAATCGGTGACGAGAGAGCCAGCTATTGTCGGCATCGGTTATAATGGCTCACTGGATGATATTGGTAGTAGCTACATTGAAGTCGATATGACCTATCAAATGATGTACGTGTATATTGACGGGGTGGCGGTCATTTCGACGCCGATTGTGACCGGTCAGATTGGAACTAACACAGTTCCTGGTGCTTATGCTGTTTGGAACATGGAAACCCCTTCACAGCTAACAGGCTATAATCCACGGACTGAGAAAGAATATGTTCAGCCGGTCGATTACTGGATTGCGTTTGATTATACTGGTCAAGGGGTCCATGATGCGAATTGGCAACCAACTTTCGGCGGTGACGCCTACCTAACCAACGGTTCTCTGGGCTGTATTAACACGCCGCCTGAGATTATGGCACAAGTTTTTAACTACGCTTATAATGGCATGCCGGTGCTGGTTTACCAATAAGCCAAAATATAACTTTATATCACATAGTGAAAAGGGGAGAAATCCTCTTTTTTTTTGTCAAAAAATATAATGATTTATAAGAAGCCTGAAACTACTAAAAATATTGACTTGTTCGACTAAAGGATCAGTAAGAGGACTGTTCTGTATGAGTGTTTCGCCTTTGGATTCAATTTCTACGTGTAAACGATCAATAGCCATTAGTAAACTTTGAATAAATAGAATACAATCAATGTAAGCGCTTGATAAGACGAGCTTACATTAATGGATTAAAGTGAAAAAGAGGGATACGATGATTTTAGACTACATGACGAATTTAGAAAATTACGAAAAACTATTACCAAAAATGGATATTTATCAAGAACATATTAGTAAATTACATGAATTACCAGTCGGTAGATATGAATTGGGAGAAGGTGAATTTTTCTCAATTCAAGAAGGAACGACCCGTCCACTGGAAGGTGCCCAGTTTGAATTTCATGAGCAATACATTGATTTGCAAATCATGCTGGAGGGTTCTGAACAAATGAAGTGGCAGCACTTAAATCAAGTGGAGAAGCTTAAGTTTGATAAAGATTCAGATGTTGGTTTTGCGACAGGTGAAGGGACGTTAATGGATATTCAACCAGGCATGTTTTATCTCGTATACCCGCATGATGCCCATATGCCCGGGCTTTATGTGGCGGAAGAGAATTACTTTAAAAAGGCTGTTTTTAAGCTGAAAAGTTAGTATTAAAGATAAAATGACGAACAATAATAGTTGCTGATAATTCTGCGGCCTTTGTTGTAGTGATAGGATAAGCTTTGGGGGGAAAGATTTTAAGGTAAAACCAATGTGAAGAGTAGGATGTTTTCTAAAGTGAATATTTCTGTGGATTTTATTAGAGGGATTAGCTCTACAATAGGGATCTTTAAGTGTCCTTCCCGCAAGCGCGGGGGTGATCCCGATTATTGTCCCAATCATTCAAAGAAAGTTCCCCTATTAAGTAACACAAACACGCCCCTACTAATTAAAGTACGGGCGTGTTTTTTTGAAGAAAAATATGATGCTGACCAATATATGGCCGTGAATAATAAGGTGATTTTGTTTATGAAGAGAGGGTAGAAGGTAAGATTATGTGCCAACTGCGCGGTGGTACCGAAAATATCGAACTATGAAACACATATTAGAAAATCCAAAGAGCCTTGCCTGCTTTCAACAGAATGCAGGCAAGGCTCTTTTTAATTGTTAATTCTCTTCTTTGTTGTGCTTACCTTGGATGACTAAGCCGAATCCGGCAAGTAGACTAATAGCACCGACGGTCAACCAAATCTGTTGACCTTTCTCACCAGTTGCCGGCAATATACTTGCGGCATTGACTGGTATACCGGAATTAATTGGTTCCAGAGGACCTTGATCAGTCACAGGATTATCATTGCTTCCTTCAGGAATTGCAGTGGTATCCTCATCAATTTTGTCTGGAGTCTTTGGATTGGATTCATTATCATCAACATCGCTACCAGATTCTTTCCCATCTGATTCTTCTGTGTCCTTACCATCAGCATCAGACCCAGTATCTTCCGGTTCAGCAGGATTTAGTTCCTCTGATTTTTCACTCTCAGCTCCTGGTTTTACTTCCTCCGTTTTATCACCATCTAAATCAGGTTTTGGCAACTCTGGGATTATGACTTCATCCTCAACAACTAACGTTCCTACTTCTACAACGCGATCAACGGCCTCTGTTAATCGTCTAGTTTCAACTACCTTACCATTTAAATCATAGTAGACGCGGTTCGAACCATCAGCACCCTTAACCAATACATTTGCTTTACCTACAGCCAATGATGGGTTCTCATTAGTGATTTGTTTGTAACCAACACTCTCATCAGCATAACGATATAATTGAACAGCAGTGACTGCCTCTGTTACAGTTTCTTCTCGCCCATCAGAATAGATATATCGGGTACCATTCTGACCCGTGTGAACCTTAGAATCATCAGTTGTATAAGTAGTTTCAAAGGGAGTCAATACCAGTGTCTGCTTGTTCGCACCCCTTTGTTCAATTCTGCTGACTGGAGCAGATAGGATTAAGCTATCAACCACCTTGCCATCAGCGTCAAAGAAGACTACGCGACGACCAATGATTCCGTCCTGAATCACTCGGCTTTCGCCAAAAGCTAAATCAGAGGATTCAACCTCCACTGTCGTAAAATCAAATTCTTCAACTTTATTCTTGTATAAAGCAACTGCAGCAACGGGAGCAGTAATAACTCGTTCTTCTCCATTACTAAAGACCTGTTTAGACCCTTTAATGCCAGCGTGAACTTGATGCACATAAATTGTATACTCTGTTTCTGGATCAATTTCAACGACTTCGTTGTCATAGAGTTCGATTGCAGAGATTGGTTCAGTCAAGATGACTTCAGAACCGTCTGAATAAACCCATTTAGAACCGTTTAGACCATCTCGGACTAAAGCTTCATCTGTTGTAAATACGGTGTCGAAAAGTACGGATTCAACGCCTAGGAACACAGTGTCAGTCGTTTGGAAGCCAACTTGGAAAGGCTCATCGATGATATTGTAAGTAAGTTCTTTAGAGTTAAACTCTACATCAGTTCTGAACTCAGAAAAATTACCGTAAATATCTTTAGCTCTTAGGTTATCAAAAGTAAAATTGCTGTTCTTGGCATAGTCAAAGATAGAAACTAGGACCTTAGCAGTGAACTCACCATATTATAAACGATGTCATCAGTATTCAGTTTTCCAGCAACGTAGTGCATCTTCATTTTAGACCAATCGCTAAAATCGATAGTGAGTTCTTTAAGGGCGGACTTACTACGGCCGGTTATTGTGACTTCGACAGTTTCATCAACAGCATACTTATCCCGGTCAACAGTAATGGAATCAACAACTACTGCATCCTTTAATTCCGTTTCAACCCAAATAACTTTATTGATGGGAGCTTCAACAATTCGCTCACTGCCATCGGAATAAAGATACTTCGTTCCATTTTGGCCTTCACGAACCTCAGTAAGGTTATTAGTATAATCAGTCGCAAATTCAGCATCTCTTAAATCTTTTGAAAGTCTTTCACGCACAAAAATATCGATATCGAAATTGTCTATAATCTTATGTCTGACAACTACTTTGTCAAAATAGTACAATGATTCGTCTAGTAAACTTAGACTGTTTTTTATAATAGTTTCTATTTCATTATAATCATAGTCAAAGGATAATAATTGGTTTGAGTTATTGTCAAAAAGATTAACCTGACCGTATCCATAATTATTATTATCATAATCAAGAGTTCGGTCTGGAACTAAAGCAAATTCATGGTCACGTAAATCCACATTATCTAAGTTTTTTACATAGAACTTTGTGGAACGTTGATCGATGTATTTTCCATTCAGAATATCGACTTTCTCTTCGTAATTAATAAACTCTTGATGCTCTAATGAAAGTGAAGTTTTGAATTGGTTATTGAACTTTGTAATGAATTCTTGCATTCGATGGTAATAGGAATCGCCATTAAAATTAACTTGAGTTACCTCAAATCCAGTATCAATATCTACGATACTAATATCGTTTCTAATATATTTCGATGCATTATATTTTTCATTTTCTGCATCTTTAGACACTCCATATTCAATAACATGATTGGTGGAATACTTGATGTATTTATAACTGAACTCTTCACCAAGTTCATTATAGAATCGTCTCGTAATTCCATTTTCTCCATTTTTTAAGATATTTGTTAAACCAGGGGCTAATTGATAATTAGGCTTATATTCCGTGAGAAACATTATTGGTTCATCAATATAGTCATATGATTTAACTTCATTTGCTGATTGGCTAATATATTGGGTGCCATCTGTATAATAATAAATAGCGCCATCCTTACCATCTTGAATCGATTCCTCATCGGTCGTATATATAGTTTCAAAAGGAATGTTCTCAAAATTAGCTTTTACTAGATCTTGTTCTTCGAATTGTTTGTAAAAGAAACTGGAATTCACTATTGTTCCGTCATCGTAAAAAACATTACCATCTTCAGTGTGCAAGCTAAGATAGTTTAAGTTAAATTGTCCGGGAGCGAAAGAGTAATAATTTGAGTTAATTTGTTCGCCCAAAATGAAATCAATTATGAAGTTTCCAGATTCATCTTTTGTAATACGACCTTTCGGATCGTAGTCAAACAAGTTTGATTCTAAGTAAGTAATGTCACTTTTGTTCGGGTAATGATATTCATGGGCTGTGGTGTTGCCAAAATTAATATAAGCTCCTGTTATTTCTTTATCATTTTTTACAGTAAGTGTCGCTTTAATTTGTTCATTACCTACATAAATATCTTTTCCAAGTTGAAAATTTATATATTCTGTTGACATACTTAAATTCTCAGCATCTTCCATTTCAGAAGCTATTGGTGAAGTGAGTTCTTGCACAGGGATATTTTCTTCAATGATAGTATTATTATCAAAAGGAATATTTTCTGGAATAAGTTCAACAGGAGTACTTTCTTCTTCTTTTATCACATCAACAGGGATATAAACTTCTAAAACTTCCTCATCAGAATCTAAAAGATTGGGATTTTCCAAAGGTGATACAATTATTTCTTCGACTATTCTTGAATCATCGCTAGATGATTCAAGGATAGCTAATTCTTGAGATTGTATATCTAGGTTAGTGGTTTCAGAGTTTAAACTATAGGCACTATCAGTGATGGTGTTTGTAAAATCATCAGCTACAGATTTCAGGCTTTTTATTTGAACAAAACTTGAATTATTCAATTCATCTACATCTTCATCATCAACTGAGTTTTCACTAACAATTAACTCATCTTCATTTAAGATTTCAATTAAAGCACTATCTTGTACTAAAGCAACGTCACTTTCAGTAATAACTTCTTCAGCATTAACAGTATTCACACCTAAACTAAGTAGACTACCAACAGCAACAGAAACAACACCGACACTCAACTTTTTAATCGCATACTGTGGTCTACGAGTAGCAGACTGTCGAAGGAGCGCGGCCTTATTATTCTTACCAACCATTTAGATTACCTAGTTTCTATATTATTAATCACAAACGTTATAATGATTATATCATCAGATGGACGTTTCAGCCATCTCTTCTAAGTAAACATGGCATACAATCCTTGAATTGAAACAACCACAGCTCTTTAAAAATTCAATTTATTAAGAATTCTTTCAGTGTTATTTAGTTCTAGTTTATATCGTTAAAAAGTGATATAATGAACAAAAAATTATGATACGAGGAGAAACCAGATGAAACAGAATATAAAGCGTTTTGTGGTCTTAATGTTGCTACTAACGTTCACAATAAATGTAGTCAATTCACCCGAAAGAATCAATGCTCAAGAAAGTAGAAGCTCTAAGTCAATCCTCTTACTGGGAGTCGATACAGGCGACTTGGGACGGTCCGATCATGGTCGTTCTGATGTCATGATGTTATTAACGGTTAATTCTACCACAGAATTAATTACAGTCACTAGTATTCCGCGGGATGCTTATGTGATGATTCCAGGCTATTATATGGATAAAATTAACCATGCCTATGCTTTTGGTGGTCCAGAATTGTCGATGCAGTCCGTTGAACAATGGTTTGATATAGAAATTGACAACTATATCGCCGTCAATATGGCAGGGCTAAAAGAAGTGATTGATGCAGTTGGAGGCATTGATGTGGTCTCACCAACTAGTTTCAGTATCTCCGGTTATGATTTTTCAGCTGGAGAAGCTATCACCTTAGATGGAGACAAAGCCTTAGCTTATGTCCGTGAGCGTTATACTTCTGGAGGCGATTATGGCCGTCAAGAAAGACAAAGACAGGTCGTACAAGGTCTCATTAGTAAAATGGCCAGCTTTGATTCAATTCTTAATTTCCAGAGTGTTTACTCCACTATGTCAAGTAACATTGAAACAGACTTAGGCTTTTTAAACTTAGTACAATTATTCGCAGATTATAGACAACTGGCTAATAGTGTGGAATTCTACCAATTATCAGGTGGAGGTACGATGATTGATGGAATTTACTATGATTTAATTTATGATGACTCTTATAATGAAGTAATGGCTAATTTAAGTTCGCAATTAAATTAATAGGTCTCTCTCATATAATTAGAACCCCCTAATTGTATGAGAGTTTTTATATAGACTTAGTTGACTTAAGAGCGTATTACCTTTACTATTTATTTTTAGAGATTAAACTTAACAAGAAATTATAGTTAAATATTGGAGAATAGTATATGAAAAAGATATTAATCACCGGAGTGAATAGTTTCATTGGCAATTCATTAGAGGCATGGTTAGCGAAGCATCCTGATGCATTCGCTATTGAAAAAATATCCTTAAAAAATGATGACTGGAAGCGTAAGGTTTTTAGTCAATATGATTCCATTGTTCATGTAGCCGGAATAGCTCATGTCTCATCCGATGAGAACTTAAAAGAAGAGTATTATCGCGTCAATCGAGATTTAACGATTGATCTAGCAAAAAAAGCCAAAGCAGATGGAGTTAAACAATTCATTTTTATGAGTAGCATCATCATTTACGGTGCCAGCGACATTCAGAATGGGATTATAACGCGTGAGACGGTGCCTAAAGCCAAAGACTTCTATGGGGACAGTAAAATTCAAGCAGAAGCTGGTTTGAATAAACTAGAATCTCCAAATTTCAGAATTGCTATCATTAGACCCCCGATGAGTTATGGTAAAGGATCGAAAGGTAACTACCCTAAACTAGCAAAGCTAGCGACTAAAATCCCCTTCTTCCCAAACCTTGACAATAAACGCAGTATGATTCATGTCGATAATCTATCCGAATTCATTAGATTACTGATAGTGAATGAAGAAGAGGGAGTGTTCTTTCCCCAGAATCAAGAGTATGTGCAAACAAGTCAATTAGTCAGATTGATTGCGCAGGTTCATGGCAAACGCAACTTCCAAACTAAGTTGTTCAATCCGATTATCAAACGGTTGTTGAGAATAAACACCATTCAGAAGATATTTGGAGATTATGTCTACGATCAATCGATGAGTGATTATCATAAAGGGCTGTACCAAGTCTATAATTTAAAAGAATCCATCGAATTAACAGAAAAGTAATCATAAAGAAAACTCACTGTAATCTATTTAATAAGGCCTGTATTGCAGAGGGTGATTCTGTGTGTTTATAATGAAAAGACCTCTATTAAGCATAATAACCACAAATAATTACATTTAAAACGCATTCTTTTTAAATACATTGATAAAACACATTGTAATCATTTAAAATTATACTATAATTGAAATATTGAATATCTCCCAAACGGTTTCTGGATAACAATAGTTATCCAGAAATATCAAGTCTGGTTGAAATATATTCGAATTACCGTTAAAGTTAGAGTGAAATCATTTGTATATAAAACGGAGCGAGTAAGTCCACCCATAGGTCACTTACTCGATAACTCAAATAGAAAGAACGTGAAGAATATAATGAATGCCCATCAAGGAATATCCATGCATATTGTCGAATATGTACAAAAGTTAAATAAGGCACAGAAACGGCTCATATGGATGTTTACAGACTTAAGCATCTATATACTCGCTGGTCTCTTGTCTTATTTATTTTTTTTGACTTTAATTGATGTCCCATTTCTCAATTATGTCGTCTACACCACTTCGTCATTTATCGTTTACTTGGTTTTATCGCATGTGTTTCAAGTGAGTACACGAATCAATCGGTATAGCGGATTAATCGACATTATTTTATTATTTATCATCTCAATGCTTAGTGGTGCGATAGGAGGACTTCTGTGTACTATAGCGTTGGATGTGTTCTCGTTTCGCTACACTGTACTATCAATGATTGTAGCGGCCTTAGGTGTTGTGGGAATCAGAACTATATGGCAGATGATTTATCTATCCAAGTATCGAAACGGTATCGTTCAAGATGAAACTCGAAATATCGTGCTGATTGGTGCAGGAGATGGCGGCTCCTTATTTATGGATAGTTATCGTCGTAACAAAGGGAATATGAATGTCGTCGCCATACTCGACAATAACCCAGAGAAGAAAGGCCAGAATATTGGTGGGATACCCGTTATTGGGGATTCCAGTATGATGCCAGAGTTAGCTAGTCAGTACAATAACTTAGAAGCCATAGTGGCGATTCCATCTTTGTCTCCAACTGATTATGAGAGAATCCTTCAATTATGTAATGAGAATCATGTGACTGTCTATAAGATGCCTAAAGTTGAGGATGTCATCCTAGGGATCCATCAAACAAAAGATACGATGACTAAAGTTAATATCTCAGATTTATTAGGTAGAAAAGAAATTGAATTAGATGAAACGAAGCTCCGTAGTGAACTTGAAGGCAAAACCATCTTGATTACTGGCGCTGGTGGATCAATCGGTTCTGAAATTTCTAGACAAGTGAGTCGTTTCAATCCTAAGAGAGTTTTATTGTTGGGACACGGGGAAAATTCGATTTACCTAATCTATCATGAGTTACTCAAAAGAAAAGGCTTCACAGAATACGTGCCTGTGATTGCGGACGTACAAGATTATGAACGAATACTGGATATATTTAAGAAAGAGCAACCAGATATTGTCTATCATGCAGCTGCCCATAAACATGTACCTTTAATGGAGAGTAATCCAGTCGAAGCATTTAAAAACAATATTCTAGGGACTTATAATATCGCCAAAGCAGTCGATGCAGCTAAAATACCGAAGATGGTGATGATTTCTACGGATAAAGCCGTAAACCCGCCGAATGTGATGGGAGCAACGAAACGCGTAGCCGAATTGATTGTGACGGGCATGAACCAAAAAAGTGAATCCAACTACTGTGCCGTACGATTTGGTAATGTACTAGGCAGCCGTGGGAGTGTCATTCCAGTCTTTGAAAAACAAATTGCTGAAGGCGGACCGATCACTGTGACTGATTTCAGAATGACACGTTATTTCATGACAATACCTGAAGCCAGTCGTTTGGTAATTTATGCAGGAGCGAATGCTGCTGGTGGAGAAGTGTTTATCTTAGACATGGGCGAACCAGTTAAGATAGTAGACTTAGCTAAGAAAATGATATTACTCAGCGGGCATAAAGAAGAAGACATTAATATAGTAGAATCTGGCATACGTCCTGGCGAAAAACTATATGAAGAGTTATTAACTTCATCTGAGCTAGTTGGAAATCAACTAAATGAGAAAATATTTATCGGTAAAGTAGCACAGATGCCAATTGATGAAATTGATTCATTTATTCAAGTGTTACACCAGAATATTGAAGATAGTCGGAAATTAAAAGAAAAAATAATTACATTCGCAAATGAAAGTGCGAATTAATATCGGAGGATAATATGGAAGAAGAAATTAGCTTAAAGGAACTATATAAGATTGTAAAAAAACATTTTTTTACAATTTTAATCGCAATTGTTTCAGGAGTAATTATTGCGGTTCTAGCAATGATGTTCTTAGTAACACCCAAATATAATTCAGAAGCACAACTACTAGTTAATCAGGAATCAAGTCAACAGAATATTCAAGTGAGTGAGATTCAATCGAATATTCAAATGATTAATACGTATCGTGACATTATAACGGGCCACTCATTATTAAGCAGCGTGAATGAGAGGCTTGGCAACAGATATACAATTGGTGAATTAAGTGATGCAATTAATGTGGAACAAGGCCAAGCGTCACAAGCCTTTAAGATATCAGCTACAATGGGAACAGCAGAAGAAGCAAAAACGGTTTTAAATGAATTAATTGCAATTTTCGAGAATACAATCGATGAATTTTATGGAGATGCAGGTGCAACTATCTTTGTATTGTCTCCTGCAACTTACAATCCAAATCGAGTATCACCAAGATTGCTTATCTTTATATTAATTGGTGCAGTAATTGGTTTTGCTTTTAGCGTTTTAATAATTATAATTGTTGAATTGATGGATACAACTGTAAAAGAGGACGATTCCTTAGTTCAGCTAGGACTAATAAACCTTGGGCATGTATACGAATTATCGACTAAAGAATTAAAACAGACAAGACTATCTTCTGAAAAAGAAAAAAGTCGAGTAAGGGAGAGAGTCTAGATATGTTTAATAAAAGAAAAAAAACTGAGCAACGTTTACAAAAACAACAAATGCAAGGGACTTCATTAATTGCGTATGTGGATCCAAAATCTTTAAATGCCGAGCAATTTAGAACGATACGTACAAATATTGAATTTGCTCAACTTGATAAACCAATGAAGAACTTACTGGTGTCTTCAAGTATACCAGCAGAAGGAAAATCGACTGTTGCCTCTAATTTAGCTTATGTAATTGCGCAAACAGATAAAAAAGTATTATTAGTTGATGCAGATTTACGTAAGCCAACTGTACATAGAACCTTTAAACTAAATAATGAACAAGGATTGACAACTTTACTAACTAACGCTGACTTGAAATTTAATCAAGTGGTTCAACATAGCCGGGATTTAAATCTATACTTCTTACCTTCAGGTCCTATTCCGCCAAATCCTTCTGAAATCCTAGGGTCTGGTAGAATGACACTTTTAATGCAAGAATTGGGTCAGTATTTCGATATTGTAATTTATGACGCTCCTCCAATTACTGCTGTAACTGACCCACAAATTTTAGCAACTAAAGTTGACGGAGTAGTCATGGTCGTTCGACAAGGTTACACTCGTAAAGAAGAAGTGAAAAAGGCAAAAGAGGCTCTAGACAATGTTAATGCGAATATATTAGGCTATGTCCTGAATGGCAAGGAATTAAGTGATTCTGCTGGTTATTACGCTTATTATGGCTATGAAGATAAAGAGTAGTAACTATGAATATATTTAAAAAGTTAGTCACAGACCATTATTTTTAAATACAGTGGATTTAAATATTATATTTGTTAATTTATTATAAAGTATAAGGGGATAGACAAGTAGTCTTATCCTCCAATTGTCGTTCTTGAATAAATCAATTGATAAACCTATTGTTTGTTTAATACTGGTCTTAAGTTCAACTACTAAATTGGCTTTTATGCTTTCTTATATCATGCTTTTATGAATTAAAGGGGCTTTTGGTGTGTTTGGTGAGTTCACATCAAGCATGCAGGATATTTTTACTGTTGAAAATTAAATGTGAGAATGTGACATGTAATACTAAGATTTGGACACGATAATAGCTAATTCACATTGTTTAAAATTAAATATATTTAATTTTAAACAATGTATAGTTGATATTTGATATAGATGGAAATGATAATGTTTTATTTTAAATTAATATATATTCCATTTTTGATTTTTGTAATGATAAGAATTTAGAAGCAATCAATTATTAATAAAGAGTTCCCTTAAATTATATTGAATATTTCCAAAGAAAACATTGTATATGGTATGAGATAGATTACCTTGTGAAAAAAACAGAAAATGAGAAATGGTGTGGTTGACCGTGAGGTTATTGAGATTTATATTTTCTATAGGGTTATTATCTGTGATATTTCCTGTAGGGAATTATGAGGTTTTAAATTTGATAATTGTATCAATAGGATTGTTTATTATTCTTTTAAATATTTATATAAATAAAAAAATTCCGAGAGGTTTATTTAATAGCTATACATTGTTAACATTTATTTGGTTGATGTGGGGATTGCTATCATACTTTTGGGTAGTAGATTATTCTGCATGGACAAGGTATAACAACTATATTTATTTAGGATTTTCCTATACGATTCTTACTTCATACGTTTTAAGTGAAAAAGAAAATCTCAGAGGTATATTCAATATTATCATTTTCTCTTTAATAATTCATAATATAATAGGATTCTTTGAAATTATTACTGGGAAATATATTTTCACATCGAATGACAGTATTTCTAGTTTATATTCATTATTAGGGTATCCAACTTCATTCTTTTATAATACGAATGATTTTGCTACGTATTTGTTGTTAGGTATAGTAGTTTTAGTATATTACGAACCAAATGAAAATTTAAGCAAGGTAAAGTTAAAAGCTTTCAACTTTATTAGAATAACTTTAATAGCAACTTCATTATATTTAACATTTGCTTCAAGAATAATAGTACTTACAAGTCTTGGAGTTATTATATTAGCTGCATATTTAAATTTTAATAATAAGAATTTTAAAGCAATACTCATTCCAATTATAATTGTGATGTTTTCATATCTTATTTATCTATTTACTTCAAATATAGACTTATTAGCCAGGTCTTTGAGAGAAGATCCCTCTGGTAACACCCGATTAATATTAATTAAAAACGGAATTGATTTATTAAAAATTACAAACTTTAGAGGTGTTGGATCAGGAAACTTAGAATATTATTTATCTTCTTATCAACAATATGGTGTTGCGACCATCAACGTATTACATAATTGGTGGATTGAAGTATTAGCTACTTATGGAGCTGTTTTTTTCTTTTATTACATTGCTTTTATACTGAGAAAAATTTTAATTGCATACAGAATTGTGTTGAATACAAAAAATCCTTCAGCCAAATTCTGCTTGACTTGGCTGTTAGCTATTATTCCTGGGGCAATGGTTTCTAGTTCAATTTTTGATGAAGTTTGGTTCTGGGTTATCAATGCAATTGTATTCGTTTTGCTTAGTAACTCATTTCAACGTTTAACAAAAAGTAGTGAAAGTAGTGTGGAAGAGCTATGATAAAGATTTGTTTTATTACAAATAATATTTCCTCAATTGGTGGACAGCAGAGAGTCGTTGCTTCAGTAGCAAATAAGTTGAGCGAAAATGAGAAACTTGATGTTTCCATTCTGTTTACTTCTTCTAGAGAAGTTGCATTAACTCATGAATATAAATTGAATGAAAACATAAATTTGTTGTGGGATGAGAGTTTGGTAAGAACCAAATATAAATATTTACCTCAAAAATTATTTATAAAGTTATACCAGTATATCTATAAGATAAAAAACCATGAAAAAGCGATAAGTAAGCTGTTTTCAAAGAAAGAGATCGAGACGTATGAAGTTTTCTTTAACGAAAATAAGTTTGATATCCTCATTGGAGTTGCACCGTTTCCATCAGCAATTATTTCCATGATTAATACCCCAGGAAAAAAAATTGGTTGGTTACAAAGTACATATGAAAGGTATTTTGAAACTAAGCATGACTATATGTGGAATGAAGGAGAAATTTATTCTTATATGTTTTCTAAACTTGATAAACTAATAGTTTTAACTAATAGTGCTCAACGTAAGTATTCTTCATCAATTGGAAAACAGGCAGTCAGAATATATAATCCACTTAGTTTTGAACATGACGAAAGAGGTAAACTGTTAAAAAATAAGATAGTATTTATTGGACGACTCGTATATTCACCAAAAGGATTAAAACACCTGATCGACATTTTAACTAGTCTTAATGAAACTGGAATTGAGTTCGAAGTGGACATTCTTGGTGATGGTAAAGACAAACAGAAATTCATGGAAGAAATATCTCTGCTAAATTTGGATTCTAAAGTAACATTTCACGGGGCTATTAAAGATGTAAAAAAATTTCTCCTAGATAGCTCCATTTGTGTTGTACCATCTATAATTGAAGGTTTTGGCTTAGTTGTTACTGAGGCAATGGAGTGTGGTATTCCCGTGATTTCATTCGACACAGAAGGACCAAAGGAAATAATTAATGATGGGGTAGATGGTTTTATAATTGAGAAGTTTAATATAGAACAATTTGTAGAAAAAATTGTATTTCTTCTTGAAAATAAAGAGGAGAGAGAAAAAATGGGAGAAGCAGCGAAGAATAGGGCAAAGGATTTTTCTGCTGAAAACATATCTGAACAATGGTATGCGTTGTTTCTAAGCTTAATTAACAATTAGAATTCAAACTTAAAGAGTGGAGAAAGTCATGAAAAAGAACATACTAAAGCAATTTACAATAATAGGAACTGGAACTTTTATTTCCATGTTACTTGGACTTTTCAATGCTCCTATAATTACAAGGTTAGTTAGTCCTGAATCATATGGACAATATTCTACTTTCTTAATGTATGGTAACCTTGCTGGGTCAATACTTTATTTGGGTCTTGATCAGTCTTTAATTAGGTACTTTTATGAATCAAAAGAAACAAACTATATAAGAAAACTATTGTATAAATGTATAAAAACACCATTGATATTGATTTCTATTTTATCATTAATTTTAATAGGATTAGAAGTGACAGGGGTAATTACATTTGAACTTGGGACAATGGCATTATTTTTATTAGTAATTTATGTGTTTATAATTACTTTAAACAGATTTTCAAATTTATTAGTTAGATTACAATTTAAAAGTAAAATGTTTGCAAGTTTAAATATAATCCAAAAATTGACTTACTTGATGATTGTACTTTCTTTAGTTTACTTTAAAGTTACCACTGACACACAAGCATTAATAATTGCGACTGTTTTATCCTATTTAATTATTATGCTTGTAAGTGTTATTTCTGAAAGGAAGTTTTGGAAATTTAATGCAATCAAGACATATGAGATAGACATAACTAATAAACAATTATTAAGTTACTCTCTTCCTTTTGTTTTATCAATGGGAATAACATCATTATTTAATGCTAATGATAAATTATTTTTAAATTATTTCTGGGATTATAAAGAACTCGGAATATATACTTCAGCAGTTTCTCTAATTTCCATTTTCAGTATAATTCAGACCACATTTAATACGATTTGGGCCCCAGCATCTATTGAACATTTTAAGAGGGATCATACTGATACAACTTTTTATCAGCAAGGAAATAAAATTATTACAGTACTCATGTTTACTGCGGGATTAACAGTTGTTTTACTAAAAGATGTTTTTGCTATATTACTGGGTTCCCAGTATAGAGAGGCGGCAAATGTACTTCCTCTGTTAATATTTGGACCAATATTGTATACCATCTCTGAAACAACCGTTGTGGGAATTGTTTTTAAAGAAAAAAGTAAATATCAAGTCATTGTAGCTGTTGGAGCATTTCTAGTTGACATAGTAGGGAAATTTATACTGGTTCCATCATTAGGTGGTAAAGGAGCAGCTATTTCAAGTGCAATATCTTATGTAGTCTTTTTTAGTTTACGAACTTATTTTTCTAATAAATTATTTTATATAGACTTTAGTCTACATAAAATTTACACGCTAATATTTATAACAGCTATATTTAGCGTATATAGTATGTTTGTTCCATTTAATATTATTACAGTTTGTGGTTATATCTTCGCATTAATATGTGTTGTAATTATATATAAAAATACATTTAAGTTTATGGTAGATTATATTGTATCGCTAATTAAGAAAAAACAACAAAAAATATAGTAAGGAAGGTGTTCTAGCTGGAGCCGTTAATCAGTGTAATTATACCAACATATAAGAGAGATATATCAATTGTTCAGAGAAGTGTTCAAAGTGCGCTTAATCAAACTTATAAAAAAATTGAAGTTATTTTAGTGGATGATAGTCCGGATGATTTTATCGGACGGAATACAATTATGAATCATTATTCAAATAATGAAGATAAAAGAGTAAAGTATATACAACATAAGGTGAATTTAGGTGCAAATGCTGCCAGGAATACGGGGATGTCCAATGCTGTAGGTGAATATTATGCATTCTTAGATGATGATGATATTTGGTTAAATACAAAATTAGAAACTCAAATTAAGTACTTTGATGACCCACAAGTAGGCTTGGTATATTGTAAAGCCGTTAGATATAATGAAACAGTAGGTGAGTTTTCATCTGATAAATTAGAGAAGTATAACGGCTATGTTTTTGACAAGCTAATGTATTCAAATTTTATAGGAAGTAATTCGTTTGTTATGATATCAAGAATTAGTGTTGAAAAAGTTGGACAATTTGATAACAACTTATTATCCAGTCAAGATTGGGAACTTTTCTTAAGAATTGCTAAAGAGTATAAAGTAGCAATTTCGGAAGAGGTCCTAGTAATTTACATTATTCACGAAGGTGAGAGAATAACCAGTGATCCTAGTAAACAATTACAGGGTTGGGAATATATTATGACCATTCACAAAGACTACTTGAAACATCATCCTAAAATTTTAAATTATTGGCGCTATAGAATGATTCCACTCTATATGAGAAATGGACAATTTTTTAAAAGCTTTACTGTATTCCTTAAAACAATACTAAACTCACCGATTGGAACGATTAAAAATCTGAAAACAACAATATTTAAAGAAAAGAAGAGTATCATAATGAAAAATCCCAAAACCGAATGGCGTATTGCTATGAGAAATACTGAGAAATAGAGGATTAAATGTGAGGACTAAAATCAAAATATGCTTAATATCATCATCTGGTGGTCATTATGAGCAATTAAAAATGTTGAAAAAGCTTGAAGAAAAGTATGATGTTTTTTGGGTAACAGAACAAACAAAATTTAAATCCCAAGCAGATTATTACTTGCTCCAAACCGGATTAAAAGATAAAAAATATCCATTTAAAATGGCGATGAATTTTTTCAAATCATTGAAAATTTGGTACATTGAGAAACCAGATTTAATTATTACAACCGGCACGATGGTTGCTTTACCGTTAGCAATAATTAGCAAAGTTTTTCGGAAAAAAGTTATTTATATAGAAACGTTTGCAAGAATTAATGATGGCACTAAATCAGGAAAATTGATGTATAAAATTGTTGATCTATTTATTATCCAATGGGAAACATTGAAAGATATTTATCCTGAGGCTGTTTTTGGGGGGAGTATATATTGATTTTTATTTGTGTAGGGTCACGAGAATATCAGTTTGATAGATTATTGAAGCAAATTGATTTGCTTGTGGGAAATGGAATTTTCACAGAAAAAGTTTTTGCTCAAATTGGTCAATCTGAATATATACCTAAGAATTATGAATACGAACGTTTTTTATCTGTTGATAAATTTAAAGAATATCAAAAAGAAGCTGAATTTATTATTTCTCATGCTGGTACGGGAGCTTTAATTGGTGCTTTAAAAGAAAACAAACAGGTAATCGCTGTACCAAGGTTGTTTAAGTTTAAAGAACATACTGATGACCATCAAATACAAGTTGCAACCATGTTAGATGAACTAGGGTACTTGCGTATGGTTCTAGAAATTGATGAGTTAGAAAAAGTATATAAATGCATGAAGCGTAAACCAATTGTTAAGAGATATAATAGACCTTCAATGGTTTATAAAACGATCACTGATTTTATTGAAAAGACATTTGAAGATACAATTTAAACATTCAGTAGAATAAGGTAAAGTGTCTCCTTATATTGTAGTAATGCCTTAGTATAAATATTTAAAGCAATTAATGAATTATAGAGATAAAGCAAACATATCAAGAAACTGAGGGATGAAATGAAAGTTTTAGTAATCGCGACAACGTCAATAGGATTCGACGGAATTACAAGTGTAATAATGAATAATTATTTAAACATGGAAAAATCGGATGTGGAATTTTCCTTCATATTTCCCAATACACCCCCGACTCATATAACTGAGATTCTAATGAAAGATAATGTTGAAATGTTTATAGTGCCAGGAAGAAGTAGTAATACATTATCTTATATGCATGCGGTTCATAAGATAATGCGACAAAAACACTACGATATAGTACATGTACATGGAAACAGCAATACGTTAGCAATCGAATTGTTTTTAGGGAAAATTAATAACATACAAGTTAGAATGCCCCATTCTCATAATACATTTACAAAGTTTAAAAACCTAAATAAAATTTTGAACATACCCTTCAATCTTCTTTACACGCACGGCTTAGCTTGTGGGAATGAAGCTGGTAAATGGCTATATAAAGAAAAGAATTTTGTTGTAATAGAGAATGGCATACTTACGGAGAATTATAAGTTTTCCGCAAATGACAGAAAACAATTACGATTAGAGTTAGGTTTTACAAAAAGGGATAAAATATTAGGCCATGTTGGGCATTTCACTTATCAGAAAAATCAGGAATACTTGATAGATCTCTTTATTAAATCATCAAATTTTAAAAATAAATACAAATTAATTCTTGTTGGAGATGGACCATTAAGAGAAAGTTTAGAGAATAAAGTGAAGCAGTTTAATTTAGAAGATATAATTAAATTTGTAGGGAAAAGAACAGATGTTAATAGATACTATTCCTTATTTGACGCATTGGTTATGCCTTCTCGTTTTGAAGGACTTCCGTTAGCTCTTGTAGAGGCTCAATCCGCTGACCTAAAGTGTTTCGTTTCAGAAAACATAACTAAAGAAGTCAATATAACAGGTTCTGTTGAATTTTTCAAAATAGAAAACGACCAGACTGATTTAATTGAAAAAATTAATAAGTACTTTACAAAAGAAATTATACGTGAGGACTTCAAAGGGAATAAAATTATGGAGAAATCGAATTTTAATATTATCCAATCGGCCAACAAGCTTAAAAACATTTATAGTAATAGCATAAAAAATTCATGAAAATAATTGTTTAAATTTGAAGGATGGTAATAACAATGAAAGACTCACGGTTATTAAAAGACCTTAAAAACTATTCAAATGGCTCTTTTTTTAAAATGATTTATACTGTATTATTAAATCCCAATTTTCATGCGGTGATGAACTATAGAGTGGCAAACTATCTAAAAAAATGGACTGTTTTTTTACCAATAGTAAAATTGATTATGTATTTAAATAGAGTGCTATTTTCAGTTGATATAGATTATAGGGCCAACTTAGCTGGAGGTTTTGTATTAATACATGGTATGGGTGTCGTTATAGGTAAAGATGTTATTACAGAGAGTAACGTTAAAGTTTACCAAAGCGTAACTTTAGGCGGTAATGGTAAAAAAAGAGAATATAATAGTTTAATACTAACTCAACCATTAATTAGGAAAAATGTGATAATTTATAGTAATTCCACTATAGTAGGACCGTGTATTATAGGAGAAAATTCTATTGTCGGAGCTAACTCTTTAATACTTAAAGATGTAAAAAACAACACCACAGTTTATACTAAATCTGTCCTGAGTGAAATTACTAAATAGGTAGTTGATATTACTCGATTTTTACCAAATATAAATATGGAAATAGTTTAGATGATTTACTCGCAATTTCATTCGTGGAAAACTTTATAAATTAATCAGAAATTTTGATTATTAAGGAGCTCATAATGATTAAAAAAATTTTTAAGAAAATCCAAATGCACGGAAGTAGTTTGTTGAAATCTTTTTCATTCGAAATTGGGTCCCGATGTCAATTTGAGAAAGTTAAATTTCTAGCTGAAAAAAACACTATAAAAATAGGCGAAAAAGTCATAATTTTTAGAAAAACCGAACTTTGTGCAACAGAAAAATTTCCAGTTAAAATTGGAAGTAATGTCTTTATTAATCAACAATGTTTAATTAGACCTGGTACAACGATTGGGGACAATGTAGCAATTGGCCCTAAATGTAACCTGATAACTGATGGCCATGAAATAGGTAGTCCCTTAAGAAGAGCTGGAAATGCTACGTATAGTCCTATAGAAATTGGAAATGGCTGTTGGATTGGCGCTGGAGTAACGATACTAGGAGGAGTAAAAATTGGGAATGGTACTGTTGTTGGCGCAGGTTCTTTAGTTAATTCGAACCTTGAACCTAATACTTTATATGCTGGAGTACCGGCAAAAAGAATACGTGATTTGGTTGTTGAGAGTTAACATGAGAAAAGATGTCATAGTTAATTTTTAAAAAGTATCTCGTGCGAAAAAATATTGGTGACAAGTAAAGGTGTCTAAAAATGAAAGCTATCTTAATTATTAAAATTATATTATCACTCCCTAAAACTATTTATTTTAACTTCAAAGTGTTTCCACTCAAACATGCAATTAAATTGCCATTTCTAATCTCCTACGATGTTCAATTAAAAAAACTTTATAAAAATTCTATTGAAATAAATTGTTCTAAAATTTCGACTTTCATGATTAAATTAAATTTTACGACTGGTTCATCTGGAGTGAACATAGGATATAAAAGTAAAGGTTATTTTGATGTAGATGAACACGGTAAAATTATATTTCATGGAAAAGCAAATTTTAGTCAAGGAATATCTTTAAGAGTTAGTGGAGGTAGATTAGAGTTTGGTGATAAATTCCAATGTAATAAAAACTGTTTTATTTCATGTTCAAATAGAATCACAGTCGGTAATGATGTTCTATTTGGTTGGGAAGTAAACATTAGAGACTCAGATGGTCATCAAATAATCGACTTAACTTCAAATACAATACAAACATCTTCAAAACCAGTAACTATAGGAGATAGGGTTTGGGTAGGAGCTAATGTTGATATTTTAAAAGGTGTAATTATTGGTTCTGAAAATATAATTGGCTATAGGAGTGTAGTAACTAAAAAATTTGAAGAACAAAATGTTATTATATCAGGTTATCCAGCCAAGATTATTAAAAAAGATGTGCAGTGGAATGGTTAAAAAAAAGAGTAATGATAATTTACTAATTTTAAACCGTTTAGAGAAGAAATATTATTATCGGGAGTTGTAATTAGACTATAAATAAAGGAGTAAATTAATGGCAGACAATATATTAAAAGTTGGAAAAGAAAATGTAATTAACAAAGTCAGAAAGTATTTAACATTAATCTCCCCAGAATTAAATACTAAGGTGAGTTATTTTATCATTAAAAAGAAAAAAATCAATTTACAAGAACCAGAAACACTAGACGAAAAAATATCATGGCTAAAATTAAATAATTATAACGAAAATCAATTGGTAATTGATTGTGCTAATAAAGTTTCTGTAAGGAATTATGTAGAAAGTTTAGATTTAACATATATTTTACCGAAATTATATGGCATTTATAGTTCCGTAAACGAGATTGATTTTAATAAATTACCAAACCAATTTGCTTTAAAATGGAATACTGGTTCTGGCGGAAATCTTATTTGCTTAGATAAAGAAAAAGATTTAGGGAGAAATATCAGTAGGTTTAAAAAGTGGGGCGATAATTGGAAAAGAAATAAACCATATCTAATTAGGGCTGAAATGCAATATAAGTACGCAGATCTTAAAATCATTTGTGAAGAGTATTTGGGAAATGAACACACACCCTTACCTGATGATTACAAATTCTATTGTTTTAATGGTGAAGCAAAATTAGTAATGATTTGTGTTGATAGAGAAAAAAATAAACCTAGATTTTATTTTTTTAATAGAAACTGGGAATTACAAAGAATAAATAAAGATGGAATTTCAGCACCTGAAAATTTCAAATTAGAAAAACCAGCTATAATAGAAGAAATGTTTTTATGTGCGGACAAACTATCAAGTCCATTTCCATTTGTTAGAACAGACTTATATAATATTGATAATAGAATTGTTTTTGGAGAACTTACATTTACTCCGTCTGGAGGAATAGATTCCAACCTTCCTTATGAGGCAGATTTATTGTTGGGTAGCATGTTGAAATTGTAAGAATGGAGAATATTTATGAAAACTATGGGGTTTCCTATTTCAAAGAAAAAAAATGAGCAGAGAATAGCACTTTTTCCACAACACATTCATAACGTTAAGCACCCTGAATATCTTTATTTTGAAAAAAATTATGGCATTAATTTAGGTTTCAGCGATCAAGATTATATTGATGCAGGAGCAAACATTGTCCCTCGTGAAGAAGTGTTAACGATGGATATAATTTGTGATCCTAAAATAGGAGATGCTGATTATTTAAATGAATTAAATAACCAGATTATTTTTGGCTGGGTTCACGCAGTTCAAAATAGAGATATTACTGACAGTCTCATTAAAAGAAAATTGACAGCCTTCGCTTGGGAAGATATGAATTACAACGGTAGACATATATTTTACAGAAATAATGAGCTTGCGGGAGAAGCTGCACTGATTCACGCGTTACCATATTACGGTGAGATGTTATATAATTCAAGAGTTGCTATAATTGGTAATGGTAACGTTGCAAAAGGAGCTTATAAAATTCTTGCCATGTTGGGCGCAGAAATTACATCTTTTAATAGAAGAACGGAAAGTTTATTGAGAGAAGAAATTTCAAAGTTTGATATAGTGGTTAATGCAATTTTATGGGATGTTAATAGGAAAGATCATATTATTTATAAAGATGATCTTTCTAAAATGAAGCGAGGCTCCTTAATCATTGATATAAGTTGTGATAGGAATGGCGCGATTGAAACTAGTATTCCTACTACAATATCTGAGCCCACCTATACAGTTGATGGTATATTACATTACGTTGTAGATCATACACCTTCAATTTTCTTTAAGACTTCATCAGAGAGTATTTCTGCGGCAATTCAAGTTTATATTAATGAATTAATCAACGGCGTTTATTCCAAATCATTAGTAGATTCATTAATTATTGATAGAGGAATAATAATGGATGAAAGAATTAATATGTATCAAAATAGATAAAGTGGTGTTTACGGGTTGATGGATAAGAATTCGTATAAATACTGATGATTTTCAATGGTGTTTTAAAGAGTATACTAGGAGGTTTTTTATGAAAATTACAGTTGCAGGGACAGGCTACGTTGGATTGTCCAACGCAGTTTTATTAGCCCAGAACAATGAAGTTGTCGCATTAGACATTATTCAAGAGAAAGTGGAGTTAATTAACAATAAAATTTCTCCAATTCAAGACACTGAGATAGAAGAATATCTAAAAAACAAAGATTTGAATTTAACAGCTACTACAAATGTTGAAAATGCATACATTGGAGCTGATTTTGTCATAATATCAACTCCTACCAATTATGACCCTAACGAGAACTATTTCGATACAAGTAGTGTTGAAGCAGTGATTGAAGATGTATTACGTATTAATCCAACCGCAACGATGATTGTGAAATCGACAGTCCCAGTGGGCTATACTGCTGAGATGCGTGAGAAGTATAACACTGAGAATATTATCTTTTCACCAGAATTCTTACGTGAGGGGCGGGCGCTTTATGATAACTTGCATCCTTCGAGAATTGTGGTTGGGGAGAAATCTGAGCGTGCGAAGACTTTTGCTAATCTGTTAGCTGAGGGTGCCATTGATCAAGAGATTCCGATGCTATTCACTGACTCAACTGAGGCAGAAGCGATTAAATTATTCGCCAATACGTACCTTGCTTTACGCGTTGCTTACTTTAATGAGTTGGATTCTTATGCTGAGGTGCGTGGTTTAGCAAGTAAGGATATTATCGAAGGGGTGGGGCTTGATCCTAGGATTGGCTCACACTATAATAATCCTTCCTTTGGTTATGGGGGCTATTGTTTACCGAAAGATACGAAGCAGTTACTAGCTAATTACCAAGATGTGCCGCAGAATATTATGTCGGCGGTAGTGGATGCGAACAGAACCCGTAAGGATCATATCTCGGATATGATTTTAAGCAAAAAACCGAGTGTTGTAGGGATTCACCGTCTTACGATGAAAGAAGGGTCTGATAACTTCAGACAGTCAGCAATTCAGGGCATTATGAAACGAATTAAAGCTAAGGGTGTTGAAGTCGTTGTTTTTGAACCAGCTTTAGCTGCCGATGAGTTCTTTAGTTCTCGTGTGATTAAAGACTTTGATGAATTCAAACAGATTTCTGATGTGATTGTTGCGAATCGTTTATCAAACGATTTAAAAGATGTTGAAGAAAAAGTTTATACTCGGGATGTATTTAACCGGGACTAGATGATTTTCATTTATATTTTGCATATTCAGTAAATAGGAGGGTTTGCTTTGCGTAAGATAAAGAAAGCGGTGATTCCGGCGGCGGGCTATGGGACGGGCTTCTTGCCGGCGACCAAAGCCACGGCCAAAGAAATGTTGCCGATCGTGGATAAGCCAATTATTCAATTTATTGTCGAAGAAGCGTTAGCATCGGGCATCGAGGAAATCTTGATTATTACCGGGCGACACAAGCGTCCGATTGAGGATCACTTCGATTCAAACGTTGAGTTAGAACAGAACTTGGCAGAAAAGGGCAAATGGGAGTTGTTGGAGCTGGTTAAATCAACGACCAAAGCCGATTTATTCTTCGTACGTCAAGCCTATCCCAAGGGTTTGGGCGATGCGATTTCTCAGGCCAAATCCTTTATTGGTGATGAAGCATTTGTGGTGATGTTGGGAGATAACATTCTCGAGAGTGATGTGCCGGTTACGAAACAGTTGCTTGATTTGTATGAGGTCAATGGGGCTGCGAACATTGCGGTGATTGATATGCTTCAGGCCGAGACAGACCAGTATGGCATCATTGAAATTGACCAGGCGGTCGATGGCTTTGACGGTGACGTCTTTAGTCTCTTGGGGCTGGTTGAGAAACCGAGTCCGGCCGAGGCACCGAGTCAGTTAGGGATTGCGGGCCGTTATGTCTTAACACCGCAAATTTTCGATATCTTAGAAAATCTTGCACCGGGTAAAGACGGTGAAGTTCAGTTAACCGATGCGATTGCGACTTTGAATCAGACGCAAAGAGTCTTTGCGAAACGGATTGAAGGCAAACTCTATGATGTGGGCAACCGGATGGGCTATGTCGATTTAAGTTTACAGTATGGTTTAAAGCATCCGGAGATTGGTGCGGGCTTAAGAGAGTACTTAATTCAAATGAGTCAGGCGCTGCGAGCGCAAGATAACTAATGTTCATTAAAGTAGTCAAGGTGTTTACGCACTTTGGCTACTTTTTCTCTATTTGTCTGGCGATAAATATGGTAATATATGAGTATTTCGCGTAATCAGTCCATGCGATATCCATTTGAGACCATCCTGATTCACACATTAGACTACCCTAAAAAAACATGAATTCGCAGTTGAGTTGAGACCAATGAGTATTGCGGATAAATAGAGCCACTTGAGCGGAGATTAGAGCCACCTGATGCATGAAACAGAGCTACCCAGTGCGGAAGGTGAGCCAGTAAATACAGAGATGCCCCTAGCCATTGAGATAAGCTAGGGGTATTTGCTTGATCATAAATCATTTTAACAACTAATTTTTTAAATATTGATTGCTGTTGATTTGTCTTTATAATCTATTTCTTTTTTTATAGTTAGCTCCTAATCCCATGACGTTCACGCATCGATACGTCGCCATCTATCAAAATTTTATAGGAATCATGGACAATCCGGTCTAAAATCGCGTCTGCTAATTGAAGGTTTTCAATTTTCGTATGCCATCCTTCCGGTGCGAATTGAGAACAAAAGATGGTGGATGCATTCTTTAACCGAGCCTCAATTATTTCAAACACATGTAAAGAGTCTTCTGCGGATAATGAAGACAATAACCATTCATCCAAAATCAGGACCTTAAACTTCCGATACTTTGTCACGAGTTTTCGATAGCTACCATCTGCTTCATATTTGGCCGCTTTAAGTTCATCGATTAATTCGGGTAGTCGAATATATTTAACACTATGAAACTGACGACAAGCTTGTACACCTAACGCATTAGATAACCAAGTCTTACCGTTGCCAGAGGCTCCCATCAAGATGATATTATGATGATCGAGAACATACTGTCCCGTTGAAAGGCGAGTTAGTAATTCTTTATCTAAGTGACGGTCTGGGTGATATTCAATATCCTCCATACAGGCTGAAGGTTCTTTGAAGTCAGCTTTTTTAATGAGTGCTGCTAATTTGTTAGACTGGCGACGCGCGTATTCATAATCAACCAGTAATTTAAATCGTTCTTCAAACGATAGGTTTTGATAGTCTTTAGACTGACTTTGTTCTTCATAACAGGCGGCCATACCACTTAAACGTAATTGCTTCAGTTTTTCTAAGGTTGCTTCGTTTCTCATTTATTTCCCTCCAAAGTATGTGGCACCACGGACAAACCCGTGGCTATCATCAACCAAATGGTTGGTTGTAGTTGCTTTTTTATCAAGACGTTTCTTTTGTCTCGTGAGTATTGATTTAAAAGTCGATAGTGTGGGTTGTTCGGTGATTGTCAGAAGAATTTCACAACTCGTTTCAATTAAGGATAGTGGGTGCTTCTTTGTCAGATTTTGAAAGTTTAATAAGACTTTCAGCGCTTGTTTTTCAACATTATTACTGAGGATTTTTTCAACAAAAGATAACGTAAAAGGACCAATGTCTTCTGCCCACTCCCTCGCACTGTCCGGAGTATGTTCCATGTATAAACGGTGGTGATCGGGCATATGATCGACCAATGTGCTATATTGTCCAATCAAAGCTAACTGCCTTTTATGAGATGCAATTCGGCTTTGTTTAAAGTAAACTTCAATTAAGTTCTCTGTCAATCGGACTTCAACCGAACATTGAACATATTCATACGGGACGGAGTAATAGTTTCGGTCAACTTGAATGTGGTAGTTTAATTGTACTTTAGCTATTCTCCAGTCCGTTATTTGAAAGGCAGGATAACGAAGTGGTTGTAAATAAGGTTCTTCCTCTTCTTCAAATACACTGCGTCTTGAACCTTTCTTCTTTTGAAAAGGTGCGTTGTTTACTTCCGTGAGTTTCTCCCAGATGAGCTCGTTTAATTCATCTAAATAAAAACACTGGATGTTTCTTAGGGCAGCGATGATTTGACGCGATACTAAGCCAACTGATCCTTCTACACTAGCTTTGTCTTTAGGTTTGACCACACGAGTAGGCACAATGACTGTCCGATAATAATCGGCCAATTCACGGTAAGCTTCATTTAAAATCGGTTCTACTCCATTAGGTTTAATGACACCAGTTTTTAAATTATCAGGTACTAACGTTTCTGTAACCCCTTCAAAGTATTCAAACGCGTGAACATGCGCTCGAATCCAGTTGCTAGATTTCATATCTAAAAACCCCTCAACATAACTAAGTTTGCTGTGACTTAAGGTAGCTACAAAAATATACACATCAATTTTTTCTCCAGATTCCCGATCGATTAAATGTAATTTACTCCCAGCCCAATCGACCTCCATAATCTCACCAGGCTTTCGCTTAACGGGCATTGTAAGCTTGTGTTTAGCGGCATAGGTGCCGTAATGTTCACAATATGTTCGATAAGCATAAGGAATCTTATGAGCTGTTCTAGCACGTTGCTCGTATTCAGTATGAAGCAATTTAAGCGTCATGTTCTTTTTCAATAATTCTTTATGAATATACTCCCAATCTTCATTGAAATACCCTTTAACCGTAGGTGTCTTCTCAGGAAAAAGCATCGCTTCCAATGAATAGTCAGTCATTTCTTTCTTTAATTCTGTCCATCCAAGCACCTCAGCACGATCTATAATAGACTTAATTGTATTACGAGAACTTCCAACCATTGTGCTGATGGTTCGCTGAGAAGAACCGTTAAAATAAAGTTCTAAAACCTTACGATATTGAATCAACCAAAAAACCTCCTATATAATTATTCATACCATTTGGTATGTTCAATAATTATACAAGAGGTTGTAATAAATAAGTTGATTTATCTGGCTCACCTTCCGCACTGGGTGGCTGTATTTCATGCATTGAGTGGCTCTAATCTCCGCCGAAGTGGCTCTATTTGAATGCAATAACCAACCAACGAATACTGGAATCAGACCACCTTGATTATTGCATCCCTAGCTGTCCACTAGTGCGCGCGAGACGTCCACTGAATGCGGACAATAAGTCCACCGAGTGCGGAGAGAAGTCCAAATAGATGACAACCTTCTATATACTTAGTTTGTATACCTTCGGGTATATAGATTAACTATATATGAAGCAGAGAACTTAGGCTATCATAGTCAAATAATTAAATCAGGGCGTGAGATCAATGATGGCATGGGTGAATTTATAGCCGATAAAATTATTAAAGGCTTAATCAAAACAGGCAAAAAAGTCATTGAGGCGAAAGTGGTGGTATTGGGTTTAACCTTTAAAGAAAATACTCCAGATACGCGTAACTCTAAAGTAGGCGATATACTCAAACGATTAGCGGAGTATGACATCAAACCTGAAATTGTCGATCCATGGGCGTCTGAAACAGATGCATTAAAAGAATATGGCGTGACGTTGTCTAAGTATGAAGACATTCAAGATGCAGACTGTGTGGTCTTAGCCGTAGGTCATGAAGCGTTTAAAGTATTGTCAATCGAGGAGATTGAAGCATTATATAACCCCAAATTAACAAACGAAGAGCGCGTGTTGATTGATATTAAGAGTATCTTAGATCATGAACACTTTACTTCAAAAGGCTATGCTTATTGGAGACTCTGATTAACAAACTAATCTAGAAAAAATATCGTGATTCGAACTATTAAGGGATATAAGGGTTGAACTATACGATTACACTAGGCAAATCTAGTCCAGTTATGCAATTTGAAGAGACTTCTGTCGATACTTACCAATGCGGGAATTTTCGTGAAGACTTATACCGTTTAAGCGCTAGAGAAGAACCAAAAAGTTGAATAGGGGCTGGGCAATAAGTCCCTCGTTCTCTGATTCTTTTTTGGATTCATAGTAGTAGGTACTTTTAGCGATTCCAAGAACTTCGCACATTGCTGATACCGAGTATTTGTGAGCGTTATTACGGATTACATCTACTTTCGTCCCATGATCAGCGCGGCTTGCTTTAAAATATCATTCTCCATCATTAGACGTTGATTTTCTTTGCGAAGCTTGATTAATTCCTCTTCTTCAGGGGTACGATTATCCTTTTCTTTGAAAGAGCCAGAAGCTTGGCTTTGTTTCACCCATTTATCAAATGCAGACGCTGTAAGATCATATTCACGTATAATGTCTGCACGTGGTTTTCCGCTTTCATAAAGTCGTACTACTTAGCTTTTAAATTCTGGCGTAAACGTTCTGCGTACTCTTTTTTCAGTCATGGTAGATTCTCTCCGTTTCAGGTTCTTTTATTTCATTCTACTAGACCTTAATTTTACTGTCTAACTTAGTGTAGCCTATTCATTAGCCATATGCTAAGAGACGAAAGTTAACTAAAAAATGACGAACGAGTCAATGTGATTTTTCACGTTGGCTTATTTTGTATGTTCTTATATAGAAAAAAATGATATAATAGAGCTGTCGTCTAAAATTAAAAATAAATGAAATGATTAATAGGGTTTGTTAAGATTTAATTTTTTTGTTGTTAAGATAATGAATGAGGTTATTTGATTAGCCTAAGGTACCAAAGCCTATCTCCAATTATATAAGTTAGAACTATGTGTACGAATCACCCAATCGATAAATCTATCTATTAGGTGATTCTATTATAAAAGTTGTGGAATTCTTATAAAAACAAACTCTGATGAATTATCACAGATTTTTAAGATTCGAAGGATGAAATGTCTATTATTAAAACAAGGCTTGTCTTTTTGAATTGACGTGAGATGTTTTGTAGTAACAATAACCAGAATGACCAGATTATTAAGATGTGAGGTTATTTTTGAGAGGACTAATAATAGATTAAATAACAGTGGATTCTTCTAAACGATTTTATGACTATACGTAAAGAAAATATAAGTGAAAAAAAATATTGAGTGCACAGTCAAGATACATGTGCATGAATAGTATTGAATGGAACAAATATAAATTGTGATATGAGACACTGCAATTCTTTAATTAAAATAGCGTTGTTGATTGAATGAGTATAACGTCGTGAGTATCTTAAAAGAATGAAAACGCAATATGTTGTGGGTCAAAAATATTTGACTACCATATATTGCGTGAATTACATTCTTTTACCATAACCGCGTCGACGTGAGTATCTTAGAAGAATGAAAACGCAATATGTTGTGGGTCAAAAATATTTGACTACCATATGTTGCATAAAACACATCCTTTCAGCATAATCGGGCGCGACGTGAGTATGGTGAAAGGATAAACAAGTTGTAAGTCAGTAATATAAGGGGTTTCAACAGAAAACCAAAAATGTACATTTTAAAAGATCAACTTAAATACATAAATTATGCAATTAAGGTTCTCAACTCAAGAGAACTTGTACTTAATATAAGAAATTCCATTACATGAAGTGAGGTATGAAAGATGAATTATTTAGTAGTAGTAGCACATCCAGATGATGAAGTTTTAGGTGCAGGAGCCACTATGTATAAATTGGCACAGGAAGGACATACAGTGAATGTATGTATCATGTCTGGAGAAGTTAATGCAAGAAATCATAGACCAGAAACAGAAGAACTTCATGAGGATGTTAATAACTCATTAAGCTTATTAGGCGTTAAAAGAGTCATTAAAGGCGAATTCCCAAATATCGAATTCAATACAGTACCTCATCTCAAACTGGTTCAATTTATAGAAAAAGCAATTGAGGAGACTGGATCTCAAGTAGTTTTCACACATCATCCAGCAGATTTAAATAATGATCACTTACATACGTCTCTTGCATGTCAAGCTGCAGTGAGACTTTTTCAACGAAGACCAGAAGTTAGTCCATTAAAAGAACTGCTCTTTATGGAAGTACCTTCTGCTACTGAGTGGGCATTAAATAAATCTATGAATCAGTTCAATCCGAATACCTTTGTCGAAGTAGGCGAAGAAGCTGTAGATAAGAAGATAGAAGCTCTTTCTATGTATAGAGGAGTGATGAGACCATATCCACACCCAAGAAGTAATGAAGCTTTAAAAGGCCTTGCAGCATACAGAGGTGGGCAGGCTGGTATGGTTTATGCTGAAAGCTTTGAAAGTGTATTTAGAAGAGGGTTTTAATTTCTAGCAAACTCAGCATTAATTGGAGAGGAATCGAAATTATGAAGAAGAAAATTGCATTTACAACTTGTGTCCAGTTGGGCTTAAGTTGCATTGAAGAAATATATAGAATTGGTGGCAAACTAGATCTTCTTATCACATTGAAAGATGAAAAGGCTAAGAATAAATCTGGAAGAATCTACCTTGATGAAATAGCAGAAAGAGAGAATACGCCATTACTTAAAATCAATAACATCAACAATCCAGAAGTTATTGAAGCTTTAAAAGAAAATGAGATTGATTGGCTTTTCATTATCGGTTGGTCACAGATTGCAAAGAAAGAAGTTTTAACAACGCCGACTAATGGTTGCATAGGAATGCATCCAACACTTCTTCCGGTAGGTAGAGGTAGGGCAGCTATTCCATGGGCTATCATCAAAGGACTAGATAAGACTGGCGTTACCATGTTCAAACTTGATGAAGGCGTAGATACGGGTGATATTATCGGTCAAGGTGTTATTGATATTAATGAGACTACTACAGCAACTGATTTATATAAAAAGGTTGATGAGATGCATGTAGAGCTTATCTCAAAATACTGGGATGACATTGTTAATGACAGAGTCGTATTGACAATGCAAGACGAGTCTAAAGCTACTGAGTGGACAGGTAGAAAACCAGAAGATGGAGAGCTACTAAGTTCAATGACAATGGATGAAGCAGATAAACTGGTTAGAGCAGTTACACA